>JAFXAN010000079.1 GCA_017517035.1 Clostridia bacterium
AGGCAAAGTCTTTTGTCTGCGTTGGTTACCGAGAAAAGGGGAGATACCCAAGGGGGAACGCCTTGGGAGACTTTTGCTTCCTTTGGGGCGGGCCAAAGGAAGTGCCCGCCGGCATGAGGCGCTAAACAGTAACTAACTTCTCCTCAGATAAACAATTTCCGTATACTATCCCCCCAGAAAACCTTACTGTTCGATAAATTACTGTTTTTTTCTGCAGCCGTCGATCTGAATATTTTGAGCCGAGATATAGCTTGCATCATCGCTTGCAAGATAGCAGATAAGGCTTGCATTCTCCCTGTCGGTTCCCGTTCTTCCTATAAAAGCAAGTTCAGTAGGCTGATAGGAATCCATATCTTCATTCATTGAAGAGCTTACGCTTCCGGGAGAAACTGCATTCACAAGAACTCCCTTTTCCGTAACCTCCTTGGCAAGTGCCCTTGTCATTGCGATAACAGCGCCTTTGCTCGCCGAATAATGAACCATATTGGCATTTCCGTAAACGCCCGCAACAGATGCAACATTGATAATACGACCGTATCCACGCTCCAGCATACCGGGAAGAACCGCCCTTGTGAAATATACCGTTCCCCAGACATTTACGTCAAAATACTTTTTCCATTCCTCAATGCTAAGCTCTGTGAAAGGCGTATGGCTTCTCCAAATTGCCGCATTATTTACCAAAATGTCAATTTTACCAAGCTTCTTTTCAGCATCTGCACAAACAAAATTGACTTTTGCTTCATCGCTCACATCACAATCGTAAATAAGCGCTTCGCTGCCAAGTGCCTCAACCTCGCCCTTTACCTTTTCAAGCTTCTCATAGTTTATGTCCGCAAGAACCGTTTTAGCACCCTTCTCCGCAAGCATCAGTGCAACCGCTCTGCCAATACCAACCGATGCACCTGTTATAAGTGCAACCTTACCTTCAAATTTCATAATTTTTCCTCCTAATTTTTTTATAATTATAACAGATTTTACACCTTATCCAAATAGCAAATACTATATACAATTTATCATTTTTTATACTAAATCATCTAAAAAACCGTTTTTTATAAAAAAGTATTGTCTTTTTTTATACTCTGATGTATAATATAAACGGGGTGATAATATGGAAAACGGAAAATTCATCATAACCGAATATAATACTCCCTTTCGGGCAATCGACACGAAAGGCAAAAAGGTGGAATTTGAGTGCAGGCATTCTTCTTGCTTTATTGTTACATTCAGCGGAAAAATTAAATTCACAACAGACGACACCGTACTTTTCAGTGACAAAGATCACTCGGTCTTCCTTCCCGAAGGACTTAAATATACCAATGAGTGTATTGAAGATGCGGAAAGCATAGTTTTCAATTTCAAAACTCTTGAAAAATTCTCAAAACCTTTAAGTCTTGCAGCTTCTTCTGAGGACTTTGCAAGAGAAAAATGCAAAAGCATAAAAAGCGCATCGCTTTTGGGCGAACCTCTTTCTCACATTTTAGCCTTAAAGGAGCTATATTCCCTCTCTTGTGAGCTTTTCTCACAAAATATGGAAGATAAAAACACTTCAAATGCTGAAAAAACGGTTGAAAAAGCCATTGAATTTATGTTGAAAAGCTATAAAAAAAGCGATCTATCATCACATGATATCGCTTCTGCTTGCTTCATCAGCGAAATCTATCTCCGCAAGCTATTTTTGAAGCACCTCGACACAACGCCATATAAAAAGCTCACAGAAATCAGAATGAACAGGGCTTTACTGCTCCTTTTAGAAAAACGCTCGGTTTCCGAGGTTGCCGAAAGCGTCGGATTTTCGGATATCTATTCCTTCAGCCGTGCCTTTAAGCGTTATTACGGAAAATCTCCATCAAAGTACTGTTATTAATTTATAAGCCATACCCCTTGACAAATTGGATAAAATATGTTAAAATACAACGGATATATTAAATGCTGTGAAAAAGACGGCTTTTTTCATGTGGCACAGAGCAGAGACGGTTGACATGGGCTGAAATCCACCGCTGTGGCAGAAAAATAGCATTTCCCTTTGGAGCAGATCGGGTGAAAGTTTATTGGCGTAGTCCGATTCGGGTCGTTCCGTTAAAGACGGTTTGAGTTGTCCGTGCCTGCACGGAAATTCAGGTGGTAACACGAAGCAAACGCTCCGTCCTGAAACATGGGCGGAGTTTATTTTTTTGTAAATTATACGAAAGGATATATAAAAACATGATGGAAGAAAAGATCCGCGAAATACGCGAAGAGATCGAAAACGGCATCGACAAATTCGATTCCTCAAAAGCTCTTTACGAATTCAGAAAAACCTTCCTCGATAACAAGGAGGGCAAGATCGCTCAGCTTATGAAGGGCATGAAGGATGTTCCGAAAGAGGAGCGCCCTGCCTTTGGTAAGGTTGTGAACGAGATCAAGGAATGGGCAATCGCCCGCTTTGAGGAGACCGATGCAAAAATGAAGAGCATCGAGCTTCAGAGACGAAACGAGGCTGAGGCAGTTGATGTTACAATGCCTGCAGTTACAAAAAATACAGGAACACTCCACCCCGATACGCTCATCGTAAATGAGCTTATCGACATTTTTGCCGGAATGGGCTTTGAGGTTTTCGAGGGCAACGAGATCGAAAATGATTATTATAACTTCACCGCCCTCAACACACCCGAGGATCATCCCGCACGCGATATGCAGGACACATTCTATGTTTCAAAGGACTTCCTGCTCCGCACACAGACCTCCGCAGGTCAGATACACGTTATGGAGAACAAGAAGCCTCCCATCAAGATCCTCTCCCCCGGTAAGGTTTTCCGCTCGGACGATGATGCGACCCACTCCCCAATGTTCTCTCAAATGGAGGGACTTGTGGTAGATAAGGGAATCACTCTTTGCGATCTTAAGGGTATGCTCGATACATTCTCTGCACAGATCTTCGGTGAAGGAGTTGTTACCCGTCTCCGTCCCTCATATTTCCCATTCACCGAGCCTTCGGTTGAGGTTGATGTAAGCTGCTTCCAGTGCGGCGGCAAGGGCTGCAAGCTCTGCAAGGGTACCGGATGGATAGAGGTCCTTGGCGCAGGAGTTGTAAACCGCCATGTTCTCGAAAACTGCGGCATCGACCCCGATGAATATTCGGGATTTGCTTTCGGTATGGGCGTTGAGCGAATCGCAATGCTGAAATACGGCATTAACAATATCAAAACTCTCTTCGAATCTGACACAAGATTCGCAGAGCAATTCAAAAACTAAGGAGGGTAAAAAAATGTTAGCACCGCTTAGTTGGCTTAAAGATTATGTTGAAATTGATGTTCCCGCAAAGGAACTTGAAAGACTTCTTTTCTCTGTAGGCTTTGAGGTTGAGGAGCTTATAGAGCTTGGAAAGGATATTTCCGGAGTTGTTGTCGGTGAGGTAAAGACCTGCGAGCTGATTCCCGATACACACATTCATATTTGCACCGTGGATTGCGGAGATAAGGGTACATTCCAGATCTGCTGCGGCGCAGATAATGTAAAAGTCGGCGGCAGATATCCCACCGCTCTTGTTGGAGCAACGGTTTATGCCACCGCAAAGGATCATGTTACCATTGAAGGCGTTATGACCATCAAAAAGGGCAAGCTCCGCGGAGTTGATTCCGAGGGTATGCTCTGCTCGGGTGTTGAAATCGGAGTTAATGAGGATATGTACGAGGGCGGCGGATATTGCGGACTGCTCGTGCTTCCCGAGGATGCACCTCTCGGCGCTGATGTAAAGAGCATAGTTGGTCTTGATGATTATATCTTCGATATCGCCATCACCGCAAACCGCCCCGATTGCCAGAGCATCATAGGAATTGCCCGTGAGGTTGCGGCTGTTCTCAAAAAGCCTTTCAAGATGCCTGCTCTCGACTATACGGAAAACGGAAAAGATCTTAAATTTGATGTTACTGTCAAAGCTCCCGAGCTTTGCCCCAGATACATCGGTCACTATGTTTCGGATATTAAAATTGATAAATCCCCTGCTTGGATGCGCCGCAGACTCAGCATGGTTGGTATCAACTCCATTTCAAATATCGTTGATATCACAAACTATGTTTTAAAAGAGTTCGGTCAGCCTATGCACGCATTTGACCTTTCTGACCTTCAGGACAGCGAGATCGTTGTAAGACGCGCAGAAAAGGGCGAAAAGATAGTCACTCTCGACGAGAAGGAATTTGAGCTTTGCGAAAACAATCTCGTTATCTGCGACGGAAACCGTCCCGTTGCTCTTGCGGGAATCATGGGAGGTCTCAATTCAGAGATCAAGGACACAACGAAGGATGTTATTTTTGAGGCGGCAAAATTTGCCCGTGACAATGTCAGAAAGACTTCAAGAGCACTCGGTCAAAGCTCTGATTCAAGCTCACGTTTTGAAAAGGGAGTTGACGAATATTCAACACAGTGCGGCATGAAGCGTGCTCTCCATCTTGTGGAGGAGCTTGGATGCGGAAAGGTATCTTCTGTTCATGTTGAAAGAAGCGTCAGCGGCGATATCGCTCCCACTCCTCTTACTGTCAGCATCCGGAAAATGAATGCCGTTCTGGGAATCACAGTTCCGAATGAAGAGATCATCCGTCATCTTGATGCCCTCGGTTTTGAGCCGAAAATAAACGGCGATGAGCTTAATCTGATGGTTCCTCCTTACCGTGACGATATCGAAGGCCATGTTCAGGATATTGCAGAAGAGGTTATCCGCTCATACGGATATGATAATATCGTCCCCACATTCCTTAAGAGTGCAAGCGTAACCTGCGGAGGACTTAATGCGGCTCAGAAAACAGTTAACCGTGTTAAGAAAGCACTCTGCTATGAAGGCTATAGCGAGTCGATGTTCTATTCCTTCTTCTCTCCAAAGGATCTTGATATGCTGAAGTTCCCCGAGGATGCAAAGGAAAGACACGCCATTAGACTTCTCAATCCCATAAGTGAGGATCTCTCTCTTATGAGAACAACTCTCGTTCCCTCAATGGTAAATGCCGCAGTGAGAAATCTCCGCCGTGGCAACACAGAGGGCAGATTCTTTGAAATTGCAAGCATTTTTGAGGCAGACGAGCTTCCTTTGACCAACTACCCGAGAGAACACAAGATGCTTTCGATCGGCGCATTTGGCGATGGAGAAACTTTCTTTACATTCAAGGGCTGTGCCGAAGCGCTTGCAAAGGAATTCGGAATTGAATTCAAATACGAAAAGGGTTCTGTTCAGTATCTGCACCCCGGAATGACTGCAAATATTCTCCTTGACGGCGAGATCGTAGGCTTTATGGGCAAGCTTGCTTATGATGTTTGCGAGGAGCTGGCAATCGAAAAGCCCGTCTTTGTTGCAGAGCTTGATTATGAGAAGATCGCAGAAAAATTCAATACAAATATCGTTTATAAGCCTATATCAAAATTTGCCGCAGAAAAGCGTGACCTTGCCCTGGTTATGGGCGAGGAGATCACCTGCGGTGCGGTTGAGGATGCTATCAAATCCTCATGCAAGTATATCACAAGCGTAAATCTCTTTGATGTTTACCGCAGCGAGCAGATCGGTGAGGGCAAAAAGAGCATGGCATTCAGCCTGACATTTACCCCCGATGATCATGAGTTCACAGGTGAAGAGATCGACGGATATGTAAATAAGATCCTTCGTAAGCTTGCTTATACGATGCAGATCGAAATCAGATAACACATAAAGGGACTGCCTCACTCTTGAGGCAGTCTCTATTTCATAATTAATTGTATAAACAGTAATTTGTCGAACGGTTGAAAAAGTAAATAAACGGAGATGAGGATGTTCGCTTGCCTCCACTGATTTTTGCAAAGCAAAATTAGGGGAGGTGGATTTTGCCGCAAGGCAAAAGACGGAAGGGTCTTATGAGGTGTAAGGTAACTTGTTTGTTTTTTATAGTTACTTTGCAAGCTACACCCTTCAGTCACGGCGAATAGTATCTATTTTTCTACGGCAAGTTATTTCGCCGTGCCAGCTCCCCTA
>JAFXAN010000080.1 GCA_017517035.1 Clostridia bacterium
AGATACCGCCACTCGCTTCCCGTCCCGTCTGTAAATGACTTCATCAATATTCGGATACCAGATATCAAGCCCCCTCACCCTGTCAATGAGCCTGACGGGAATCCCCTGCATAAACGCCCACTTTATCTCACTTCCGGTCATATCATCTGCCCAGGCTTTCTCCGAAGGCACGAAGTGCAGCATCAAGCTTTGTCGCAGTTTCGGGATCTTCGGATCTGATATTTTCGACCCGCTTCTTGAGCTTTGCGGCATTATCCTGCATAACATCAAAGAGTGCTTTGAATGCGGTAACTGCGGGGCTTGCGGTTTTCAGTGCATTTTTAGCCTCTGCCAAACCGTCGTTTGCCGCCTTTGCCGCCCTCTCCGCTTCGATCCTCGCTCTTTCTGCTTCCTGTACAGCCTTTTTAAGAGAATCAAGCTCCAAGGAAAGTGCCTTTTCTGTCTCTTCCTTTGCGGCTTTCTCCGCTTCTGCTTTGATCTCTGCAAGCTTCTCGGGAGGTATCTTAGGATCTGCTTTTGCCTTTTTGAGGTTTTCCTTAACCTTAAGAAGCTCCGCCTGATCCTTCATATATCGGTCATTGGCTTCCGCAAGCTTCTTTTTAAGCTCATCAGCCTCGGAAGCCTTTCTTTCTGCTTCGTCTCTCGCTTTCTCGGCTTCCTCCGCTCTTTCTCGGAGTTCTTCTTGCTTTGCCCTCAATTCCTCACGCTCCTTTATGGCAGCTTGAAGTTCCTTTACGGAAATATTCTCCGCATCCACCTCTTTTGCAAAGGCTTCCCTCTCATCCGAAGGGATAGCAAGAAGCTGTAATGCCTTTGAATATGGCAAATTCTCAATCGTTTGGGAATTTGAAACAGCACCGAAAATAGATATCTGCGCCGATCCGTATTCATCAAATAATTTCATGAAGTTGTTTGCGGTCGACTGCGAGAAATTCACTTCATCACGAAGCCATGCTCCCCACTCACCGTGAGGAAGGACACTCTTTGCTTCACAAAGTCTTCTGCCAATCTCGATGGCGTACATAAGAGCCGTTCTGTTGGCTTGAAGGCAAAGCTCCTTTATTTCTGCGGTCACAATTCCTATTTCTCTCGCCGGCACGGTCGGTGCAGCTCCTATAATTGCATTATTCATATGCTTATCTCCTTTAAGTTTCTTATATGATTCAGCCATTCGGCTTCAAATGCGATAACATCCTCTGTCCTGGCACAGTTGTGCTCTCCTCGGTTCTGCTCTACCTTACCGTTTTTGTATTCAAGAGTAAAAAATGGCATTTCGGGATCACTTATATGCCGTATAAAGAATATAGAGGTCTTGCCGTTTGCATGATTTGCCGCATAGCCTGCGACACAGTGATGAAGTATCTTCCCTTCGGTTATCAGCTCAGCCTGAGATGCCGCAGGACGGATGAGAAGCCCCAGAGCTTCACTTGAATAAGAAAGAGCATCAAGAGAATCAAATCGTTCCTTTATCTTTCTCGTCAGCTCCTTGTTTTCCTTTTCTTTTATCCGCAGCATGACCTCATCGTGCGCCCTTTTAAGATCCTTTGGATATATAAGCTCCTCTGGCATCCTGCGATAGACCTTCAGAAGCATATCCCAATAGTCCCGAAGATATCCTATAGCGTCAAAGCCTCCGTAAATCTTCCTCCGCTTTATAAGATAATTTACAGTTCTTACAACGGGAGGTATAAAGCGTCCCCATTTTCCCGAAAGAAGCTCCTTGAGAGTAGACAGCTTAAAGATATCGGCACGCTTCAGCTGCTCCTCGTCAAGACGCAAGCCCCTCTCAGCCTTTACCCATTTATAAAATTCAAGAAGGAAAAGAGAATACCCTCTTGCAAGGTGCATTTCGCCTTTCTCAATACCAAGTATTTCATGAGGCTTTACTGCCTCCGTGTTTATTCGCTCCTTAACCTTCTCATAATTTAATACCTTATGAGAATAGCTGTTACCGTAGCCCTCAGCATAGTCGATAAGATCGGATAGCAAAACCGAACAGCCGTTCCTTGTGAGGTTTTCGATGCAGGGAAATTTATTCCACATAAGCAGGTAACAGGCAGGGGATATCTTGCCGCCGCAGTTTCTCATATATTCACCGAGAGCACTGTGTGCGCAGTCTGTACCTTCAATGAGGTCTATATCGGGATTGATTATCTCGTCAAAGACCCAATCTCCGATCTCGATGTCGAATCTCTTGCGCCTTTCAAATTTTGACAGCCAAACATGACCGTAGCCCATATTATTTTTATGAGCACTCACCCTTATGGGCTTGCCGCCTATAAGGAACATTCCCTCATAGGGACGCTTAATGAAGAATGTCTCGCCCTGTTTGTTGCATTCTTTTACTATTACCCATGCAAGGAGCGCAAGATGCCCTCTCACGTTGTGCAGAGACAGACAGCAAACCGATTCTATCTCATATGTATGTCTGAACCGTCCTATATGTATTGCCTCGACACCTGCACCGCAAGAGGGGCATAAGCAAGAGAGACCATGATAAACTAACTCTTTTGTTAAAGGATCATCAAAGCCGAAGGGTGCGGGAGGTTGACTCATATGACAACCGCCTTCAATCGGAACGTGTTCAAGGTAGACCTCTTCGCCGCAGAATGTGCAATGTGCCTTCACCATCTTGCGTGAACGATTCTCCAAAGGGTCATGCACCATAGCTGCGCTGTAAAGAAGTATGTTGCTTCCGATAAGTCCCCTCTCATGAAGGATATCTACAGTTTCCTCGGGCGGCTCACTTGGAAGAGCGGTAACAGTGGCTTCCACCTCGGCTTCCCACTCCTCTTTTGTCATTTTCTTTTTCATGGTTGCCTCACAAAAATGCCGCAAGATCTATGCGTGAGCCTTCGTCACTGTCTTCTGCTTTCTTTTCTTCGACCGTTCCCGCTTCTCCAAGTCCGTAAAACTTACGAAGAATACCCTCCGCAACCTTTGGAGTAATACAAAAGCACTTTGCCTTGCCGTGGTTTTCATCGGCATATTTTTGCAGAGCTGCCGCAGCATCGGCAAGCTTCATTCCATCGGTCTCAAGGTCCTTTTCAAGAAGCTCTGCCGAAAGCGGTTCCCTCTCCGCAATTTCCCGCAGCTGTTCACCTACCGTAAACAAAGGCTCGTTTTCGTGCCCTTTCTGCTGCTCCTCTATGAGTGATATAAGTCTTTCGTTTGCCATAATCTCCTCCTTAATTGCTCCAATAACCGATCTCGGTCTGGGTTTTCTTACTCTCGGAGCGCTCGATCTTAACGCTGCCTTCGCTTCCTCGGACAATTTTTGCCTTTATACCGCCACCGAGAAGTGCGGTGCAAGAGATAAGATTTCTCTCCGCAACATTATCTGCGAGCTTTTTGAGCGTCACAAGCTCATTTTCCGAAACAGGCTCATAGCCGTCCGACTTGCAATGCTCTCCGAAAAGAATATCAATAGCTTCATGTGCCTTCACCTTCTGCTTTTCGGTTCTGATCTCCATCTGAGCGCCCTGGCATTCGCAGTCATATCCTGCCATTACTACCTGCCCGCAGTGCTTACATACCTTGTCTTCCATATGCTTCACCTCATGCCTTTAAAATATCGGCAATAACACCGTTAAGTGATGCAATAAATGCAAGTGCCTTGGCAAGAGCGTCGGAAAGAACCGTCATTTTCTTATCGTTCTTCATAAGAAGCTCACGGGCACTTCTGAGTCGCTCTTCCGTGAGAGTGAGAGCGGCATTTTTCTCCTCCAGCTTCTTCTCCGCATCACGGATCAGCTCTTTATATTGATCTTCGGCAGCCGCAGAAGCATCAAGCGCAGTCTCAAGAGTTGCTATAACCGCCTCTTTTTCCTTAAGCCCAGCTTGAAGCCCGTTAGCATATGCAGAAATAGCGGCAAGCTCATCATCCCTTGCGACCTTCTTTATGAGTGCCTTGTCATCCGCCTCGGGTGCTTTCCCGGAAGCTTCCTCACAAAGCTCATACTGCGCCGCTTTTTCTGCTTTTTCAGCTTTAAGCTTTTTTATGAGTGCATCAAGTTCACCCGTGTCACATTCAAGAAGCTGACAGAGTATCTTTTTCTGCTCCTTCTTATTTTTTGCCTGATCTATCATAGGCAGTATCTCGTCTCTTTTTATGGTTTTAAAGTGCATAATTAAATCTCTCCTTCCAAAATATCAAAAAGTGTTGGTGCTCCCATCTCATCTTCCGCAGCCTTAAGATAGCCAACGCCGTCTCTGAAATAATCGTGATTAAGCTCACAGCCATATCCACGCCTTCCCATCTTCA
>JAFXAN010000081.1 GCA_017517035.1 Clostridia bacterium
ACGGAAATTACATGTAGAAAAACTTAGCATCAATTTACTCTCGAGTCATTCTGAGCGTAGCGAAGAATCTACGAGCGCTAAAGGATGATAATCTCACAGCAGTCACCCTGAGCGGAACGTAATGACCAAAGGTCATTCGTGTAGTCGAACCCATAGGGCAATGCGACAGCATTGGGGTATAATTTCACCGTCTCCGACTGTTCGACAAATTCCTGTTTATCTATCTGTATAAAGCAATAATCTTCTAACTTGGTAAGTAATTCATGCAATGGCTTTTAGGACAAGTAAAAAAGGCTGCCGCATGGCGGCAGCCTTGATTCAGTTTACTGATTATTGGGGTTCTGTGGCGGAACACCGGGATTTTGAGGCTGAGCAGGAGGTGCCTGATGCTGAACATAGGGATTCTGCTGAGGCGCTCTGGGTGCCGCATAAGGATTCTGCTGCTGAGCGTAAGGGTTCTGCTGAGCATAGGGATTCTGCTGCTGAGCATAAGGATTCTGTCCATAAGGATTCTGTCCGTAGGGGTTCTGAGGAGCATAAGCAGGCTGTGCATAAGGATTGTAGCCGGACTTATTTATGTTCTCAATCTCAACATAGAATGCAGCCTGAACAAGACCAAAGAAAAGGGGAGTGAAAGCTGCAACACACAAACCAAGAACAAATGTTACGATAGCAAACAGAATGCCGAGTACGGGGATTGCGCTGAGCAAGCCAAGCACAAGTGATGCAACAAAAATGAAAACATAAGGGAGAAAATCAGCAAGGAACATCTTGCCCTTGAAGCCCTTTGTTCTCTGCTCGGAAACCTTGATAGCCTCGGTGAGAGGAATATCCTGCTCATGAACGAGAATATAAGGTGTGAGACGATAAGCATAGCTCTTGACTATAACGAAGAAAATTCCGACTATCGGAATAAGTCCCCAAAGGAAGATCCAAAGGCTCATCCAAGCCATACCGCATACTACACGCTTGATAGTTGCCCAATCCTTGAAGCAATCAAAAAGGTGAACAACCTTGACATCCTCGCCTCTGTATCCATGGAGATATACCATAGTCATAGAGGTTGTGATGAGCAGGTTGAGAGCGAGTGCAATACCGATCGTTGCACCGAAGAGGAAAGTGAGCGCCGATGTGATGACACCGGAAAGAAGGGAAATTCCCCAAAGCTTGAAGGGCTTCTTTGCAAGAACAGCAAGAGCCTTCTTGTAAACAGACATTACCATTTGTAATAATCCTCCTTATAAAATTGTCTATTTGTAACATATGTTACTGTAACAATTGTAACACATATGTCGAAATTTGTCAATATATTTTTTGTAAAATCTATATGGTTTTTTAAAATTTTATTCAAAAAAAAAGAAGCTTCGCATTTTGCGAAGCTTCTTGATTTTATTATTCGTCGTCGCCCTTATAAGCGTCGATGATCTTCTGTGCGTTAGCAGCGGGCATTTCCTCATAGCGGAGAGGATTGAATGTGAACTTTCCTCTACCCTGAGTCATTGCACGGAGAGAGATGGTATAATCCATCATTTCAGCTCTCGGAACCTCGGCGTCAATAACGGTATAAGCCTTCTTTTCAGCAGCCTCCATACCCATAACGCGTCCGCGTCTCTTATTAAGATCACCCATAACATCGCCCACAACGGCATCGGGGATAGTTACCTTAAGTGCTCCAACAGGCTCAAGAAGAACGGGCTTCGCCTGCTTCATACACTCCTTAAATGCGATACCGGCAGCAAGCTTGAAGGACATTTCCGAGCTATCAACATCGTGATAAGAGCCGTCAAAGAGGTCTGCCTTGATATTAACAACGGGGAAACCTGCAACACCCTTAAGCATCGCTTCCTGAAGTCCCTTTTCAACTGCGGGATGGAAGTTCTTCGGAACAGAACCGCCTACCGTTGACTCTGTGAATACCAGAGCATCGTCACCATCGCCGGGAGCAAAGCGAATCTTAACATGACCGTACTGACCGTGTCCACCTGTCTGCTTCTTATATTTTCCTTCAACCTCAACGCTCTTTGTGATGGTTTCGCGGTAAGGAATTATGGGTGTATCGAGCTTAACCGATGTGCCGAAACGGCTCTTGAGCTTAGAAACGATAACATCAAGGTGAATATCGCCCATACCGTAGATAAGCATCTGCTTTGTTTCAGCATTGTTCTCAAATTTAACTGTAAGATCTTCTTCAAGGAGCTTTGTGATACCCTGAGAGATCTTATCTTCGTCACCCTTAGCCTGAGGAGCAAGTGCCATGCACATATTGGGTTCGGGATAGTTAACGGGAGCAAACTTGATCTCGCCTGCATTTGTGAGTGTGTCGCAAGTACCTGTTGCATTGAGCTTTGCAAGCATACCGATATCACCGCAAGCAAGCTCTGCAACTTCAGTCTGCTTCTTTCCTCTGAGTGTATATATCTTTGCGATCTTTTCGGCTGCACCGGAGGTTGTATTTTTGAGAGTAATATCCTTCTTGAGAGATCCATTCATAACCTTGAAGAAGGACATCTTACCAACGAACGGGTCAACAACGGTCTTGAATACAAAGAGAGCTGTCGGTCCTTCGGGATCAATATCAAAGGGAGCAAATCCGTCATCGGAAGCGATCTTTTCTGTTTTCTTTGCTGTGTGACGGGGGAATGAATGGTCAATAGCATCAAGAAGTGCACGAACGCCCCACATCTTTGTGGATGAACCGCAGTAAACGGGAACGATCGAGCCGTTTATGATACCTGTATGAAGAGCCTCTGCAGCCTCATCATGTGTTATTTCCTCGCCGTTGAAATATTTATCAAGAAGGTCGTCGCTTGTCTGTGCAATCGCCTCATTAAATGCATCCTTATACTGGGAAGCAAGTGTTGCAAAATCAACATTCATGGGAACTTCCTTGCGTGAGCCGTCTGCAGCGTATTCATAAGCCTTCATATCCATAAGGTCGACCATGACAACTGTGTTGCCCGAGCGAACAGGGATAAATACGGGGCAAAGAGCGTTACCGAACTTTGCATGAAGTCCCTTGAAAACTCGGTCGAAATCAGCCTCGGGATCATCGCACTTATTGATGAAGAATGCCTTGGGTATATCTATCGCATAGTCCCAAGCAAGCTCTGTGCCGACCTCAACGCCTGCCTTGCCATCGAGAACGATGATAGCACTGTCAGCAACTCTGACGCCCTGCATCTCCTCGCCAACAAAGCCCAGATAGCCAGGGGTGTCAATAACATTTATCTTTGCATCGCCCCAGACCATGTCCGAGACAGTGGCACTGATGGAATAACCTCTTTTTATTTCTTCTGCATCATAATCGGATGTGGTATTTCCGTCCGGGGTCTTGCCGAGACGGTCGATACATTTAGCTATGTAAAGCATTGCCTCCGTCAGGGAAGTTTTACCCGAACCACCGTGTCCGAGAAGTGCAACGTTTCTGATCTGTTTTGTTTCAAATACTGCCATTTGGGTTTACCGTTGTATTTCGCGAGCGAAAAACAATCCTTTCTGTATGAGTTTTACCGTGGTTTTTTACCACCATACTATTATTATACAGTATTTTTTTCCATATTGCAAGAGGAAATTTTGTCTTTATCGCTCGCAAAATGTAGAAATCTCGCGGTCAAATTTGTCGATTTTGCACAATACGCATAAAAAAAGGCTGATCTTCAATTGATTGAAAATCAGCCCTCAGACTGTCGAAAAAGCTGTAATACCACAAGTAGATAATAGTAAAAAAAAGAGTTAAATATAAGAGAAAAAATTCAAAAAGAAGCACAAGGCAACCTAAAGGAAAGCCTTGTGCTTACTTGTTTTTTCCGTTCTTACACTCTGTCGTACCGAGTACGCCGACGAATGTAAGAACGGAAAATATTCCTACCTTTTTCGAGGTCTGCCAGCGTGTCGAGACTTTCTCGACACGCTGAG
>JAFXAN010000082.1 GCA_017517035.1 Clostridia bacterium
CTTTGAAAAAGGGAATTTTTATTGTTGTTTATCTGTGTTTCTACATGGAATTTATGAGAATTCTATGTAGAAAACTTGTCATCAATCTCCTCACAAGTCATCCTGAACGAAGTGAAGGATCTATGAACGCTAAAGGATGATTTCAACACTATTTGACTGTTCGCTAAATTACTGTTTAAAATAATCATCTATGCCGCTTGCGACGGTCTGCATAAGTGCTTCTCGCCAGCCATCGTCAAGAAGGAGGTCAGCCTCCGTGGGGGTCGAAGCATAAGCGGTCTCAAAAAGTATCGAGGGCATGGCGGTATATTTGTTCACAACAAAGGACATCTCCCAGCTATCGGCGAATTTTTTCAGCCTTCTTTCGGGATATGCCTCCTCAAGTCTTCGGCAGATGGCATCAAAGGCAAACGAGGACATCTCGCTTGAGGAATTTTCGGCACAGTAATCTATCTCGAAGCCCTCCGCCTTGTCGGTATCCGCATTTGCATTGACATGGATCGAGAAAAACAGGTCGATCTCCGTCTTTTTTGTAAGGACATTTGCATAAAGCGTGCGCTCGTAAGCCTCAAAAATGTTATTTTCGGGCGTGATCTTTTCCCTATCGAAATCTATACCCATTTTCTCTGCCTCAAGCATCAGCTCGGCCATATTGGGAAGCTTTTCTCCGTCATGGGTGAGAAGAACATTATACCCAAGACTGCGAAGCATTTCTGCAAGACGGTTTGCAAAATCCATTGTGAGATGATGCTCGTAAATATCTCCGAGATGCTCGGAAATACAGCCCACATCCCCGAATCCGTGACCTGCATCAATGAGTATCGTTGCAATTCCGTCATCACCCTTTGGCGGACGGGGCGGCTTTTTTATTTCTTCAAGCGGCGCATCTCCGCATCCCGAAAAAGAGATGAGGAAAATGACGCAAAGCAATATGAACAAATATTTTTTCATATCCGAGAGCCTCCACAAAAAGTATCAATTAAATTATATAATATTTTCTGACATTTTGCAACTGCTTTTTTCAGGAAATAATATTTTTTGCGCTTTCAATGCAGCCTGCGGCATTCGGTGAGACCGCCATCAGTACATACCGACCGACAATTTTCACCTTTGCATTCTTTATGTTTTCACGGCACGCCGGATCGATCCCGAGCTTTTCGGAATTTGCATTTAGAAAATGCTCCATCATGTTGATTCGTCGAAGGCAAAGATCTGCAATTTCATGGGCATCACTTGTGGTTCGGCAAAGAAAGACGGCAAGCTCGAAGCAGTAGATTCCCGAGGAGAGACGGAGAGAGATATCCTCTGCTCCCGCAAAAGCCTCGGAAGAGTTGCCCTCTCCATAAAGGGCGGCAAGAAGAGACGGGGAAATATAATCGGGAGAGCCGGGCGTGCTTTTCATGGAATAGAGCTTGCCCACCGGCATGGACTTTTCAGATTTAATCATTTCCGAAAGGATCGCAGATGTGTCAGCTTCCCTTCTGCCGGCACACGATGAAAAGAAGGAAACAAGCAGAATGAAAAGAGAAAAAATCGAAAAAATGCGAAGAAGCGTTTTCGTTGTGATCACCTCCGAAAACATTTTATGCAAACGAAAATTATTTCTTGACATATCGGGAATAATGTGATATAATAATCTGCGGCAGATAATGCCACAAAATATTGGGATATAGCCAAGTCGGTTAAGGCACAAGACTTTGACTCTTGCATTTCGTTGGTTCGAGTCCAACTATCCCAGCCAGAAAAAAGCACTTGCTGAGGCAAGTGCTTTTTTCAATGAAGCGCGCTGACGCGCATGAAGTGAGTTGCATAGCAACTCATGAAGCGGGGCTTCGCCCTATGAAGCGTGCCTTCGGCACAGGTCGAGGCTACCGCGCGCTTCGCTTCATGGCGGCAACGCCGCCGCTTCATACAAGTCACAGGCTTGTGCTTCATATTCGCGAAGCGAATGCTTCATTTTTTCGACTCTGAAGTTTTTCGAAATTTTGTAGATGCATTTCGGGTCTGTAGACAGATTCGAACCGCCACACTACCCGTTTTTCGCTCAATAGGTGAATTGATACGAAATATGCGTTATTGATTTGTTTTACTTTTCATGCTATAATGAAGACATCAAGTACTTGATAAATGAATTTTATCTAACCGAAGGAGAATCGTATATGGATATTGGAAATAAAATCAAACTATTGCGCCAAAAAATCGGAGCAACACAGGAGCAGCTCGGAGAAAAAATTGGTGTGAGTGCTCAATCTATATCAAAATGGGAAACGGGTGTCACGATGCCTGATATTACGCTGTTGCCAATCTTATCAAGTGAGCTTGGTGTTACCATCGACGAGCTTTTTGACTTGACGACAGATCAAAAACTGCAACGAATAGAAAACAGACTCGATATCGAGGAAAATCTTTCTGATGACGTGTTTCTCGAATATGAAAACATATTGAAAATTCAACTTGAAGAGTCAGAGGATAGGAGAAAAATTCTATCATTGCTTGCAAGACTTTATCATCATCGCGCAGAATCATATTTGAGCAAAGTTAGTAAATATGCCCGTGAGGCGATTTTGCTTGCTCCCGAAATCAAGGACTGTCAATGGCTTCTGCAAAAATCAAACGGGGCTGTTGCTTGGGATTGGAATTGTTCCAACCATACGGATGTCATTGATTATTACAAAAAGGTAATCGAAAGCGATGCCGTCATTCCCCACACACCCCTGCCTTACTATGATCTTATTGACAATTTGATCGCCGACCATCGTACCCGTGAGGCGCAGGAATATTTGGACAAGTGCGCGTTATTACCTGCTCATAGACCTTTCTTGATTCCTGTATACAAGGCGTATATCGCGCTTGCGGAATTCGATGCAAAGAAAGCAGACAGTATTATGGATGCTGCCTTGTCGGAGTTTTCGGATAACGCCGGTTTCCTCTTTGAAACAGCGCAGTACCATGCTCGCAAATGCGAATATGAGAAGGCGATTGCGTTCTATGAACAGTCATGGGAAAAGGAAAGCAATCAAAAGCCAAGATTTACCGATGCCTTGGATGGTATTGCAACAATATATGTCATCATGAATAATGTTGACAAGGCTATTGAAACCTATGACAGATTGATCGCTTGCCTCAAAAGCGAATGGGGTTATAAAGATGACGATTCCGCTGTAATAGGCGTAGAGCGAAAGAAGAAAGCATTGAGGAAATAATACATAGGCTTCGTTTGCAAGCATGGCTTGACCGCAAGTGTTCGACGATAAAATTTCTACTTGTAAAATCTATTACGACTGCGAAGAATAACCTTAAGGGAGAACTCAAAAAGAAGAATTCGATTCAATGTGACCTGTCATAATCGTGTTTGACCTTTTCATTCGTTTATACAACAAAAAGCTCAATTTGTTTGATAGACAAATTGAGCTTTTTTGAACTAATGTTTCTCTCTTCAGCATCACTTTTGAAGATTCACCGTTATTTTATTTGATCTCAAAGCCTTCCTTTGTAATCTTCAGCGAGCTTGAGAAGAATACGCAGAGGGCTTTTGCCATATATTCGGTATCCTTTGCGCCTGCAGTTTCGAGTGCCGAGTGCATTGCAAGCTGAGCAAGACCGATATCAACGGTATTCAGCGAAACCTGGGTATTTGAAATATTTCCGAGGGTCGAGCCGCCGGGCATATCTGCTCTGTTTGTATAGGACTGAACCGGAACTCCCGCCTTCTCGCAGATAAGTCTGAAAAAGGCATCCGAGACAGCATCTGTTGTGTATCTCTGATTTGCGTTATACTTGATAACGATACCCTTATTCATATATGCCGAATGGTTTTTATCTGCATACTCACCGTGATTTGGGTGGACAGCATGGGCATTATCGCAGGAAACGAGGAAGCTGCTTGCGATTCTTTCCCTGAGCATCTCTTCGTCTCCGCCAAGAGCTGAATTTATGCGGCAAAGCGTGTCGAAAAGGAATGTTGATGCTGCGCCCTGCTTTGTCTGGCTTCCAACCTCTTCGTTATCAAAAAGGCAATATAGGGGCGCACTTTTGCTCTTTTTTGCTCCAAGGAAGCCCTCAAGAGAAGCAAATGCGCACTGGAGATCGTCAAGTCTCGGAGCGGTTATAAAATTGCTCCATTCAGCACCCTTATAAGGATTATAGAGGAACAGATCAGTGCTGATTATGTCCTCTTTTTTCACATTTGCCTTCTCTGCAACTGCGGAAAGGAAGCCATCCTTTGAGGATGCATCTCCAAAGAGCGGGATCATATCAACTGCCGCATTATAAGCCATACCGTCGTTTGCATTTCTGTTCATGTGGATTGCAACATTTGGAATTATTGCGGAGAAATCACCGAGATCCACATTTTTTGCTTCAAATCCCTTTGCATTGCGCACCATAATTCTGCCCGCAACCGAAAGGGGTCTGTCAAGCCATGTTGAGCAGAGCATTCCTCCATATTTTTCAACTGAAAGACGAACATAATTTCCGTCTGCAAGCTCGGCATTTTCCTTGATTTTAAAGGCGGGGCTATCGCTGTGTGCGGCACTCATCATAAATCCGCCAAAAATTTTTGATGGGATCTTGAATGCGATGAGGGATGAGCCGTTTCTTGTTACAAAATAGCCTTTTCCGGCTTCAAGAGACCATTTTTCGCTCTCGCAAAGGCTGATGAAGCCTTTCTCCTCGAGGATCGAGGCGGTATGTGACACCGCATGGTATGCTGTGGGGCTTTTTTCAATATAGTCAAATAACTTTCTGTTCATTTTATTAAAACCTTTCAATTATCATTGCTTTTGTTTTTTTCTTCAAGTGCTTTAACTCTTTCAAGCAGCTCTGCCGCATAGATAAAGAGCAGACCGAGAGAGCAGGAAATAAATGCGATCAAAAGTCCCGTGAGGGCATCTGCGAGGCTACCCGAGCCTGCGCTGGCAAACACAAGGCAAAATCCGATGACGCAGCCAAGAAAGAAGATAACTCCGCATATTCTGAAGAATTTTGACATATTTTAACCTTCTTCCTTTCTGAAATGATAAATTATGCTGTCCATATCGCCTCTGAGAACAAAGTCGATTCCGAGGCGCATGAGTGCTTTTCCCGTTCTTGTTTTTTGCATGGGGGTATTGATAATCGCATTTCCGCTGTGGGGATCGGTCGATTGCTCTGCGCCGTCAATTTCGGTAAAGGAATATTTTGCATCCTCATCAAGACCGTCAAGGCGAAGTCTTTCGTAGATGCGCATAGCACCGATGCCTCTTCCGAAGATGAAGAGAAGTCCTTCCTCCCTGTCCTCAGAAAGATATTCATATGCGGCATATGGGTGCTCGTCAACAGATGCAAGACGGTAGATATCGCCAAGATGAACGATATGCCTTATACTCTTATACTGTCGGACATATTTTTTCAGCTCCTCCTTCTGCTCCTCTGTGAGGTTCAGAAGATGCTGACCGATGGCAAGTGCTCCCATCATGGCAACTCTTGCCTGGAATCGCATTGTTGAGACTCTGTCATTATGATGCGCAGTATAAACGCTGCTTATGTGGCATCCTCCGCCTGCAAGCTTCGGAAGCATGATATTTGAGAAGCCTTCGTGAAGTCTCAAAATATCAAAGGGATCTTGGTTGTCGCTTCGATTTATCCTTCCCGTGAAGCGCAGCATATTAAGGTCAACTCTCTGTCCGCCCCCTGCGCAGTTTTCAAACATAAGATTCGGATATTTTGTTTTCAGCTCGTCGAAATAATCGCATAGATTCTTTGTATAATGATATCTGACGGTCTGCCTTTCCTCGGTTGGCATCTCCTCCGTTCCCACATCGTGGAGCAGGCGGTTGAAATCCACCTTGAAATAGTCAACTCCGCAATTTTCTATGAGATAGCAGGTTTTTTCAAACATATATTTTTTAACTTCCGGCAGTGCGAAGTTCAGAACATGGCGATGGTCAAATCTTCCGTCATCTTTTGTAGGTGTGCGAAGTATCCATTCGGGGTGCTCATAGAAAATGGGGCTTTCAACATGACAGCATTCCGGCTCCATCCAAAGCCCGAACATCATTCCTCGTCTATGAAGCTCATCCGAAATATATTTAAGTCCTTTTGGAAAGCGTTCCTTGTTTTCGTTCCAGACTCCCATGCCCTTTCGATAGTCATAGCCTTCCTTACCCTCGCCCTGCCAACCTGCATCAAGGATAAGTGCTTCAACACCTATCTCATGAGCAATGTCGATGACTGAAAGTATCTTTTCTTCGTTTATCTGACTGAAAAATGTGCCAAAGGGATTATAAACAACCGGCATGATGCGTCTTGCCTCAACCTCACGCATCAGATGCTTTCTTGAATAAGCATGGATATTTCTGCTTGTCTGACCGAAGCCGCCCTCGGTGAAGCCTATTGCAAGAATGGGAGTTGAAAAGCTTTCTCCGCCGCAAATTCTCATGCAGAAATCCCAGTTATTAAGACCTGCCGTGATCTGAACATTGCCGAAAACCGTGCGCTCGGCTATCATTTTATGGTTTCCGCTCCAGAGAAGAGTCATAAACCAAACATCGCCCCTGCGCTCTGTTGCATCTCCCTCGTCGATCATGATAAGCGGAGCGGCATCGGGGCCTGAAAGCCCGTTTCTTGTCTGAAGAACGGTCTGCCCGTCTCGCATTTTTGCTCTCGTTATTCTGTATTCGTCCGACCACTGGCCTGTGAAGGTTGAAAGTCGGTAATCATCTCTGTATGGCAGATGGCAAAGACCGGAAAAAAGGGTGTCAAAATACATATCCTCGCTGCCTCTGTTGTGGATAACAGCATTCTTTTCGATGATGTCGCAATCCTCATAAAGGGTATAAACAAGCTCCACATCAAGGGGCTTATATTTATCCGAGAGGGTTATTCTGAGGGTGTTTTCTTCAATAACATAGCTCTTATAATAAAGATCTGCTTCCCTTGTTCCGTCGGAAAAGCGCACCTCCATGGTCGGCTCACAGTTGCCGCCATAGGTAAGAGAGCCATGATATTCCTCATAGTCGGCTTCAAACTGATTCCTGCCGAGAGAGCGGTGTGTGATAACGCTTTTTATATCGGGAAGATCGTCCTCTATAAGACTTGTTCCGAAATAGAGCGTTATGAGCTTGCCATTTTCTCCTATCTGCATTGCATATGTAAGGGTGCTTGTTGAAAGCGAAAAAATTTTCTTACTTTCATTAAATATGATCGCCATTTTCGTTCCCTGCCTTTCATCTGCTTTATGATACACTATTTAAGCCGTTTTGTCAATGCAAAAACAAAAAAACGGTGTCGGTCTGCAAATCAAACCGACACCGTCACCTTTTAAAAATTAAAACTCAAGGCTGTCCTCTTCGTCCTGTGTGCATTCGCAATCCGAGCAATCCTCGGCATCGCAGAAATCGCAATCAAAATCATCATCAAGGAAGCTATCGTCGCTCTTATAAAGGCTGCAATACTTGCGGCAGAACATATAAATACCGTAAGCAGCGGCTGCAACTGCAAATGTAACTCCAACGGAGATAGCAACAATTTTACCTATATTGGGCTTCTCGGGCTTCTTTTCAATAAAAAACATAATAAAACCTCCCTGTTTTTTGTTTTCGTTTATAGTATACCACTTTTTTGATAAAAATGCAATAGAATTTTTCTTTTTTATAAATAAATTTTCCTTAAAAATCATGAAAATTCATAATAGGTCTTTTCTTTTTGCGATTTTTCGTGTATAATATAAGGAAAGACTTTTTGGGAGCGGATCATGCTTTATTCTGAGATATACGAAAAACTGAAAAAAGCGGGAATTGAAAACCCAACCTTTGAGGCTTCGGTTTTGCTTGAAAAATTCTGCAATGTGAGCAGAGCCGAACTCCCCTTTCTCGGTGAGAAAAATTTTGAGAGCGATGCTCTGATGACGGCACTTGAAAGGCGAGTGTCCCACGAACCGCTTCAATACATTCTCGGAGAATGGTACTTTTTCGGGGAAAAATATCTGGTGGATGAGAGATGTCTCATTCCCAGAAGCGATACCGAGATCCTCGTTGAAAAGGCAATTGAGCTTCTGCCGAAAAACGCGCTTTTTGCGGACTTTTGCACAGGAAGCGGCTGCATTGCTGTTTCAACTCTCGCACATAGAGAGGATTTGCGTGCATTCGCCTTTGAGATAAGCCGTGGGGCTTTGGAGCTTGCCGAAAAAAATGCGTCGCTTAACGGTGTTTCAAGGCGGATAACCTTTATTGAGGCTGATATTCTTGCGGATATGGAGTGCGAGGATGAGATCTTTGATGCTATCCTTTCAAATCCGCCTTATATCAGAACAAATTTCATCGAAACTCTTTCGGACGAAGTGAAAAAAGAGCCGAGGATCGCTCTTGACGGCGGAGACGACGGACTTCTTTTCTACCGCACTATCCTGTGGAAGCACAGTCGGCTTCTGAAGAAAAACGGCTTTATTCTCTTTGAGATCGGATATGATCAAGGCAATGACATCAAAGCTCTTGCCCTTGAAAACGGATTTTCTTGTGAAATAATCAAGGATCTTTCTCTCTGCGACAGAGTCGCACTTTTAAAAAAAGCATATAATGATTAAAAAACATCTTTGGAGGTTTTTCCATGAATATTGTTGTTCTTGCGGGCGGAATTAGCCCGGAGCGTGATGTTTCTCTCACATCCGCAGCTCTTGTTTCAAATGCGCTGACAAAAAGCGGACATAAGGTCTGCCTCGTTGATGTCTATGAGGGTCTTCCCGAAGGCAAAACACCCTCGGCAGAGCTTTTCAGCGCAGAAGGAAACTATACATATAAGGTTGACGAAAGCATTCCCGATCTTGATGCGGTGATCGCAAGAAACGGCGGAAGAAAGGCTCTCATCGGCCCCGGCGTTCTTGAGATCTGCGCAATGGCGGATGTTGTCTATATGGGACTTCACGGCGGAATCGGTGAGAACGGTCAGCTTCAGGCAACTCTTGATAATTACGGAATTAAATATACAGGCTCGGGATATATCGGAAGTCTTCTTGCAATGGATAAGGATCTGGCGAAAAAGATACTTTCCGTTGAGGGCGTTCCAACTCCGAGGGGAGTTCTTTGCGATCTTAAAAAGGATGATATCCGTGAAATGGTGAAGAAGATCGGGCTGCCCTGCGTGATCAAGCCCTGCAGCTGCGGTTCAAGCGTTGGAGTTTCGATCATCGAAAATGAGAATGAGCTTGCCGCTGCCATCGAATTTGCTGAAAAATACGAGGACAAGGTGCTCATCGAGGAAAAGATCGTTGGAAGAGAAATGACAATGGGTATCCTTGACGGAGAAGTGCTTCCCGCAGTCGAGATCATCCCAAAAAGCGGCTATTATGACTACAAAAACAAATATCAGAGCGGAATGACCGAGGAGATCTGCCCTGCTCCCATTACAAGCGAGGAGCACGAAAAAATGGCAGACTACACAAGGCGTGCCTTTGCGGCTCTACAGCTCCGAGGATATGCGAGAATTGACTATATTCTCACAAAGGACGGTGAGGCAGTTTGCCTTGAAGCCAACACTCTTCCCGGAATGACTCCTACCTCGCTTCTTCCGCAGGAGGCTGCGGCGGTGGGTATGGATTATGTCTCACTTTGCGATAAGATCGTAAATATTGCCCTTAAATGAAATTTTTTCATCAAATGCAATAAAAAGAGCTGTATTTGCAATTTACGAAACGGGAAAACAGTGTTAGAATATATAAAAACTCTTTATAAAGAAGGTTTAAAATGAAAAAGATCGGTTATGCCGTGCTTGGACTCGGTATTGGAATGGCACACGCAGAGGCGGCAGCTGCTTCTGAATATGCTGATCTTGTTGCTGCCTGCGATATTGACAGTGCAAGACTTGAAAAATTTTCTAAAATTTATCCCGATGCAAAGCTCTATTCGGATTTCGAGCAGCTTCTGGGCGATGATGATGTCGATATCATCAGCATTTGTCTTCCCAGCCATATGCATGCGGATTTTGCTGTTCGTGCAATGGAAAAAGGAAAGCATGTTCTCATCGAAAAGCCTCTTGATATCACCCCCGAGCGTGCAGCACTTATTGAAGAAGCAAGACTCCGCACCGGCATGAAGGCGGGAGTTGTGCATCAGAACAGATATAATCTCAATATGTACCCCATCAAAAAGGCGGTGGAGGACGGCAGGCTCGGCAAGATAAATCTGGGAACATTTGCTGTCAAATGGTTCAGGGAGCAGTCCTATTATGACAGAGGCGGCTGGAGAGGAACATGGGCTTGTGACGGCGGCGGATCGCTTATGAACCAGGCTGTACATACCGTTGACCTTATGCAGTGGCTCATGGGCGATGTGGAAAGCGTCACATCCACAATGGCGATATATAATCACAATATCGAGACAGAGGATATGACAGCTTCCATTATTAAATTCAAAAGCGGTGCAACTGCAACCTTTGTCAGCACCACCTGCGCATATCCCGGTATCTCCACCGAGATAATGCTCTATGGAACGGGCGGCTCGATCGAGGCTGATGCGGACATGATAAAGACATGGAAGCTGCGTGACAGCGACGACGAGGACGAGGAAGAGGAGCTTATGATAGAAAGATACGGAAAGGGCAACCTCAAAGCATCATCATTTGAGGAAGGTACTCTTTACGGTCACAGACATGTCGTTGAGGATATGATACTCGCTGTAAAGGACGGCAGAGATCCCGACATTCTCCCGATGGACGCAATCAAGAGCGTTCGGATCGTTGACGCAATTTACAGATCCGCAAAAAGCGGAAAAACTGTTTTTCTTTAAAAATATAAAAGCCACCCACGGTGGCTTTTTTGTTTGGTTGTTTTTCAAACAGTAATTTGTCGAACTGTCTGATAGTGATGAAATCATCTTTTAGCGTTTCCAGATCCTTCACTTCGTTCAGGATGACTTGTGAGGAGATTTATGACAAGTTTTCTACATAGAATTCTCATAAATTCCATGTAGAAACACAGATAAACAACAATAAAAATTCCCTTTTTCAAAGTTTTGATCGACCTTTTTTAAAAGGTCGCGGGAGCCGACGGCGGCGTCGGTCGCCACCGCAGTGGCGAAACTCCCTCACCGACAAATTACTGTTTGAATGAAATATAGAGAATGCTCGTCTATAGGAATCTTCGCGGCTGTCTCTGACATTCCACAATATAAAAATCGGTGCTGAGCCATTGGCTCAGCACCCTATTTTCATCTGAAATTAAAGAGTGTTAGCAGAGCCAAGAACATTAACGATCTTGTGCTTAACCATCTTCTTGACCTCGTCACGAGCAACAGAGAGATATCCTCTGGGGTCGAAAACGGAAGGCTCGTTTGTAAACACTCTTCTGATACCTGCTGTCATAGCAACACGGATATCAGAGTCGATATTGATCTTACAAACAGCCATCTTTGCTGCCTGACGGAGCTGCTCCTCGGGAATACCTACAGCATCGGGCATCTTTCCGCCGAGAGAGTTGATCTCAGCAACAAGATCCTGGGGAACGCTGGAAGCACCGTGAAGAACGATGGGAAACTCGGGAAGTCTCTTCTCGATCTCCTCAAGAATATCGAAGCGAAGCGGAGGAGGAACAAGAATGCCCTTCTCGTTTCTTGTACACTGCTTGGGTGTGAACTTAAATGCACCGTGAGATGTACCGATGGAGATAGCGAGGGAGTCAACGCCTGTGCGTGTAACGAAATCCTCAACCTCCTCGGGGCGTGTATAAGAGGACTTTTCTGCAACAACTTCATCCTCAACGCCTGCAAGAACGCCAAGCTCGCCTTCAACAACAACGCCGCGCTCGTGAGCATATTCAACTACCTTCTTTGTGAGGGCAATATTATCCTCATATGCATGGTGAGAACCGTCGATCATAACGGAAGTGAAACCGCCGTCGATACAAGCCTTGCAGATCTCGAAATCTGCACCGTGGTCAAGATGGAGAGCGAGATCAACACCGCTATCCTTAACAGCAGCCTGAGCGAGAGCAAGAAGATATTCATGCTTTGCATATTTTCTTGCGCCTGCGGAAACCTGAAGAATAACGGGAGATTTTGTCTCCTCGGCAGCCTCTGTGATCGCCTGAATGATCTCCATGTTGTTTATGTTGAATGCGCCAATAGCGTATCCACCGGCATAAGCCTTTTTGAACATTTCCTTGGTTGTAACAAGTGCCATTTTTCTACTCCTTTGATTTTTTAAAATTTCAAACATTAATATTTTAACACGAAAAGTCCGCAAAATCAAGGCTTTGAGAAAAATTTATGTTAAATTTTTATTTATTATTGAAATTAAACAAAAAATCAGGCTTCAGGTGTTCTGTCTCCGTTATCCGGAGCAGTATTTCCAAGTCCAAAGCTGACTGCAATTGCGTTATTGACAGCCGTCATCATTTCGTCATCAAGATGTCCCATTTTTTCGCCCAGGCGTTTTTTGTCAAGGGTTCTCACCTGCTCAAGAAGAATGACCGAATCCTTTGTCAGTCCCACCTTGTCGGCATAGACATCAATATGGGTTGGAAGCCGTGTTTTTCCCATTCGGCTTGTTATGGCTGCCGCAATGACAGTTGGGCTATACCTGTTTCCAACATCGTTTTGTATAATAAGGACGGGTCGCATACCGCCCTGCTCAGAGCCTACAACGGGGCTCAGATCCGCATAATAAATATCACCGCGCTTAACGCTCATTTCTTCCTCCGTTTAATACTTCCTTCACAACCTTAGGTTTGCTTCAGTATTATTTTCCCCGAAGGCGGCTTCCTTTAATCACAGCCTGCATCATTTCTCCATGGGATTTTTTTTTTTTTTGAGGAATGTCTTTGTTAATATGATATTTAGTTCGGTGTAGCTTTGTTACATTCTGTATTTGGCTCTTGACCTTTTGCGTTTTTTTTGGTATAATGTCTTATATAGATAAAAAAGGAGGATATTTGATGAAAAAACACATAATATTGCTTATTCTGGCTGCCGTTCTTTCTCTTTCCTCCTGCTCTGTTGGAGAAATTATTCCCGCAGGAACAAATACTGAATATTTGAACGAATCCGTCATTGGAAGTGCCTCGGAAAACACCGCACTCATAAGCGAGCTTAGCGATATCGTCTTTGCTCTGACCATAGATTCTGTAAGGCTTCCCGAGTTTTCGGACACGGCAAGTGCAATGTCAAAATGCGTGGATTCGCTTCTCAACCATATGCTCACAACGAATTATTCCCGATTCAGCGGGAACACTGCCGTGAAGGAGGCAGCGGAAAAATATCCCGAGCTTGGGATCAATGCCGCCATCGGAACTTCCGAGCTTGAGGGGACACTCTATAAGTATTTCAACCACGGCGGAAACATAAGACATAGCGACACCGCAAGATTCCGCTATCTGCCAAAGATCGAGGCATATATCCCGGCAGTTCAGTCTGTTGCCAATTCCTTTTCTCTTGATATCGTTTCAATTGATGAGACACAAAATACCTACCGAATGACATTTTATTGCAAAAGGGGAGATGAACTTTCCCCGGAATACAATGCGGTTTTTGTAAAAAGAGAAAAAGGTGGCTGCTATATCACATCTCTGCGCACCGTTGCAAGTGAAAAAGTCAATTACAAGCTCCCCGCTGTTTTTTCATAGAATAAAAGGTTGAGTCATAACAAAAAGCCAAGGTCAATCATCAGGATTTGACCTTGGCTTTTTGTTAACGGATAAACAGTAATTTGTCGGTGAAGGAGTTTCGCCACTGCGGTGGCGACCGACGCCGCCGTCGGCTCGCGCGACCTTTTAAAAAAGGTCGATCAAAACTTTGAAAAAGGGAATTTTTATTGTTGTTTATCTGTGTTTCTACATGGAATTTATGAGAATTCTATGTAGAAAACTTGTCATCAATCTCCTC
>JAFXAN010000083.1 GCA_017517035.1 Clostridia bacterium
GACACGCTGGCAGACATCGAAAAAGGTAGGAATATTTTTCGTTCTTACATTCGTCGGCGTACTCGGTACGACAGAGTGTAAGAACGGAAAAAGCAAGTAAGCACAAGGCTTTCCTTTAGATTGCCTTGTGCTTCTTTTTGAATTTAATTTTTTCTATTATATTGAACTTTTTTATCTTTACTATTATCTACTTGCGGTATTACAGCTTTTTCGACAGTCTGAAGAATCCGCTCGTTTGAGCGGATTCTTTTTTGTCAAATATCCTTGCTGACAATAGCCAAGGGATTTGGAGCATCATATGAATAGGGAAGAAGGTCAAGAGATTTTTCGTTTATTTTGAGAACAGTAACCGAATTTGTAATCTCATTTGTTGAATAGACATAATCACCGATAAAATCAAAATCTCTTGGGGATTCGCCGCCGATTTTTGATACCGAAAGAAGCTTTAGCTTTTTATTTTTATATTCAAAGCAGGAAATTGAATCGTGACCTCTGTTTGAAACATAAATCAAACCTCCCGAAATTCTTATTGCTGCGATGGTACTAAAGCCGTTAAAATCCTCGGGAAGAGCGGAGACGGTATCAACAAGAGTGAGCTTTCCGTCATCATAATCAAAAGCCGAAACCGTAGAATAAAGCTCGTTTGCAGCGAACACGGTCTTTCCATCATCGGAATAGATAAGGTGACGAACTCCGTGTCCTTCCGGAACTTTTGCACGGCTGACTTCGCAAAGATCCTTGGAATATGTAAAAATCGTGTCAAGGCCAAGATCTGTTGCAAGTATGTATTTTCCGTCGGGAGAAGCTTTCACATAATGGGTGTGTGGCTTGTCCTGTCTTGGGAGGTTTGGTCCTGAGCCTTCATGGGTGACGAGCTTATCAGGACTTTTGAAAACACTTCCCGAAACATAATTTGCGCAGTAGAAATCGCCGTTTTCCTCTACATGGATATGACAAGCTACCTCTCCGAGAGTAGAAATGGGCATCGTTTCTGATGTGAGTGATCCATCGTCTGCAATTTCATAAGTGATAACACCGCTGTTTTTGCTGTCATTGAAGGGTGCTCGGAGAACAACATATAACTTGCTTTGTTTTATCTCAAGATACATCGGACTTGGAATTGGATAAAAATTCTGCTCACACAGACTTCCGTTTTCGTTTTGTGTGTAATGATATATGCCGCCATCGGGTGCGCAAGCGGCTATATAAATATGTTTTGTCATAGTTACCCCTCCTTTTTTTAGAGTATAACATTATTTTGCGATTATTTCAAGGCTAAATGTTATTTTGTTTTTATTAAATATTACTTTTTTCCAAAACAAAAATATTAACAAATTGTAAAAAATCAAAAACTGTCGAATTATGAACGTTAATTTACAATATTTGTGTTGTTATTAATATTAGATAGTGATATAATATTATAAGATTATAGACTTATTATATAAATTGGGTAGGTATTAAAATAGATGCTGAGTTATAGTTCGCGTAAAAGCCGGAGGAGAAGGCTTTTGCTTCTTTATATACCTTTAACCCTTCTTATTTGTATAGCTTCGGTGCTTATGATATCTGCCTTGCAGCTTATGAGCATTTCGAAAAACGATACTTGGGAGGGCTTTGATAAGGTAAAAAAATTGAATAAGCTCCCTCTCGGTAAGGATTCAATTTCTGCTCTTGACGAGAAAGATGCAGAAAAAATCATTTCAATTTCGGGCTCTGAAAGTGATGCCGAAACAACAACGGGCGGAACTTTACCCGATAATCCTGTATCAAATATCGGTGATTCACAAACAGGTGAGATAAGAGATCATATTTTGAACGAAACTTCGGTTGTTGGAGATGATTATTTTTCCGACACACTATTTATCGGTGACTCCCGAATGCTGGGGCTTAGCATGACATGGAAGGATTGTGACGCAACCTTTTATTCTGCTGTAGGACTCTCGATAAATCAGCTTAACACCAAAAAGGTTATTAAAATTGATGCCGATACATCATATACCGTCATGGAAGCCATAGAAAAAGACGGAAGAGATTACAAAAGGATATATTTGATGTTTGGTCTTAACGAGCTTGGTTGGGGATATCCAAGCGTTTTTGTGCGATCGGTCAAAACTGCTATTGAGCAGATCAGCGTTCTTTGCCCAAATGCCGAGTTTTGCATCATGGGGATCATGCCAATAGCTGCGGATAAAACTGTAAGTATTTATACAGGCGCTGTTGCAAATGCAAGAATCCGTGAATTCAACACTCTTCTTCTCGGACTTGCCTCCGAGATCGGGGATTGGTATCTTGATACATATAATTTGTTTGCCGATGCGGAAGGGAATCTTCCCGATGGATTTGCGGCAGACGGAATACATATGTATTCGGAACAGAACAAGAAAATAATATCGTATATTTCAACCCATGCATTTGCATATTGATTTTCGGAGGATTTGATGAAGAAAAATTTAACTTTCTTGATAGTTATTGCCATATTGCTTACTTCCTTTGCTTCTTGCGGAGAAAAAAGGGAGGTAGTTATAGATATAAACAGTCTAGCCGCAGAATTTGATAAGATTTATGAGGGAACAGAGATCGAGCTTGTGGATATTACCGAGTCTGAAGCCATTGATATTCATTATGGGATCAAGGGACTTTACAGTGCCTCTCGAATCAAAGGTTCTGTTACTATATCATCCGATGAATATGTTGTTCTTGAATGTTTTGATGAAGCGGGGGCTGAAAAGGCATATGAGCTTCTTGATGAATACCGCAGAGAAAGGATCAAATTGTTCGCTTCATATGCCACCGAGCAGGTTCCAAAGCTTGAAAATGCAATTTCGAAGCATATCGGAAAATATGTAATATTTGTCGTAGCGGAAAACACCGATATGGCAAACGAAATTTTGAAAGGTTATATTGGTTAAAATGGTTAGGGAAAAGATTGAAAGAATAAATTTTCTTGCGAAAAAATCCAAGGCTGAAGGTTTAACAGAAGAAGAAAAGGCTGAACAAAAGGCGCTTCGTGATGAATATATTGCGGAGATAAGACTTTCCTTCGGTCAGACCCTTGAATCAACCGTAATTCAGTATCCGGACGGAACAAGAAAACAAGTAAGAAAAAAAGACTGATTTATATCAGTCTTTTTAAATATGAGCAAGAATAATAAGGCAAACCGGGATAACGATTTGCAGAAGCATGATCAGCGGTAAGCCTATCATGAATCTTTTGTGCTTCGTTTTGTGGCGTATAACACACATTGTGCAGTACATCGCAAGCGAACCACCTAAAATAGCGATCAGAAACAGCCTTTTTTCCGGCACTCTGCGTTTTTCGTGTTTGGCAAGCCATTTATCGCCTGCTGTAAATATAATCGCCACAAGCGAAATTATAGCAAAATATATATAAAGTGCGTAATTCATATAATTCTTAATCAAACCGACCCGCTATGCGGGTCGGTTAACATTTCATTATTTTTTTGGAGCACTGTCCTTAAGTGTGACGATACGGTTGAAGGCGTTTTCACATTTTGTATCCTTGCAGAAATATCCTGTTCTTACAAACTGGAATTTTTCGCCGGGCTTTGCATCCTTTAGACAAGGCTCGATCTTTGCGTTTTCAAGGACAACAAGAGATTCGGGATTGAGATAGTCTGCATATTCTGCGCTTGGAACCTCATTCATGTTTTCCTTGGTGAAGAGCTTGTCATAGAGCATGAGAGTTGCATCCTCTGCATATTTTGCTGAAAGCCAATGAATAGTACCCTTGATCTTGCGTCCGTCAAGGGGATTTCCGTTGCCTGCCTCAAGATCGGCACTTGCGTGGATAAGCTTAATGCTTCCGTCCTCGTTTTTCTCGATCTCGCCGCATTTGATGATATAAGCTCCCATAAGTCTAACTTCGCCTTCGGGCTTCATGCGGAAGAATTTCGGAGGCGGTACTTCGGCAAAATCTTCGGCATCAATATAAATCTCTTTTGTGAACTTAACAGGTCTTGTTCCTGCGTTTTCAGCAGTAGGATTATTGGGAAGCTCGAAGATCTCTTCCTTATCTTCCGGATAATTATCGATAACGACCTTAATAGGCTTCTGAATTGCGATCCTGCGGTTTGCTGTGCTGTTCAGCTCTTCTCTTATGCAATGCTCAAGAACGCTGTAATCAACCATGCTGTTTGATTTTGCAACACCGATTCTCGAACAGAAATCAAGAATGGATGCAGCGGTATAACCACGACGGCGAAGTCCGCAAAGTGTAGGCATACGGGGGTCGTCCCAGCCGTCAACAAGCTTGTCCTCAACAAGAGAACGAAGGAAGCGCTTACTCATCACTGTGTGAGTGAGGTTGAGGCGGGCAAATTCAATCTGTCTGGGCTTTGAAGGTACTGTAACATTCTGAATTACCCAGTCATAAAGCGGTCTGTGGATCTCATATTCAAGAGAGCAGAGGGAGTGTGTTACTCCTTCAAGCGCATCCTGAATTGGGTGAGCAAAATCGTACATGGGGTAAATGCACCACTTGTTGCCCTGGCGGTGATGCTCAATATAGCGGATTCTGTAAAGCACGGGATCACGCATACAGAAGTTACCCGAAGCGAGGTCGATCTTCGCACGGAGAGTATATTTTCCTTCCGGAAATTCGCCGTTCTTCATTCTTTCGAAAAGATCAAGGCTTTCCTCGATGGGTCTGTCTCTGTAAGGAGATACAGCGGGATGTGTGAGGTCTCCGCAGTATTTGGGATCTCTGAAATCATCAGCAGTAAGCTCGCAAACATAAGCAAGCCCTTTCTTAATAAGCTCAACTGCAAGCTCATAGTCCTTCTGAAAATAATCGGAGCCATAGTAAAAACGGTCACCCCAATCAAAGCCGAGCCAATGAATGTCCTCTTTGATTGCATCAACATATTCGGTGTCTTCCTTTGCGGGGTTTGTATCATCCATTCGGAGATTGCAAAGTCCGCCCCATTTTTCGGCAGTGCCAAAGTCGATAACAAGTGCTTTGCAGTGCCCGATATGGAGATAGCCGTTAGGCTCGGGAGGGAAGCGTGTGTGAACCTTCATACCGGGGTTCGCTGCAAGATCCTCCTCAATTAGTGCATCTATAAAATTTGTATTTCTCTCTTCCATTTTTTTACTCCTGAACTAAAATTAAAGCTTTGCCACCATGGCATCTATTCTTTCTGCAACCTTTTCCTTACCAAGAATCTGCATAACGGTATAAAGGTCGGGGGCGTTCATTTTACCCGTAACGGCAACTCTGATAAACATGCTCACATCGGCAACATTGCCCTTGAAGGCATCGGGATTTGCCTTATATTCCTTCATATCAGCAGCATAACCGAGATTTGCCGATATTGCCTTGATCTTATCGAACCAGGTGTTCATATCATCGCTTGCGTCATAGGAATCAATAAAGGCACAAAGAGCAGCCTTAATATCTTTTTTATCAAAATTCTCGGGATAATCATCAATGATCTCAAAGAATCTGTCATAAATGAAGCCCATATATCCTTTGACCTCGCTCCAAACTGCAAAGTCCTTTCTGGGCTTTTTGCCGCCTCTGCCGATGGAGAGTACAGCGATAGCTTTATCCTTATCCGATTCAAGCTCACGGGCAAAATCGGGATCATATTCTTTTGCCCACTCAAGAAGGAAGGAATAAACCTTTTCGGCATCCCAATGACAAATGACATTCTTTGAAACATCATTGAGCTTGTTGAAATCAAAGAGACAACCGGATGTGCTCATTTTTTTGATGCTGAAGGGGAAGTCGAGATATGATTTATCAGCGTTTGCCGCATGCCATTCCTCAAAGTTTGAATTGAGCAATGTCATAACATATTCCATAACGCAATCGGGAGCATAGCCGATGCGCTTGTAGTCATCCATATTTGCGCCCATATCACGCTTTGAAAGCTTTTTCTTTGCACCGTTTTCATCAAGACGCATAAGCTGTGCGATATGGAGATATTTTGGCATTCTGAAGCCGAGATATCTGAAAAGCATGATGTGCTTTGCAAGGGAAGGAAGCCACTCCTCGCCTCTGATAACATGAGTTGTACCCATGAGATGGTCGTCAACGGCGTGAGCAAAGTGATATGTTGGGATTCCGTCACTCTTGAGAAGAACAAAGTCCTCGTCATTTTCGGGAATATCAAGCTTACCCTTGATAAGATCTGTGAAAGGTGTTCTCTTTTCGGGATCGCCGTCAGAGAGAAGGCGAAGCACGAAAGGATTACCTTTCTTGAGGTTTTCTTCGACCTCTTCAATGGTAAAATTACGAGCTTTCAGCTTTTCTTCCTTTTGCTTTTCGGCATCCTCATGCCAATCCTTGTTTTTTATCTCTGATTTTTTATCCAGAGCGTTCAATGCTTCAAGCTCTTCCTCTGTAGTAAAACATGGATAAGCCTTACCCTCGGAAACGAGCTTCTTTGCATATACATGATAAAGCGGACCTCTGAGGCTTTGCTTATAAGGACCATAGATGCCTTTATCGCTGATCTTTCCTGTTTCATCAAGGATAGCACCCTCGTCAAAATTGATTCCATAATGAGCGAGCACCTTTATCAGCGCCTCGGCAGCACCCTCAACCTCACGCTTATCATCCGTGTCTTCTATTCTGAGATAAAATACTCCACCGCTTTGATGAGCAAGTCTTTCACCCACTGTAACAGGGAAGAGTCCACCAAAATGAACAAATCCTGTTGGGCTGGGCGCAAAACGGGTTACCTTTGCTCCTTCGGGAAGCTCTCTTGTGGGAAAACGAGCCTCAAGCTCTTCGGGTGTTTCTTTAACACCGGGAAATAGCAGATCTGCAAGATAATTAAAATCCATAGTTAAATCCTCTGTATAAATTAATAATATAAAACATTGTCAAGCGCTCTTTGGAGCTTTGCGGGGCCTCCATGTCCCGGATAGATCATTATATCACTTGCATTTTCAATATTTCTCATGTCTGCAAGCGATTTGAAAATTGTTTGCGGATCACCGCCGTGAAGGTCAGTTCTCCCGATTCCTGCGGCAAAAAGTGTATCACCGGTCACAAGAATATTGTCACACATGAAGCATGAAGAGCCTTTTGAGTGTCCGGGTGTGTGGATAACGGTAAGAAACTCATCACCGATTTTAATTTTATCACCATCCACAAAGGTATAGTCTGCGGCTTTTTGTTCAAATCTTGAACCGAAGAAGAAGGAAAAAGCATTTTTCTCAGAAGAAGTCAGCATTTCATTATCTTCAGCATGAACATATACCGGAATATTATATTCATCTCTCATAAGATCAAGCGAAAAAATATGATCGAAATGACCGTGAGTGAGAACGATTGAGGATGGATAAAGTCCGTTCTTGTCGATTGCATCTTTGATAACATTTTTCTCAAGCCCCGGATCAATTATTGCGCAGTTTTTGCCGGAAACAGCAAGAAGTGTATTTGACCGATAATCACGGCTTATGATAGGTATGATTTCCATTACAAACATCCTTTAGCAATATTTAATCTATTATATCACATTTTTATCAAAATGTCTACATTATTTTATAAAAAAATAAAAAACGGTATGGACTTTCGCCCATACCGTATATAATTATTTAAGCTTTGCATCCTCAAAGAGACTGTAACCGAAATAATCAACATCAATATCCTTAATACCCGATGTGAGCACTGCCTTCTTTGTGAAGACGATGGGACAAACGGGCATATCTTCCATAAGGAGCTTTTCTGCATCGTGAAGAATAGCCGCTCTCTTCGCAACATTCTTTTCGGCAAATGCATTCTTTATAAGCTCATTATAAGCTTCGCTGTTATAGCCTGTGATGTTATAAGCGTCTTCATAGCTGTCAACAGTGAATGTCATATTGCGTCCCGAGTAGCCTGCGGCATAGGGAGCAAGCATTGAAAATGCATCAGTATCAAGAGCGCTGATATCTGCAAGAATAACATCAAATTCACCGCTTACAAGAGCTGCGTGATAATCATCATTAACAAATTCCTTTGTGGGGGACTTTTCTTCGGGAAGGATAACATCTGTAGCGCTGGTGCCGAGCTTCACAACATTAACCTTGAAACCGAGACCTTCCCAAGCTGACTTAAGCATATCAGCAACTGCTGCGTGAACTTCATTGTCTGCAATTGCGAGGCTGAATTCACCGCTGAATGAGCCGGATGCGTCAGCACTTGAAATGAGATTTCCGCCGACAGAACGGAAGCTCTTATTTGCTTTTTTTGCTTCAAAAACACCGTTTGGAACAAGACCTGTTGCGGCATCGGCAAATACGAGTTTTTCAGCAATTGCTGTGCGGTCTATGGCACTTGAAAGTGCCTTGCGAGTATTAGCATCCGCAAAAATTGCATTTTCAAGATTGAAATAGCAAGAAAGGGTAGAAAGTGCGTTATATACTTTAGCCTCTGACTTATAGTCTGCACGCTTATCGAGTGCAATATTGCCAACATAGGCGATCTCGCCCTTTTCAATGGCTGCTATCTGATCGGCAGGTGACTTGGAATAATCAACAACAAGTCTATAAGGTGTAACAAACTTTTTGATGCTGTCCTTTTCTCTGTTTCTGAGGTAGTATGTATTTCTTTCAAGAGTCAGAGATTTACCGTATTCAACTTCGCGGAGAAGGAAAGGACCGTTGCATACGAGAGTTGACGGACGCTTTGCCCAATCGGGATTATCCTTAACAGCGAGTTCTTTGAGAGCAACGAGACAGGGGCTTGCAAGATTATAAAGGAAGTCCTTATAATCAATGGGCTGATCAAAAACAATCTGAAGAGTGTTATTGTTGATCGCATAAACTCCGATATCATCAACCGAGCAGTTGCCGTTTTTGGCATCATAAGCATTTCTGACCTCATAAAGAAGTGCAGCAGCATCGGAAACGAGAGAAGGATCAAGAAGACGCTTCCAAGCAAAAAGGAAATCCTTTGCGCTTACAAGGCTACCGTCTGTCCAGTATGTTTCTTTGAGCGTGAATGTAATCGAGTAAATTCCCTGTTCCTCTTCGTCAACGATCTCATATTTCTTGACGAGATCCTTTTGAAGCTTGCCATTATCGTCAATATAGAAAAGGCCTGCAAACATAAGTCTTGTGAGCTGAAGAGCTTCCTTTGAACGGTAAGCAAAGGCGGGATCGAAGTCATAGACTTCGTTCTCAAGATAAATATTGATAGTTTCTCCAACATCCTCATTAGGGTCGAAGGTTGAGCATCCCACAAGTGCAGGGATGACCATAAGGACGCAAAGAATCATTGCAAACAGTCTTTTAATCATAATTTTGGAAATCCTCCCGTGAATAGAAAAAATGTTGTAGTCACAAAATATGTGTTACATGATATTATAACATTAAATTGAAAGATAATCAATGATTTGTCCGAAACATAAAAAATATTTGGATGAACGCACAAATTGTAACAGGACATTTTGTGCAAAATTAACATTATTTAGAATGGTAATTTCTTAAAAGGAAAGGAGCAATTAAATTGAAAGCATATGATATGACAGATCTTGCTCTTGAGAGAAAAATCAGTGGTCAGAAAAACTTGAAACCTGCTTTTAAAAAAAGCGAGAGAATTGGCAACACGGTAATTTCAGAGATTGTAATCGAGAATGGCGAAGAAAAAAGCAATGAAAACTACATTACGATAGAACAAAAAGGGTTGTGGGATCGTGATGGATCAGAGCTTGAGGAGCTGACTGATATCATTTCCGAAAAGCTGAAAGAAATGGTTAAAAGGGTGTGCGGTTGCGAAATGAATTGTGATTTTTCACTTCTTGTTGCAGGGCTTGGAAATTCGGAGATTACCGCTGATTCCATCGGACCGCTCACTGTCAAAAATCTTACTGTTACAAGACATCTGAAAAGCTTTGAGCCTCGAATATATAACGAACTCGGCAGCTGTGAGATATCTGCTTTTTCACCGGGAGTTTTGGGACAGACGGGAATTGAGAGTGCTGAGCTTATTCTTGGTGCGGTGAAGACCTCTGCACCGGATCTTCTCATTGCTGTAGATGCGCTGGCGGCGAGATCTTGTGAACGGCTTGCATCTGTTGTACAAATATCCGATGCTGGTATAAGACCCGGCTCCGGAATCGGTAATATGAGGATGGAGGTCAGTAAAAGAAGCTTGGGTATACCGGTTATTTCTATTGGAGTTCCTACGGTTGTAAACTCATCAACTCTTGTATATGATGTTTTGAGAAATGCGGGAATGGAGCAGATTGACAGTGATATTGAGAGGATACTCGAATCGGGAAGAAGCTTTTTCGTTACCCCAAAAGAAAGCGACATAATGTCAAAAAAGCTGTCGATCATTATTGCAGAATCAATTGAAAAAGCTTTTTTGATCAATTGAGCGCATAAAAGAAGCTCCCTTCGCATATATTTCAGTAGCAATGCTATATGCGAAGGGAGAAATAATATGGAAGAAAATGAAATAAGAATCCTTGATAGCGGGTTACTCACTGAAGGCGAGGAAGAAATTTTAAAAAAAGAAAAAACGAACAAGAAGCTGCATTCATATGTCTTGATTACCGCATCATTTTTTATATTGATGATTTCAATTTTGTTTTCAGAAATCGGATATAGTCTGATAAAAACGGATGAAAATTTATATCAATCGAATTTTTTAGAATTTATTGATTCTGAAAGTGATTTTAAGGAAGCTCTGTCCCGCCGCCTTATGCAAAGCTTTCTGTGCGTTGGAGAAATACATGAAATAGACAAATCGGCAACAGAAAATACGGACGAGCCTCAAAAGGATGAGATTGAGGCTGTCTTGCCTATCGAAACAGAATCACAAACGAGTTTTGAAACAGAAATAAATATTTCCGTTGAAACCGAATCCGAAAAAACATATCCGGTTGTTTCACTTGATCTGAGTCAAAATCAGCTTGGAGAAAACTACATAGTAAATGAAACAGGGTATAGTCCGGATATAGCAATGCTAAGGGAGACAATGGATGGCTTTGAATCGCTAAAAATCGAGGATAAAAATCAACCTTCTGTTTTGATAATCCACACACACGGGACCGAATCCTATCTTGAAGAAGGGAAGGATCACTATAAAGAAAGCGAAGGAGATATATCAAGAACAGATGATAAAGAGAAGAATATGGTAAGGATCGGGCGTGTCATGGCAGAAGTTTTAAATTCTGCGGGGATAAAAACATTGCATTGTGAGATCTTACATGACAGGGAATCTTATCAAGATTCGTATATAAGATCATCGGAAAGCATAAAATCTTATCTTGCTAAGTATCCTTCAATAAAATATGTCATAGATATACACAGAGATGCAATACTGAAATCAGACGGCTCTCTCGTAAAGGCAACTACCGAGATTGATAATAAGAGCACAGCACAGGTTATGACGGTGATCGGCTCAGATTATAAAGGTGCGAACTTCCCAAATTGGGAAAGAAACCTCTCAGTTGCCTTGAAGCTCAAAAAAATACTTGATGAAGAAGATGATACATTGAGCCGCCCGGTATATCTGAGAGGAGCGGCATATAATCAGCAATATGCTCCATGCTCACTTCTTCTCGAGATTGGAACAAGCGGAAACACACTTGAAGAGGCAGAAAATGCTGCAGTGATTGTGGCAGAGGCTCTGACAAAGCTGATAAACGATTTATCTTGCAAACATTGATCTGAAAGTGAGAAGAATAACAGCGAGAAGTCCGAGTGAGATAATAAAGGCAGGGAAGAATGACATGATTCCGCAAACGGATATTCCCATCATAATAAAAATACCTGCAAAAGAAGTTATTACGATAGAAAGTTTCGAAATGAGAACAACCGCCTCATCTGTAACAAAATCGTAAATACATCCTAAAACATATGAAAGAATTTCTAAAAATCTTTCTGCTATGGAAGTATGGCAGGAAGAAGAATATCCATAGGAATATGTTCTGATTTTCTTTGTTTCGTAATTGTAAGTTTTATTCATAATTTTAGACTCCTTTTCCTAAAATGGAATTTTTACACTCTTATTATATCACAAAAATTCGATTTGTCAAGAGATTTTTTCCAAAAAACGAAAAATTTTCAAAAAACTATTTACAAAACGGAAAAAGTGTGCTATAATAGTGCCATAAAAGGTATAAAACCTAAAAAGGAGTGCCGAAAATGGAATATATTGATAGGATCAAAAAAATCAAAAGCTCAAAGAAGATCACAAATGAACAGCTTTCGGAAATGACAGGAATCCCTCTTGGAACACTCAGTAAGATAATGGCTGAGATAAGCGATTCTCCGAAATTCTCCAATATTCTTTCGATTTGCGAAGCACTTGGATGCTCAGTAAATTATATCGTAACGGGTGAACCGGATAACGATAACAACTATACATTGGAGTCGGGAGAAATTCGTCTTATTGAAAACTATCGTCAGCTTGATACTCACGGCAGAGAGCTTGTGGCGCTTGTTCTTAATAAGGAAACCGAGCGCATCACAAAGGCAAGCTACGGAATCGGAACCGAAGTCCCTGCAAAGACGGCAAAAATTCTTACTCCCAAGAAGCCGAAGAGTACATATATCCCTTCATCGGCAGCTATCAACGGCAGAAGACCTATTCCTCTTTATGATATGCCTGTTTCTGCGGGTGTTGGCATATATCTTGACAGTGAAGTTACCGAGGAGATCAATATTCCCGATACAGCAAAAACTCAGCTTGCCAAATATGCCCTCAGAATCAGCGGTAACAGTATGGAGCCAAAATACCATAGCGGAGATATTCTTCTTATTCAGGAATGTGAATCTGTTGAGGTTGGAGAACTTGGAATTTTTGTTCTTGACGGATCAGCATATTTTAAGCAGTATGGCGGTGATAGGCTGATTTCCTTCAATCCCGAGTACGGAGATATACTTCTTAAGGATTTCACAAGTGCCGAATGCTATGGCCGCGTTGTCGGAAAACTTAAGAAAAAATAAATAAAAGCCTGCATTTGCAGGCTTTTTTATTGACATTTTGAGCTTTTTGGTGTATAATTCTAAAAAAACTTTAGGGAAAGAAAATGTCTGTTAAAAACAATTATTCACACACGCTCTGGGCAAGCTGTATCGGCTATGTTGTCCAGGCAATCATAATCAATTTTTCTCCATTGCTGTTTGTAATGTTTAATGAGACAATGGGAGTTCCGTACAGCAAAATATCATTGCTGATTACTCTTACTTTTATTATACAGCTTGCGGTTGATTTTTTCAGTCCTCCGCTTATAGACAAGATTGGGTACAGAATAAGTGTTGTTCTGGCGCATCTGTTTGCATTCGTTGGACTTGTGCTTCTTGCTGTGCTACCGAATGTAATGCCCGATCCTTTTCTTGGTGTCCTGATTGCTATAGTGATCGCCTCTGTGGGCGGTGGTCTTATTGAGGTTGTTGTCAGTCCGATAGTTGAGGCTTGCCCCCATGAAAATAAGAAAGGATATATGTGTCTGCTTCATTCGTTTTATTGCTGGGGTCATGTATTTGTGATTCTTCTTTCTGTCGGTTTCTTTGCCTTTTTTGGTATTGAAAATTGGCAGATATTGTCTCTTGTTCTTGCGGCAGTTCCGTTTTTCAATATTTTTTATTATCTTCGTGTCCCGATAGTTTCACTTGATGAGGCAGCAATGAAGAACACAGGGAAGCATAGTCTGAAGCTCGGTCAGCTCATAAAAAATAAGCTTTTCTGGCTTATGTTTTTACTGATGCTTTGTGCGGGCGCTTGCGAGCTTTCTGTGGCACAGTGGGCGTCGGCTCTCGCAGAACAGGGTCTTGGCGTTTCAAAAACGGTAGGCGACCTTGCAGGTCCTCTCACTTTTGCTGTTCTCATGGGAACATCCCGTGTTGTCTATTCCCGATTCGGAAGCAAAATTCCCCTTGAAAAATATATGCTTTTCTGTGCGATACTTTGTATCACAGCATATCTTCTGATAACGCTTTCGCCTTATCCTGCGCTTTCGCTTATCGGCTGCGGTATTTGCGGCTGGTCTGTTGGCGTTATGTGGCCGGGAACATATAGCCTCGCTTCCATAGAGTTAAAACGGGGAAGCACGGCAATGTTCGCAATTCTTGCGCTTGCGGGCGACCTTGGATGTGCCGTTGGACCTGCTATTGTCGGTCTTGTTTCGGAAAGTACCGAAAACAGTCTGAAAAGCGGGATCTTGGCGGCAATAATCTTCCCGATAATAATGACTTTTGGTGTTATGATAAGAGTTACACAAAAGAACAAAAAATCCGACTCAAAATGAGTCGGATTTTTTGTTATGAAATATATTCAAATCTTTTCGTTGGAATGTGATCAACAGTAACATATTCCGCAAACATCCATTTGGGTCTTACCCAAACGGTGCCGTCGGTGAGGGATTTGTAAATAACTGTTTCTTCAAGTGTTTCGCTGTCACATCCAAGTCCGATGACCTCGTATTCGCCGCCCTTATAGTGACGGTATTTTCCGAGCTTGATCTCGCCCGTAGGATTTGAGGGATCATATCTTAACCTAAAATACTGATGTTCCGGAGGATTATAGGAATGAGTTCCTGCTTGCAGAAAGTCGATCTCCTTTATGCCATTAAAATAGTTATAAAGTGTTGTTGTTGTGGAAGGAGGGCAAACATAATCACCAAGTCTTGCGTGTATTTTTACGGGGCATTTTACTCTTGTTGCTTGTGCAACTGTATCAAAATAGCGAAGCCCTTCGGCAAATTTCGGTCTCCATCCTGCCATAAAGCCTTTGTTTTCGGCATTGAGATTGCAGAACCACGGAATGTTTATAGCGAGGAAGGTGACATCCTTATCGTGCGCCGCCATGGTGGTCGCTTGTAACGCTCCTTGGCTACCTCCTGTAACCTTAAAGCCCTCTCTGTTCCACATAGGAAGTGACTTTGCAAATTTAAGCCCTACGAGATCACGGATCATGACATTTCTCCAATATGTTTTCATGTTTGAAGCATTGTCAGTGTTGTTAAAACCATATCCATCAAGCTCTTTCTTGTATATGCTCTCTGTTTCAACCCGCTTGTATCCGTTTTCGATTCCGTGAGCATTTATCTTAAATACGATAGTATTATCATGAAATTCAGCGGTAGCGGGAGCGATGGAATAACCAAGAAAAATTCCGCATAGAGGGTGCTTCCTGCCGTCATCGGGATATGTGAGAATGCCGGATGCAGGTCTGCCGTCGCAGGGAACAGAAAGTCTGATGTCATAAGCCTTAAAGCCTTCGGGAACACCTTCTTTTATCTCCTCTTTAAAGAGAATTTCAGGTGTGTGGTTTGCAACCATTTCTTCGATTTCTCCCCAATATTTATCAAAATCCTCGGGGATAGTGTCGCAATATTCCAGCTTGTCAATGTCAGCACCTGCGCCTGCCTCAAGGACATCAAAATCGGGAGCAATAGCTGAATCTGCCAGATGAACCGTTGCATAGAGATGCAGATAGCCCGGTTTTGAGAGAGAAGTTTCGATGATAAGCGGTTTATGGTTGTCAAATTTATATGTTCCGTAAATATGACTTCCATCGTCCCCTTTAACATCCCATTTAATGTAGTCATAGACAACCGGAGTACAATTTGATTTTGCCTCGACCTTGAAAATGATTTTTTCACCGCATTTGTAAGAGATTGCCGGTTTGTTTGTTGTACATTTCAAATATTTCGACATGATATAGCTCCTTAAAATTTTTCATATTATACTATAAAAACATAATTATGTCAATCGGTTTTGAAGAATTTTTTCAGAAATGATTTATCTGAAATCCTTTGTGCTTTTTCCGGTAATCTTTTTAAAATATTTCAGAAAATGATTATAGTCACCAAAGCCCGATAGAGAAGCGATCTGATTTGCAGGCATATCTGTTGTTTGCAGAAGGTCAATGGCACGCATGATCCTGCATTTGATGATGTATTTATGAAGACTGAGACCTGTTTGCGAAAGCACCAGATGGCTCAGATGATTTGGGTGATATCCGAAAATTTTTGCAAGCTTTTCATTTGAAAGCGGCTTATCGCAGTTTTTATTAATATATCGAAGAATATTATCATGTCCTGTTGCCTTTTCGGGAGCGTGTGTTATTATCTGACGAAAGATTCGCAAAAGAAGTGATCTTAACATATCCGAGGCGATCTCATCAGAAAGTATTTTACCTTGTCTGTATTCCTCAAGAATGTTCAAAAGCTCGTCGGCTGCTGCGAAAAATCCGTGGATATGGATCGGGGCATTTATTTCGGTGTAATCCTCAAAAATCACATCTTCTATAATATTTTTTGCATTGAAGTCGAGCTTACCGGGAGCGATCGGAAAATTTAAATGGCTGTTATTTCTTGTATAATCAAAGTTTACGCCGAGAAGAGTAAATTCGCCTTCCGTACCGTCAAGATCATAAAGAAGTCCCGGACGCCATATCAAAATATCTCCCTCAACAAGATCATATCTGACACCTTCAATTCTAATAATTCCTTTACCTTGTTTTAAATAAAAAAGTCTGTTATCATAAGCTTGCTGTCCCATGAAAAGAGAAGTGTCATTAACCGTCAAGCTTTGAGCATACCGAATAAATGGTTTGATTTCTCTTATATTCACAACAAAAATCTCCAAATCTTTATTTTTGATGGTTTTATATTTATTTTCAACCTTGATTGTACCATAAAAATATGATAAAATCAATATGCAATTTAAAGAAAGGTGAAAAAATATGATAAACAGAAAAGAAAAAAGAACAGCAAAAATAGGTTTTTTCTCGGTTGTTCATGCGGTATATTTTGATCAGTTCCCGGGACTTGAGGATAATCTCAAAAAATATCATGCCGATACCATTGCACTTACCGAAAAAAATGATGTGGAGGTTGTTGACTACGGAATCATAGGTTCAAGCGAAGAAGCTTTTGCTTCTGTTCCGAAAATGCTCGGAGATAACCTTGATGTTATGTTCTGCAACATGATCACATATGCCACATCCTCGGTTTTTGCTCCGATCATGAAGGCAATGGATATTCCGGTTGTGCTTGTTGCGCTTCAGCCCAGAAGTCACCTTGATTATTCAAAAGCAAACACATTTATGCAGCTTGAAAATGATAATATTTGCTCTGTACCGGAGTTTACGGGTGTAGCTATCAGAATGGGTAAAAAGGTTGCAGATGTTATTATCGGTGTTCTTTACGGGGACGAGGAAGCGGAGCGAGATATTGCGGAATGGTGTGATATTGCAAAGGTTCTTCATTCTCTTAAGGGAGCAAGGCTTGGGCTTATGGGGCATGTTCTCGAAGCAATGTACGATATGCACGCAGACCCGACTGCAATTTTCTCTGCTTTTGGAATCCATGTTCCGCTTCTTGAGATCGAGGATGCGGTGAAATGCTATGAAGAGGTAACAGAAGAAGAGATCAATGCAAAAATTGAGCTTATAAAGTCTGAATTTGATATGCCGGAACCAAAATCCGATCCCGTAACCGAAAAGCTCACCGAAAAGGATCTTATAAAGGCTGCAAGAGGTGCGGCGGCACTTGACAGACTCGTTACTGAAAAGAAACTGACCGGACTTGCATATTACTATGAGGGACGAGAGGGTACAATTCAGCGTGAAGTTGCAACATCATTTATTGTCGGCAACTCGATCCTCAATGCCGAGGGAACACCCATGTGCGGAGAATTTGACATCAAGACATGTGTTGCAATGCTTATAATGGATAGACTTAACATAGGCGGAAGCTTTGCGGAGTTTCATCCCTTTGATTTTGATGAGGATTTCATACTTGTGGGTCACGACGGCCCTCATCATATTGCAATAGCAAACGGCAAGCCGATACTCCGTAGCCTTAAAAAATTCCACGGAAAGCCGGGAAGCGGTGCATCGGTTGAGTTTAAGATCAAGGAAGGCCCGATCACGATGCTTGGAATCACCCAGACAGCAGGCGGCAAATTCAAATTTGTCATCGGAGAGGGAATTTCAAAGGCGGGACCTATTCCTCCGACGGGAAATACAAATACCAGAGGATTCTTCGAGCCGACTACAAAGGAATTTATCAAGCGTTGGGTCATGGAAGGACCAACTCACCATTATGCGCTTGGTGTAGGTCATAAAGCCGATACGATTAGAAAAATTGCTGATGCACTGGGCATCGAATCGGTCATAGTCAGATAACAAAAAAGAGCCGCTTGGCTCTTTTTTGTTTTTTCTATTGACAAAATTGGATTTTTATGCTAAAATGAAGTTGCGACACAATAGAATATTATTTGCATTATTTGGCATACATTAAAATTGGTAAAAATGTACGCTCGCTTTTTGTATGCTTTCATAATGCAATTATAAAAAGTCTATTGTGTCGCAGCAATTGGGCTATACATTTTTCGTGCGTAGCTTCGGTTGCGCACTTTTATATTTAAAAGGAGAAAGACTATGAAAACAATTAAGAAACTGACAGCATTAATTTCCATTACCGTTGCGCTTTTGAGTGTCTTTTGCATTTTTACTTTTGCAGCAACTCAAAACCTTCAGGAAACCAAAACCGCATTCGCTCCATATGGATCCCCCGTTATTGACGGTTACTATGATGAAATTTGGGACGAGAGCGACAGACTTTATTTTGTCTATGACCGACAGGGATGCACAGTTGAAAAGCTTGCCGAAAAGCATGAATATGAGAATGAAGACGAAAAAAACTGGGTGAAGGTAATGTGGGATGAAAACTCCTTATATCTATTTTATCTGGTTTATGATTCAGAGCTTCATTATGAAAACAGCATTGCGGATTATAACCGCGATGGCATTGAATTCTATGTTGATGAATTTAATGATAAGGCCGCAAACAAGGCCGATTCGAGGCTTATGCGTCAAATCGGAGTTTGCATGACAGAGGCTTATGCTGACTATGATGATTCCTTTGTAACTTGCTATGTAGACATGGAAGAGGGCTATAGCTGCTTCGAGATCAAATATGATTTTGCCATGCTTGAGCCAAAGGGCGGCGATATTATCGGCTTTGATGCATCTGTGAATGTTAATAACACAGGTGAAAATGTTCGTAATCATTGCTTGTCTTGGAATGACAGAACAAATACAACATATAAACATCCCGTGTATATGGGAGAATGCGTACTTCTTCCAAAGGATTATAAGGATGATTTTGAATATGTAGTTGATGAAGATGAAAACGGCAATGAATTTGCGATCATTACGGGGTATAATGGACAAGCGGAGAGAGTATCCGTTCCGATGATCATCGAAGGAAAATTTGTTCTTGCGATAGCTGATGACGCTTTTGACGGTGATGCGAATTTGAGGCATCTGTCATTGCCTTTAACTATTATACTTTTTGGGAACATTAATGTACCAACTCTTGAAAGTGTTTTTGTTAACGAAGATAATCTGATATATTATTCTTCGGAGATAGGAGTTGTTTTCAGCAAAAATAATAATCATCTTGTGATGTTTCCGTGTGCATATCCCTATGAAATGTACACAGTTCCGAGTCATATTGAAAATATTTTTCCTTATGCCTTTAACGGTGCAAAAAATCTAAAGAGAGTTATTTTACCAAAGGGTCTTGTGAACATATACAATGATAATTTTTCGAATTGCGAAAAGCTTGAGACTCTCGGTATTCCTGAAAGCGTAAGAGTTATTGAGGATAATGTTGGTGTCAACTGTAAAAGTCTAAAAATTGTTTCTTTGCTCTCAAAGGATCTGACAATCGGAGAAAATTTCCTTTCCGACTCTCCCGTAATAATTGTTTCCCTCTATAAAGATAATAATTTTGAAGACAAATTGACAGGAAGCTACCATAAATCATATATAGGAGAAAAGGCGAAAATTCGTGTTGAAGAGGCAACTGCAATTCCCGGGGTTCCTTTCAGCGTTGATATTGTGATTGAAAACAACAAGGGAATAGCCGGAATGAGATTTGCGCTTGATTATGACCGTGAAAAACTCACACTTGTTGATGTATCATATGATAACAGCTTTTGGGCGGGAACTTGCAGCTTCCATAATAATTCGGAGAAGCATCCCGTTCAGTTTACTTACTACAGAGCCGATAATACAATAAGTAACGGCACAATAGCAACCTTGACCTTTGTAGTTTCCGAAGATGCTGTGCCGGGCGACACAGAGTTAACTCTTGAGTTTATTGATGATGTTGTGAATGCAGCTGCACAGACTGTTGAGTTTGAGGCTGAAGACTCGGTTGTTTCGATCATAAGTACTATGTTTGGCGATGCTAACCGAGATGGTGAAATTGACATAAAGGATGCTGTTATTCTTGCTCAGTATCTTGCTGGATGGACAGTTGATATTGATGAATTTGCTTCGGATTGCAATGCTGACGGGACTGTTGACATAAAGGACGCAGTTCTTCTTGCCCAGTTCCTTGCAGGATGGAGTGTTGAACTTGGATAAAGAAAGGAGCTGTCTCAAATGCGAAAAAAGCATTTGAGACAGCTCCTTGTTTTTTAATTAAGAAATCCGTTTACGATCTGCTCCTCGGCTTCTTCCTCGGTAAGTCCGAGAGTCATCAGCTTTATAAGCTGCTCTCCTGCGATCTTTCCGATTGCCGCCTCGTGAATAAGGCTCGCATCGGTGCTGTTTGCCATGATTTCGGGAACTGCGCTGACTGAGGCATTATCCATAATAATGGCATCGCATTCGGTATGTCCTGCGCATTTGTTGTTTCCGTTGATCTTTGAAATGAAGATCTGATTGGAAGTATCTTTTGCAACGCTTCTTGAGACAACATTTGTGCTTGAATCCTCTCCGTCAAGATCAACAGTGAATTCTGTTCGAGCGTACTGATTTCCGTGGGTCATAAGCTTTTCGTGAATGATGAGGGTAGAATCCTTTTGGAGCTTCGCCTTGGTGATGCGGTTTGTGGAGTCGATGCCCTTGATCTGAGTTGTCTCCATTTCCATGTAGCTTCCCTCGGAGAGATTAATTATGGTGGTCGGATTCATAACATTTTCGCCGCCTGCTTCTTCTTTTCCGCCCTCTCCATAATGCTTTTCAATATATTTGAGCTTTGAATTTTTCCCAACGAAAAAGCTGTGGATGCCGTCATGTGAGGATTTTTCCGAGCCGCAGTTGTGTATTCCGCAACCTGCGATTATCGTAACATCGCAATCCTCTCCAATGTGAAAATCATTATAAACCAAGTCATCAAGACCTGTCTCACTGATAATCACGGGAATATGAACCTTTTCGCCCTTAGTCCCGTCCTTGATGAAAATATCAATTCCGGATTGGTTACTTTTTGTTACGATGTCTATATTTTCAGTTGTGTTTCTCGAGGCAAGAGCTCCGTTTGCACGGATATTGAAAGCTCCCTCGGGAATTGCACTTATACCTGCAATATTCTCAAGCAAATTCTTTTGAATTAAATCCATAAAAGCACCTCCTTAAACCGTTTTATCGGTGAGCACTTTGCATGCACCGGATGCTGTCATCATTTCCGGCAAAATCTCTTCTTTAGCACCGATCTTTTCAAGTCTTCCGCCTGCGATAACGATAATTTTATCAGCAATATTAAGGATTCTTTCCTGATGTGAGATTATGATAATAGAGCCGTTAATGTTATCGTGCATTTTTTCAAAAACATTGATGAGATTGTTGAAGCTCCAGAGGTCGATGCCTGCCTCAGGCTCATCAAAGACGGAAATTTTTGTTCCTCTTGCGATAATCATGGCGATTTCGATTCTCTTAAGCTCACCACCCGAAAGACTTGCGTTGATTTCACGATTGATATAATCTCTTGCGCAAAGGCCGACCTCGGAAAGATAAGCACAAGCTTCAGCAACGCTAATTTCCTTTCCCGCAGCAAGGGTAATAAGATCCTTAACCGTTAGCCCTTTGAAGCGTACAGGCTGCTGAAAAGCAAAGCTTATTCCTTTTCTGGCACGCTCTGTTATCGAAAGCTCGGTGATATCCTCACCGTCAAGAATAATTCTTCCGCTTGTGGGTGTATAAATACCTGCAATAATTTTTGCAAGGGTAGATTTGCCTCCACCGTTAGGGCCTGTAATTGCAACAAATCTCTCATTTATTTTAAGACTGACGTCCTTGATTATTTCTTTATCAGTTCCGTTGTCATCAACAATATAAGAAATATTTTTCAGTTCCAGCATTTGTTAAAATCTCCTTTCTTTTGAGATCATCATATTATAGCATATAATTACATTTTTTTCAAGTGGTTATTTATATTTAATTATGTGACTAAGTCACAATTGTATTCATCAAAAATCAGATAACAGAATCTTTTTGTCTTGACTTTAAAAGATGAATGTGTTATACTTTAACTGAAAAGGAAGGTGAATGAATATGAAAACATCTTTAGTAATTCTCGCAGCAGGTATTGGCTCTCGATTTGGAGGTGGTGTGAAACAGATCGCTCCCGTTGGCCCTTCAGGTGAGATAATTATTGATTACTCGATAAAAGATGCCCTTGATGCCGGATTTGATAAGGTTGTATTTATCATCAGACGAGATATTGAAAAGGATTTTAAAGAAGTGGTAGGCAACCGCATCGAAAAGCTTTGCGAGGTTGAATATGTTTTTCAGTCGGTCGACGATCTTCCGTATCAGCCCGAATGTGTATCTGAACGCAAGAAGCCATGGGGCACGACCCACGCTCTCTGGAGCGCAAGAAATGCCGTGAAAGAGCCTTTTCTTGTTATAAATGCGGACGATTATTATGGCAAGGATGCTTATAAGACCGCACATGATTTTCTTGTTTCACATGAAAATTGCGATAAACCGCTTTTTGGTATGGTTGGATTTGTTCTTTCAAACACTCTCAGTGATAACGGTGGCGTTACAAGAGGAATCTGCAATACGGATGAAAACGGAATGCTGAAAAATGTTGTTGAAACATATGAGATCAAAAAGACCGAGAAGGGTGCCACAGGAATTGCCGGCGGCAGGGAAACCGATCTCGATCTTGATTCTCTTGTTTCTATGAATATGTGGTGCTTCACACCCGAGATTTTTGAAAAATCCGAGGCGGCACTTGTTGAATTTTTGAAATCCCTTACAAAGGAAGATGTGAAAAAGGAGCATGTTTTGCCAACTCTTGTAGGTGAGCTTCTTTCAAAAAATGAAATCAGCGTAAAGGTGATGTCATCAAAGGACGAGTGGGTGGGCGTAACTTATGCCGAGGACAAGCCATATGTTATGAATTATTTCAAAAAGCTTATCGAGGACGGTGTTTACCCCAAAAAGCTTTACTGATTTTTTGTGCAATATAGGTTCAGATCCCATGCGGGATAATATCTGAATCTTCTGAGATACAGTTTGTAGTTGCCAAGCTCTTGCACAAGCTTTGGCAGTGAGAAAATGTCCTCGCTTCTGTGATAAAGTGAAACAAGAAGATCGGGAGAATACTTTCGGATGGTATTGATCGAGCCGTAAAGAGCCTCTTTTTCAGAGCCTTCCACATCGTATTTGATATAGTCAACTCGATTTCCGCAAAGTATTTCGTCAAGGGGCTTTGCAACAATTTCTATGGGCTTTTTGCCGCTTAATGTTGCACTGTTTCCGGAAACATTTGAGTTTCTGTTTCCGCTTCCGTCGAAATAAAGCGTTTCGGATCTATTCCATGCTGCGCAGTTGTGGCAAAAAACTTCGAATCGCTTTTCGGATTCGGCATAAAGCGATAGCTTTTTGAATGTTCTTTTGTCCGGCTCAAGAGCATAAACGCCTTTTAATTTATTGGAATAGTTTGCAAGTTCTCGTATGGTATCCCCGTTGTATGCGCCAAGATCCGCATAATACTCATAGCTTTCGGGGTGCAGTATCTGCCCATAAACCTCGTCTTTTTCGCAAACACTCGCATTAAGATATTTGGTTTTTCCCGTGAGCTTGGCGTTTATCGTCGCTTTAAAAATCTCTCTTGATCTTTCATCCTCAAAAAGATTGTAGACCTCTTCTATTTCGCTGATATGTGCTTCACAGAAATCCATATCGAAAAGAGTTTCACCGAAAACGGGTACATCGGGAACAAGAAGCTCGGTTTCTCTTGTTATGCTGTCGATTTTTTCAAGAACATCGGGCAGGGAAGTGGCAAATGATAAAAGCACAACAAAATCGTCATATTTTTCTTTGATCTCACCAAATGTGAGAACTGTTTTACCGTGGAACGAATGACCTCTGACAAATCCGTCGCTTGCAAAAAAATCACTGATCTCAATGCCTCTTTTTTCGCAAATGTTAAGGATCTTGTCGGCACCGTTTCCCATTCCGTACATAACGATTTTCTTGCCGCATTCAGCGAGATATTGCCATATATCACGCTCGGCTGAAATAATATTTTTCATAATAATTCCTTTTATTTTGGAGGTTAAAATGGATTGCTTATTTTGTAAAATCATCGAGGGGGAAATTCCCTCAACAAAGGTTTTTGAGAACGAATATGTTTACGCATTCAGGGATATAAACCCACAGATGCCCGTGCATATCGTCGTTGTTCCCAAAGAGCATATGGCATCTGCCGATGAGGTGAGCGAAAAGAACAGCCTTTTTGTTGCAAAGATATTTGAAGCTGTTCCGCAGATCGCAAAGGCAGAAGGACTTGCAAACGGCTATAGAGTTATCACCAATTGCGGTGATGACGCTTGCCAGAGCGTAAAGCACCTTCATTTCCACATCCTCGGCGGCGGAAAAATGACCGATAAAATGGGGTGATCTTTAAAAACAGGACTGCTGTTTGGCAGTCCTGTTTATTTTATTTAACAAACTCAGCGTAAATTGCCTTGAGAGCCGATTCAAGCTCCTTTTCGTCAACACCGATGATGACATTAAGCTCACTTGAGCCTTGGTCGATCATGCGGATATTAACATCGGCTGCGGAAACTGCACTTACGATTCTTGCCGCGGTACCTTTAGCCTTTACCATACCGCGTCCAACTACCGCAAGAAGTGCAAGACCGTTATCAACATTGATGGTATCGGGTTTTACCGCTCTTGTGAGGGAGTTAAGTATCTTTTCCTGCTTTTCTTCGATGACTGAGGTCTGAACGATAACGCACATCGTGTCGATACCGGAGGGAAGATGCTCGAAAGAGACTTCGTTATCCTCGAATACTTCAAGAACCTTGCGGCCAAAACCGACCTCGGAGTTCATCATATCCTTCTCGATTGTGATCGCAGTAAATCCACGCTTGCCTGCAATGCCTGTGATGACCTTTTTTGAATCATAGTCCTTGGCACAGGGGACGATCATTGTTCCTCTGTCCTCGGGAGCGTTGGTATTCTTGATATTTATCGGGATTCCCGCAATGCGAACAGGGAAGATTGCATCCTCATGAAGCACGGTTGCACCCATATATGAAAGCTCACGAAGCTCACGGTATGTAATTGTGTCGATTGCACAGGGATTCTCAACAATTCTCGGGTCAGCCATCATAAATCCGGAGACATCGGTCCAGTTTTCATAGAGATCCGCACCTGCTGCACGCGCAACGATAGAGCCTGTGATATCCGAGCCGCCTCTTGAAAATGTTTTGATCGTACCGTTGGGCATTACACCGTAAAAACCGGGGATGACTGCATGCTCATGCTTTTTAAGCTCCTCGGAAAGAATTTCATTTGTCTTTTCGTCATCAAATGTACCGTTTTCCTTGAAAAGAATGACATTTTCTGCATCAATAAAATCAAATCCAAGGTATTTTGCAAGAATAAGACCGTTGAGATATTCACCGCGGCTTGCTGCAAAATCGCGACCGGAGCTATGAAGCATAGCGTTCTTTACATATGTAAGCTCACCGTCAATATTGAAATTAATGCCGAGATCTGCAATGATCTCATTATATCTCTTGCAAATAAGCTCAAAATATTCCTCAATATCTTCCTTTGCCTTTATCATTTCATAGCAACGATAAAGCATATCAGTAACCTTTGTATCGTCCTTTGATCTCTTTCCGGGGGCGGAAGGAACAACAAAACGACGGGCAGGGTCTTCTTTGATAATTTTTGCTACCTGTCTGAAATGTTCTGCATCGGCGAGGGAGCTGCCGCCGAATTTAACAACTTTGAGCTGCATAATAATTCTCCTTGAAAAAAATATTAACATTATTATATTTTATTTTTTGTTATCTGTCAAGGGGATTTGGCTAATGTTACAAAAAAATATTTACATTTTTGTGACATTAACCAAAAATCATTGTTGAATCCAAAAAACATTGTAAAATATTGATATTTATGTTATAATATATGTTGTTTCTCGATTTTACAAAACTTCCCATTTTTCCATTGTAAAGATTTTGTTAATATGTTAAAATAACATCAATGCATATAATTTTAGCAAAATAGTTGTAGAAAAACATTAAATTTATATGGTATAATTTAAAAAAATATATATTGAAAGGAAAAAAGAAACATGAAAAACAACTTCAAAAGGTTGATGCTTGCTTGTGTATTTGTTCTTGTTATTGCTATGGTTATGGCAGTTTCTGCTTTTGCTCTGACAAGCTATACAAACACAACATATTCAACCAACTATTTCTACGGTGAAACGGATAAAGATCCGATGACATACACCGTAGGAGAAACAATGACATTCACTGTGTCACTCAAATCCTCTACCGGAGATCTTGTCTCCGTGCCTTATTTTTCCTATTCATTTTCGGGAGATGACGGCATTACGAGCAGCGGTAAGGTTAGCGGTGCTACAGGAACTCTCACCATAACTCACAGGATCACTTGTCCCGGATTTGTTCGCCTTACTGTTAAGGCACTTGATTCCGATGGTAATGAGTTTTCATATGTCAGCGGCACCGAAACAAAATATGTCCGTTTCCAGGGCGGAGCTTGTGCGGAATGGGAAAAAATCGAGACAGCCATGGCAGAGCCGGATGATTTTGACGAATATTGGGAAAGAACACTCGGTGAGCTTGATGCGGTTTATCCTTCGATCTATGATCTCAAGGTTGATACTACCAATTCAAACTCTTCTTATACAGTTTACGATCTTTATGTAAACGCACCCGGCAGCAAGAATTTCCTTAATACCGCTGCTGCAGGCGAAGAGCCTAACGGTGCTACATATATGGCGGGTAAGCTTACCGTTCCCACCAATCTTGAGGCGGGAAAGGCTAAGTTCTATCTTAATTACCAGGGTGCAGGCGTTTACACCTCTCCCGGAATATCAAAGAAAGCGGGCTATGTAACTCTTTGTGTCTATGCTCACAGTATAGAGCTTAGCCGTGAAAAAGCATATTATGACGGACTCAATTCAGGGCTTCTTAGCAGTTATATGAAACGGGCTAAGTATAATGACACCGCAGAGGAAAGCTATACAAAATATATGATCCTCCGTGACCTTCAGGCTGTTCGCTTCCTCAAGACCTTCTTCGGTGAGGGCGGCGATGTTGATTCATTTGGAGGAATTGATGTTTCTGCTTGGAAGGGACTTTGGAATGGCAAGGATATCGAGCTTTACGGTCAGAGCCAGGGTGGCTTCCAATGCATAGCTGTTGCGGCTCTTGACCATGATATATCACTTTGCAATCCTTGGGTGGCTTGCTGGTGTGATATGTATGCAAAGAACTATTTCCCAACAAGAAGAACTATGGGACTTGTTTATGAGCATTATTCACAGAAATATTTTGATTCTGTTGCCCTTGGCAAGAGAATCGTTTGTCCCACAAATGTTTATACCGGCTTTGGCGACGATACGTGTCCTACTACCGGTGTGGTTGCTGCGTACAATGCAATGACCTGCAAAAAGCAGCTTATTATCTACCAGGGAATGGAGCATAACTGCTCAACAAGCTATGCGAGCGGTGTTGCAAAGCAGAAATATACCTCCGAGGCCGAAAACTTCAAGGTTCCCTATAACTGGACATATACCTTTGACTTTGAGATTGACAGTGTAAGCGGAAACGCATTCGAGCTTCTTGAGGATGGAAAGACAATCAAGGCGGTTTCTATGGGAACAGCAACTGTCACCTTCAAGGATAATCATTATCCTATCGTTGTTGAAACAGAGGCTGCTATCTATGATCTCATTCTCTCGAATGAAGCTCTTGATCAAAACTTTGTTTCCGGATTTGCTAAATCCATCTATGCAAGAACGGCTCATACAGCATATTCCGGACTTACATGGGATGATCTTGCTTCGGAGATCAACGCAGGTAACATAATCAAGGGAAGAACATATTATCTTATTTCAAATTCCGATAATAGCCTTTCCTATACTGCCGATGAAATGTATCAGCTCTATGAGAACTCGGACGCTGATTATCTCGTTATGATCTCGGGTGATTCGTTTACAGAATCGGATGTTGCTATGTATGCAATGCAGCTTCAGAGCGAAACGTATCTGAATGCTTATGTTTGCGCAAACGGCGATCTTACCGCTTTTGATGCGGGCAGAGCTGCGGGAAACAATATAGTTTCGATAATCGAGAAGAACAAGCCTGTTCTTGATGCTGGTTTTAAGGTTTATAAGCAGGGCGGAGAAGAGCTCAAGGTGCTTTCAGTGATTCCGAGCGGCGAGGTGCTTTCTTTTGCAGTAGTTCCGAATAATTTGTATAATGCTGTAAAATCCGTTGATGTTTCGGTCGTAGGCTTGGATTTTGATAAAGCTACAATGACTATTATCGGTGATGACGATGGCGGAATCATTTATATCAACGGTACAGAATACACGGTATATGCAGATGCAGTTGCTTCCGGAAATGTGGAAGGTTATTCTTGGCTTATTGATAATGACGGCAAGCTTACCGTTCTTTCTGAGGGCGTAATTTCCGATGCAAGCTATCCATGGGCAAGCTACGCCGCTTCCATCAAGGAAATTGAGCTTTCAGGCGGTGTTACCGAAGTCGGTTCGGGAGCTTTTGCGGGCGTAGTGAATCTTACAAAGATCACACTTCCTTATACGCTTACCGAAATTGCAGATGATGCTGTAAGCGGAGCTTCGACATACTCGGTATTTGGCTTTGAAACAAATGCTGCATCTGTTGCTTTCGCAGAAAATAACGGTCAGTCATTCACATCCCTCGGTGCTTGCGGTTCGGCAGGTACATCCCTTATGTGGGAATATAAGGACGGCGTGCTTTATATTGACGGAAACGGAACCACGGTAAACTCCGGTGTCAGTGGTTATAACAAGCAGTCGGAGTCTTCATGGTATGCCTATTATTCCGATATCACAAAGGTGGTTATCGGCAAGAATGTAACAACTATAGGTGCTTATGCATTCCACAATATGAAAGCACTTACGACCGTTGAGATTACCGAAAATCTGAAATGTATATCAAATGCTGCATTTGAAAACAGTACTGCACTTAACTGCATTTATATTGCGGGTAACGAAGCTGTCAGCGGAACGGTTGATCTTTCCTATGTTACAACTTTGTCAGGCGGTTTTCAGTTTGATGGCTGCAGCAAGATTGCTAATATTATTTTTTCCGAAAATCTTACATCGCAGATCGGTGATAAGTTTATCGGTTATAATAGCTCGATAAAGACGCTCACTGTACCTGCAAGTGTACCTTCTATACATAAGAGAGCACTCTATAGAAATACCGCTCTCAAGGAGCTTACTATTCTCGGTTTTTCAACAGCACTTCCGTCTGATATGTTCACTTATGATAACAACACAACATCTGTGGATGTAATTTACGGTATATCCGGATCTCCTGCTCATACATTTGCTGTCAACAATGGTATTACTTTCTATGATCTCACAGGAGACCAATATGACGGTGAAATCACTCTTAACGGTGCTTGCGGAACAGAAGTTTATTTTAAGCTCATCGAAAACGATATTGCTGATACCTATACGCTCTATTTCTATGGTACAGGTACAGAAATAGTCAGCGGAAATACAGCAACAGAGCTGAAGGCACCTTGGGCATCTTACGCCGATAAGATCACAGATGTGGTCTATCGCGGTGCGATTGAGAGCATGGGTGCATATAACCTTGTCGGACTTTCAAATCTTAAGTCTATAAAGCTCGAGAACTGTGCATTTACAAATATTTGCGAGAATGCTTTTGCTGGCTCGGGTATTTCGGGACTTTTTGAAATTTCTGAGGATGTTACGGCAATTGATGCTAATGCTTTTGCCGGACTTTCGAATCTTGATACCATTGTTATTCATGGTTCTTCGGTCGAAATTGATGCTGATGCATTTGCAGGCTGTGGCATAACAACCGTTTACGGTTATTACGGTTCAACTGTCCAGACCTTTGCTTCAACGATCGGAGCAACTTTTAAGAATATCAACGAGTATCTTCCCGTAGCAACAGGTTATCTTTATGCAACATGGAATAATTCACCTACAGTTAACACAAAATGGTACTATGATAAGGCAACAAAAACCCTTTCATTTGAATCCCTCGCAAGTGCAGGGGCATGGAATGAGTGCGGAAATACAACACATGGTACTGATAACAAGACAGCATGGTCGATCTTCAAAAATGAGATTGAAAAGGTAATTATCGGTCCCGGTCTTAAGAAGGTTTCGGGCTCTGCGTTTAAGGATCATACTGCTCTTAAGGTTGTTGAGTTAACAGGTGAAATCGGAGAAATTGACGGAAGTGCTTTCTCCGGATGTACAAATCTTGATACAATATATCTTAAGGGTAATGTTCCCGTCAAAGGAATTGCAGACCTTCACCGTGTCGGTAATCTTGAAAAGAGTTCATCTGTTTTCGTGAGATGTGCATTTGATAAGGTTATTTTCAGTGCTACTGAAACTGCAATCATGGAAGGCAGTTTCGCAAATTCTGCTGTAACGACTGTTATCGGCAATTCTGAAACAACAGAGACCCTTGCAACATCCATCGGCGCAACTGTGACCAGAGGTTATTCCGAGAGCGGAATGATCTGGACTCTTGATGGCGCAACTCTTACTGTATATGCAGGTGAAACACCTACTGCTGTAGCGGCTTGGTCTGATTTTGCAGATACTGTCACGAAGATCGTGTTTGAAAGCGAAAGTGATATTTCCACTCTCAACATTGGTGTTTTTGACGGCTTTGCAAACCTCGAAGAGGTACTCTTTAAGTGCGATGCTCCAGCATATGCTGCTGCGTCTTGTTTTGGAACAAATAATATCACGGTTTATTATGCAAAGGGCATAAGCAGCTTCTCCTCTCCCAATTGGAACGGTTATATTTGCCTTGAAGAGGGAAGTACCCTTGGAATCGTTGCAAGCGGACTTTGTAAAGAGGGCGGATATTCCTGGGCAATTGACGATCTGGGAACTCTCACCATCAGCGGCGAGGGCAACGGTGTTCTTGAATTTACCGAGGTTCCCAATTGGGAACCCGAAGCGATCAAGAGAATTGCTTGGTATTCACACCGTTCTCTTATCAAAAAGGTTGTTATTGAAGAAGATACGCAGATCACAAGGGTTATTGCGTATGGTCTTTCCAATCTTCCTAACTGTACAACAATGATCTTCCCCACAACACTTACCGACCTTAGCGGATATAATGTTCTTTGCAGCTTGCCAAACCTTAATACTATCGCTGTTCAGGGCAATGATGTCATCGAGGGGGTAATTGACCTTAGAAATGTTACAAAGCTTAATAGCCAGCTTTTCGAGTCATCCTTTAAGAATGTTAAGCCGGTTATTTATATCTCCGCTAATCCACAGATCTCTATTACAAAATGGGGTGCAGGATGCTCGGAAATGACAATTGTAACATATCCGACGTCCACAACAGCTACCCTTGTCAGAACTCTTGCAAAGCAGCAAATGGGTACTGCTCCCAGTAAATATCTTCCTAACAAGATCACTCTCAAATACTATACTGCCGAGCAGGATACAACTCTTGTAAGAAGCGGTTCTCAAACATCAAGTGGCGGTCACATGGATTGGACTTTTGATGATGCTACAGGTACTCTTACATTTACAAAGGGCGCTGGAGCAACAGGTTGGAACGAGTTCCTTTATAACTCCGGATCAACGGTTCTTAAAAATTGGTTATCTATCTGGAAGGATGCAATTCTTCATGTCAATGTTGCTTCTTCTTTCAGTAAATTCCAGGTGAACAATAACATGCCCAGCCCGTTCAAAAACGCTGTTAACCTTATAAGCGTTAAATTCTCCGGAAATTCTTCTCTTGAATTCCAGTTTAGCGGCTCGGGCGGTTTATTTGAGGGCTGTGAATCTCTGACAACCTTCGGATTCAGCAATAGCTTCAATGAAGGAGTTATTGATATTTCCGGAATTTCGAAGTATTCCGGAGGTGGGGCAAATAGCAGTATGTTCAAGGGTTGTACATCAATAAAATCGGTCAAAATGCGCTCAAGCGCTCCCGATGCATCATCCGGAATAACTAACAATAAATGGATCACTAACTCCATGTTTAGTGGATGTACTTCACTTCGCAGTATTGAAATACCGGCATGGATAACAAAGATTGATGCAAATGCATTTGCAGGTTGCACATCTCTTACAAGTGTAACTCTTAATTCTTTACCCGAGATTGCAGCGATTTCTGCCTTCCCCGATAATGAGGGACAGAATCTTATTATCAAGTGTCCCGATCAGACAACAGCGGATGCTGTAAATGCGCTTGGATATACTTATACTAAGGCTGTTTACATTGATCTTGGTAATTTCGTGAGTGCTATCACAATGGAAGGCTATGCTGTAAGACTTAAGGAATACAACGGTCTCCGCGGCTTGTTCAGCTTTGACTATACCATCAAGACAGCAAATGAAGGATATGGATTCAAGCTTGTCGAATACGGAGCACTTCTCTCATCTCAGGCTACTTATCTTAATTACGGTTGTGAGCTGGCACTTGCTGATGGTGTATATGTAACTCCTACAAAGGGCGTTGTTAAAAAGCCTGTTTATTCGGGTGACAAGATAGTCGGAAACACACTTTCGACAAGCACTGCGGATTCTGTTGATTTTGCGGCATCTGTTGTTAAGTACAATAGCAATTTCAAGCAGAATGTGTATATCTGCGGTTATGAGATCTGGGAAGATCTTTCCGGCGAAAGAATCATCGTATATACAGATTGTCCCGATGATACATATGATTTCACAAATATCTATCAGATCTGCCTTAATCTTTACAGAGACGGTTATGTGAATGCAGAAAACGATACCGAAGGCATTGTTTGGGGCATTCTTTCCGAAAACGGCGCTGTAACACTCACAGCAGGTACTGATTATACCTATAACGAGGGACAGACAGACCTTAATGGCAATTCTCTTGCTGAAAAGTTTGTATTTAAGGATGTTCCCGCTGTTTCTCAGAAAACATCCGCTACGGATATAATCTTTACCGAATCCGGATTGACCATCACCCTTCTTGAAGATGGTGATAGATATGTTGCAGTATATAGAGGCGAAGGCGCAGTACCTGCGACAAATCCTTGGAGTAAGCTTGGTTCGCATCAGCTTTCATCCAACTTCTGCAATGCTTTAGTTCTTTCGAAGCTTCCTAATCCGATAATGGCAGCCGGAGCAGCTTCAAAAATTAAAACTATCGTTCTCGATTATGGCGTAACAGAGGTTAATGCTGCCGGATTTGCGCAGATATCTGTATTGGAAAAGCTTGTATATTCAACTTCACTTACGAAGCTTGGCGGAACAATGTTCGTATCATGTAGTGCTTTGAATACTGCATATTGTGCTGATGTAACAGACCCCGATTTTGTTCCAAAGAGCAATATTGTTGATTTCAGCAGACTTTCATCTGTTGATGCAAATTATATGTTTGTATCAGCCAAGAAGATTCAGTATGTTCGACTTCCTTCAAGCATCGGAACCGCTGCAAAAGGAATGTTCAATAACAACACTGCTCTAAAAGCTGTAAGCTGCGGCACAGCAGAGCTTGTTGATGGTGTTATTGATATGTCCCAGACCGGTATTGTGAATTTTGGCGATTACTCCTTTGCAGGTGTCAATAACATTACAACGCTTAAGCTTCCCGAAACCGTAACTACATTCTTCGATGTAAACGGCACAACCGAGAGACACGCTTTTGCTTCTAACTCATCTAATGTTACAAGTGCTTGCGGAATCAGAAATATCATTACGGAAAATGAAGTTTCTGCAATTTCCGACTATATCACGAAGTATGGCGAGGCTATGAAGCTGACATATTCTTGGACAAATCAGGAACAATAAAAACTTGGCGGATTCGCAATGCGAATCCGCCATTTTGTTTATCTTGTAATCTTTCTTGTCTTGATTTCTTTGAAGTATTCTTTTGTGGTTCCGGCACTAAGCTCGGGAATATAATGATATGATTTTTTTAGCTCATCTTCAGATGGATAAGAATTATAGAATCCTCCGCAAAGACCACTGTGATCACTTCCACCACTAATGAAAAGCCCTTTCTCAAGAGCAATTTTGAGCGCTCGATCTTTTTCTTCTTCTGTAAGGTCCGGGTGGAACACCTCAAGACCTACAATGCCTAGTGAAATCAGCTCATCCATATCGTCAAGGCAGTTGTGCGGATGAGCAACTATAGCAAATCCTCCCGCTGCCTTTATAAGCTCTATAAGCTCTCCCAGGGGTTTGAAATCATAGCATGGCGGAAACAGATTTCTCTGCTTTTCGAAATTTTCCATAAACCATTGCATGTAGTTTTCTTGCTTCACAAGACCTTTTTCAATCATGGCATTATAAACATGATTATTGCAAAGCCACGGAATGCCACTGTTATACACGAGAACCTCTTCCCATGTAATGCCTAAAATTCCACCGTTTGAAACTGCCATATCGAAGCATTTCTTTGTGTTGTCCGTCTGTCTTTCAGCCATTTCCGAGAGATATTTTTTCATTTCGGGATATTCCGGATCAAAATCAAAGCCTACAATGTGGTAAGGCTTGGGATCATAAACCGAAAACTCAACTCCGAAAATACATTCAAGCTCTTCTTCCTTGCAAGCTTTTTCAAGCTCGGGAAATGCGCTTGCGGTATCGTGGTCAGTGATCGCCAAAGCTTGGTAACCTTCGGCCTTAGCAATTTTCACAAGCTCTCGTGGCGAATATACACCATCAGAGTGGGTCGAATGGGTATGTAAATTAGCATAGAACTTCATATAGTTACCTTTCTTAACACTAAAGATAAAAAACAAGCAGTATCTACACCCGGACGGGTGCAGGCACTGCCTGCTGGTGCGGGTAACAGGACTTGAACCTGCACAGCCTTGCGACCATAAGAACCTGAATCTTACGCGTCTGCCAATTCCGCCACACCCGCATATTAACCGTTGATTTCTCAACGGGAAATATTATACCATATAATAACATAAAAATCAAGTGTTTTTTTGACTTTTTTGAAATTATTTTTTTGTTTTGTGCGTACAGAACAATATAACGGTTATTCTCCCTTGAGAATAACCACGATATCCATCCCTCTTCCTGCTCCGCGTCCCGGAAAAGAAACTATACCGTCAGTTAGGCTGATGTTGCTGTGATATTCTCCTGTAGTTGGTTCAAAGGCTGTGATATTATCAATTTTAAAAGGGATATTAGAAAGTTTAACACTAATTCCGCAGGGAATATAAAGGTAGGCGCTGTTTTTTGATATTACTGCTTGTACATAATTTTCACCTTTTTCGTTGTTTTCAACGGCTGCCTCTGACGGTTTATGCGATGATAAATCGTTTTTGCAGATAAAATCAGAGAAATATTTCATTTGCTCTGCGGCAGGGCGGTGCAGCGATTCACGCCAGGTGTTTGGATGATAAGAATTTTTTTCGGTATTCATGCACCAAACGCAACTATGACCGTATGTGTTTCCGCAGCTTCCGGAAAATAAGTTTTTCCACATTGCATTTCGTACATCCACTGCATCAAAATAACCGTTTGTTTCTTTAAAGCTTATTGGGTGATCCTCGTAGCGTTGCTCACCGTCCATTGTAGGTTTAATCGGCTGTAGAGTACGATCATACTCCAATAATTCATAAGATTCAGGATTTGAAGGTCTACAATGGCCTGATTGAATCATATTGAAATCGAGCCACTGACAGCTATGAACATATTTCGATGAAGATGCAGACCCTGAAGGATGCAGAGTTATTAAAAATTTTCCACCATCACCATCTTTAAGACCTTGTGCCATTGATTCAATAATGGAAAAATGTGCTTTAGTTTCAAGCGGCCGATCGCCGCCGAGTATCCAGATGATATTATTATATTTACTAAGATGCATAGCAAGCCATTTAGCATAAATATAAGCATTTTTTTCTGTAAATATTTCTGGTCCTAAGCCCCATTTCTTGTTGAATTTGTCACCCCAGGTCGGAAGAATGCCCATGTACAGGCCAAGCTCCGATGCTTTTGAAATTATAAATTCAACATGGTCAAAATATGAGTAATCGCCGTCGATATCCGGCATTGTAGGATCGAAAGTGCCCGACTCGTTTTTTAACAGCGGAGTTCTTCCATATGGATTAGGTGTTTCAAGTCCATTGAGCTCTGCAAGTACAACAGCTTGTATAAAGTTAAATCCTTGATTTTTTCTGGTTTTGAGATAATATTCAGCATCGTCCCTATCTAATTTGTGAAAAAGCTCCCATGCTGTATCGCCTATAAGAAAAAAACTTTCGTCATTAAATGTTACAATTCTGCGATGATCATCGGAAATTTTCAAGCATTTCATAAGTTTTTATCCAATCGTTTGTTATTTTTTTTATTATTCCAGGCATATATCAGCTTAACCAATGCAGTAACAACAACGACACCAAGTGCAAGTGCCATAGCTAATTTAAGTGTGATAATTCCGTTTATAAGAAAGCTTTCAAGATTGCCTTCGAAGGCGTTAGCCATTGTATAATACAGAGACCCTCCGGGAATCAACGGAATGAGCGCTGTTGTAATGAAAGTTGTGGTAGGGGTTTTAAGTACTCTTGCCATTATTTCTGAATAAAGTGTTGTCGTCGCCGAAACAATAAAATATCTTATAGGTTCACTTTCGATCATAAATTCCAAAATCAAAAACAAGCTCCAGGATAAAAATCCGCCAAGTGCCGCAAAAGCAAGTTTTTTTCCTCTAATGTTATATAATATTGCAAATCCAAAGGAACCGATAAAAGCGGCAAAAATTTGCATTATTTCACTGTTCATCATAGCGAAGCACCTCCTGATAAGAAAATAAACAGAAAATATCCCGCTGCAATAGCAAGTGCTGCCAGAACCGCCTCGATAAGCCTGAGAAGTCCCGAAACACTGTCGCCCACAAACAGATCGCGAAGTGCGTTCGTAAGCCCAACACCCGGCACAAGAAGCATTATGTTTCCTATCATAACCTTATCAATGCTTTGTATAAATCCGATCTTCATTGCTGTGAATGATAAAACTGTGGCAATAAATGCACATATGAGCTTACCGAATATTTTGTTGATATCAAATTTGTCAATAAATAGAACAACAAATCTCAATACTATACCCAATATGGCAGAGACGAGGGCATCATTAATTTTACCTCCAAAGAAAAGCGCAAATGCACCTGCAATAAATACATAGGAGATCACTTCAGCCCATAAAGGATATTTTTTTGCTTTTGTTATTTCGGCAAATCTGAGCTTAATATCATCAAATGTTAGTTTTTTGCCGCAAATATCCCTTGATAGCTGATTTAGCTTGTGCAGCATATCAATATCGGTGCCGGAGTTCTTAATGCGCCTGGTCTGAGTAAAAGAGCCTTCCGGTGTGTGTATTGTCACGACCATGCTCGAGGTTATGATAAAAACATCAATATCTGTAGCGCCGAGAGCCAAACCCATTCTTTCTATGCTGTCCTCAACACGGTGTATTTCAGCACCGCAGAGAAGCATCTGCTCACCGATATCCATAATAGTATCAAAGTGTTCCTTCATTTTTACCTCCAAAATCAACAAAAAAGACAGGCTTCGAAGAAACCTGTCTTTTTGGTGCGAGAAACGGGACTTGAACCCGTACGGTGTGAACCACACGCCCCTCAAACGTGCGCGTCTGCCAGTTCCGCCACTCTCGCATGCCGTAAGCAACTGTGTTGCTCACAACGCTGACTATTATACACCATTCTTTTCGATTTGTCAAGTACTTTTTCAAAATTTTTCAAAAAAATTTTTTCAAAGTGAAAATGGTATTAAATATTGTCGTCTTCGACCTCGACTTCTTCAAAATCTTCCTTTGAAGCACCGCAAAGAGGGCATACCCAATCGGAAGGGATTTCCATAAATTCTGTTTCAGGCTCAACACCGTTATCGGGATCACCTGTATTCACATCATACGCATAGCCGCAAAGCGCACAAACAAACTTTTTCATAAAGCCTCCATTAATCTTTTTCATTTTTTACCTATATATAATAAAATATCTGATGCAATTTGTCAAGAGTTTTATTTTGATTTTTATAAAAACATCGTTTAGCGAAAAAACAACCAAAATCGACAATGCGATTTTGTGCAAATTGCCACCATAATTTGCCTTAAAAACTATTGACAAGTGAATTTTTGTGTGATATAATACAGGTGTACTAATACGAATAATACAGTTGAGGAGGATTTATGAGCATCATTGTTGTGGATGTGAAAAGCAGAATACCGATATATGAGCAAATAATAGCTTCTGTCAAGGATTCTGTTGTAAGCGGACTTATGACGGCTGACGAGCCGCTTCCGTCCGTTCGATCGCTCGCCGGAGAGCTTGCCATAAACCCGAATACTATTCAAAAGGCATATTCCGAGCTTGAGCGGCAGGGAATAGTATATTCTGTTCCCGGAAGAGGCAGCTTTATAGCCTCTGATACAGCTTCAATTGAAAGGCAGCATAGAGAAAAGATTCTTTCCGATCTCGCTGCTTTAGTTGATGAAGCATTAAAATCGGGAATCGACATCGGAGAGATCAAAAGCTTGATTGAAAATAAAAAGGAGGAAAACAACTGATGATCTTAATTGAAAACATTTCAAAAAGCTACGGAGATATAAAATCTCTGACAGGTATAAATGCCGCGATCGGAAGCGGAAGCATTTACGGTCTTATCGGCTCAAACGGAAGCGGAAAATCAACCCTTCTTCGCATAATGAGCGGAATAATGCGTCCGGATAGCGGCAAGGTGGGCTATGACGGTAAGCTTGTTTATGAAAACCCGGAGGTAAAGGACACTGTTGTTTATCTTTCGGATGAACAGTATTTTCTATCAAATTCAACTCCGGATGAAATGGCAAGACTTTATGGTTCTCTCTATTCAAGCTTTTCCTTTGAAAGATATAACGAGCTATTGAAGCTTTTTGGTCTTGACGGAGGCAGAAAAATCTCAACATTTTCAAAGGGTATGAAAAAGCAAACTGCGATACTGCTCGGACTATCTTGCAATCCTAAATATCTGCTTTGCGATGAGACTTTTGACGGACTTGATCCCGTTATGCGTTTGCTTGTAAAGAGAATACTTGCCGAGGAAGTGGCAACAAAAGGGCTTACACCTGTCATAGCTTCACATAATCTTCGTGAGATCGAGGATATTTGCGATCATATAGGACTTCTTCATGAAGGCGGCATTCTGTTTGAAAGCGAAATTGATACGCTTAAATCAGAAATTCACACGGTTCAGGGTGTATTTGGTGAGGACAAGAGAGCAGGGGACATCTTTGGCGATTTCCATGTTGTGTCCGAGAACAAGAGAGGAGCACTCATGACGGTTGTTGTGAGGGGCGAAAGAGATAAGATAGAAGACGCTGCAAAGGCTGCTGAACCGAAATATTTCGAAATCATCCCTCTCACCCTTGAGGAAATTTTTATCAGCGAAATGGAGGAAAGAGGCTATGACTACTCAAAAGTTGTATTCTGAAAAGAAGAGCTTGAATATGAACACTAAATATTTTCTCGGAGAGCTTAAGCGTTCATGGCCGAGAATGGTTCTCTATTTCATTATATTCTGTCTTGTTCTCGTGATTCCGCTTTTGATGGATAATTTGGGAATGGGAACAAGAGGATTTGACGAAACAAGTGCGGAATATATATTGCGAAGCTCAAAGGGAATCTTGAGTTTCCTCAAAAATTCTGTTGTACTTTGGTCTGCTTTTTCAATGATAGTTGCACTTTTTGCAGGCGGTTATGTTACAAAAATCCTTAATAACAAAATTAGCGCAGATTTTTATCATAGCATTCCGATGCGCCGTGAGAGCATTTTCTTCACAAGATTTTCTGTTGGTCTTATAAGCTATCTTGCAACATTTCTTGCAAATGCTCTTATTGTGCTTGTCCTTTGCGAAACACAAGAGCTGGCTGCAGGATACGGTGCTCTGATATTCAAGCAGATAGCTGCCAATTTCGGAATCTCATTGCTCGGGTTTTTTATGATCTATTCTGTGACGATTCTTGCGGGAATGCTTTGCGGAACAAGTGTTATGAGACTTCTTATGACGCTTTATCTCTGCTTTGTTGCATTCACATACCATTGTGCACTTTTTGGAACACTTGAGCTGTTTTTTGAAACATTTAATCCTTCGTATTATATTGAAGCGGAGGGCACTACAATATTTATTCTTAAACTCGTACCGTTTGTGAGACTGTTTTCATATGAGCTTATAGATAAGATAAGTACCGTTGATTATTTCTTCTATGCGCTGGGGTCTCTTGCAATTTTGGCAGGCTCGCTTGCGCTTTATAAGGCAAGAAAGATCGAAAAGGCGGGAACACCGATCGTATTTGACGGATTTGCGGCATTTTTCCGTTATTCCGTGATAATTCCCGTAACTTGGCTCGGTGGACTCTTCTTCTATGCTTTGGTAGGAGATTTTATTTGGTACGTAATAGGTCTTATTCTTGGCGCGTTTCTTTCTTTTCTTCTTCTCAACACAATTCTTTGGAAAAATGCAAGAAAAATGTTCTCCGGTATAAAGGGCTTTGGTGTATATGCTGCTGTTATGCTTGTATTTTTCCTCTGTATTGGATTTGATGTTTTCGGAGTTGAAAACTATGTTCCAAAGGCCGATAATGTAAAGAGCGTATATATTTCGCTTCTGAATCAGATCCAAGAAGTTGAATTTGAGGACAGAGATGTTATCAAAGCGGCTGTAGACCTTGATAATTCAAGAAAAGATCTCAAATCATATCATGGAGAATTCATAACAGGCGCAGGCGATTGGGTTGCCACATCTGCAGATCCTTACGGAAGTGCTATTGAAATTGCTGTTGCCGGTGAATATCCCACAGATGAAAAAGTATTCAACACAAATGATTACGATCAGCTTACCTATTATGTTGTATATAAAATGAAAAGCGGAATACATGTTGCAAGACGAGTGAGAGTTATGCTTGAAAGCGAACAGATGACTGCTTTTGCTAAAGCTGTGGCAAATTCGGATGAGTACGAGGCTATTTGGGCAGCACATCTTGAAAACTTTAGCCCGAACAGATATCACATCAGATATGATAGAATTACCGAATATAACGCTTTTGAGCGTGAAGTTATTCAAAAATATATGTCTGAGGAGTTACTTCTTGCGGTAAAGGATGATTTTGACGGAATCGATTATGAGTATTTCCAGAGACCACAGATCGGAAGAGTGAATTTCTACAGTGATTACAGATTTGACGGTGCTGAATATATTAGCATGCGTCAGCTTCAGGCGCCGATATTTGTTGATGATATCTTCGCAAGGGCTCATATGAGCGGAAAGACTATTGATGATTATTATGATTATCTTGCAAGCAAGGTTGTGAATATTGTCATTTATACAGGCGAAAAGCAGGACTTTTCCACCGAGGACGGAATATCACTTCCAAAAGATACTGGGATTTATAAGGAAGTTCTTAAAAATCTTTCAAATATTACCGACACAAGAAATATTTTCACAGAAGCCGAACAGAAATATAAGGTAGGAATTGTGGTCAGATGCAGTGAAGAAAAATATTCAACAAGTATGACATATATGACAGCCGAATTTTTGAAGGATTCTGTACCCGCCTCAGTTCTCGCTTATATTCAGAAATGAGCTTTAAGGAGGTTGTTTTATGAAGCATAATGCGATTGTTGCGGCATTAATTCTGGTAATATTGCTTGTTTTGGGATTTTTCGGATTTACCGGCTCAATAAAAAGAGGCGATGTTGTTTTGGTTGATTATCATATTTCCGATAAAAATGTCTTGACCTTTTCTACTACTATCACTACTGCCATGGGCTATACAAGAGGGTATAGGGATAGTTCCAATGAACCTGATGCGCACTATCTTGATTTTTATTCAACATTTGGCGGCTTCAACAGCAAATTTGGCGCAAAAAATACCTTTACGCTTCAGCTTGATGATGATACCGAAATATATTTCAGATCAGGTGATGGCGGATATACTTTGATGCTTGTAAAGGACAGGGCAAGCGGTGAATGGTCAAAGCCTTCTAAATAAACAAACTGCCGTGCGAAAGCACGGCAGTTTGTTTATTTATTTTGTCTCATTATTTCAAAAGCAATGACTGTTGAAGCGGAGGCAGCTGAAAGCGCAGCAGGGAAGTCTCTTCCGTAATCAATTGAAATGATCTTGTCTGCGGCATCGAGAACAGGTTTTGAGTTTCCTCTCTTTTCTCCTCCGATAAGTACAAACAAAGGTTTTTTAAGCTCTGTTTCGTAAATTGAAACGGAATTTGGCTTGTCAGCGCAATAGACCGAATATCCCTTATTTTTAAACATTTCGATTGCCTTAAGTGGCTCACAAATATACATAGGGAGCAGCTCCGAAGCACCGGCGGACGCTCTTGAAACTACTCCTGCGGCACTCATCCAGTTTCTTGGCGAAAGGATTATTCCGTCAACACCCGATGCATAAAGCGAGCGCAGGGAATAGCCGAAATTGTAAGGATCTTCTATGCCTTCAAGCATGAAATAAACGCCATTCGGAACGATATCACTGTATTGAAGCTCTTTGATTGTCCTTTCGGTACAGATGGCAATAACACCGCCGTGTGTATTTCCGATAGTGTTTTGTTCAATAATATCCTCCGAAACGGTTTCAATCTCAAATCCGAGAAGAAGCGACATTTTTTTAAGATAATTAAATTCTCGAAAGTGCTTTTTGATTTTACTCTCATTATACAAAACTTTAATGATTTTACGATCATTATTTTCGGAAGAGTTAAGAAGGGCAGAAATAGAGGTCATGCCTTCGAGAATTGTTGAAGAAATAAATTTTTCGGATTCTTTTGTTACCATGTGTGTCTCCATTATGATATTTTTGATATTTATAACATATATTGTATCGAAATATTTTTTTGAGGTGCAATATGAATTTCACAAGAAACGGAGAAAGATGTAGAAAGCTTGGTGAATATATAGTCGAAAACAATGCAACAGTAAGGAGCACCGCATATTATTTTGGTGTTAGTAAAAGTACAGTGCATAAGGATGTTACGGAAAATCTAAGAAGAAGCGATCCGCTCCTTTATGATAAGGTGAAAAAAATTCTTGAAAACAACAAAGAAGTCAGACATTTAAGAGGCGGCGAAGCCACAAGAAAAAAATATCTAAAAATCAGAAACGGAGAGCAGTACCCATCTTAAAACACACATCTCATTATACAAAATGCAAATTTTGTATAATGAGGGGAAGCTTTTTAGCTATAAAACTTAAATTTTTGATTAATTTTCGAAAATAATGGTGACAAAACTGATTTTATATGGTAGAATATATTTAATCAAATTTTTGGAGGTAAAAAATAATGCCAATTAAAATGAGAGTTCTTGTAGCTTCTCCCAAGAAAAAAATGATGACGCTTGCCAACAATATCAAAACCGAATTTGATCTTGTTCCCAACGCTGTCGATAAGATCCCACCTGCATATTCCTGTGATAAGGAGCGCATCGTAATTCTTGCTGTTCCTGCAAAACAGAATGCTGCAACAGAAAAGTTCTGTAAGGAGCTTAATAAGACTCGCGCTGGAAATGTTGCAATACTTATTGACGGTGCTGCAGACGATGCGGCAGCTCTAAAAAAGACACTCACTGAAGCCGGCACGAATGTTATTGATGAAGTGTTCTGCACAAAGTGCGGTCTTTTTGGCGGGGTCAAGCCCGAGGAGAATACTGCCCTTATCGAATGGGTCAACAGAGTTATCAAGGATCTTAAATAATTTTTGGGTCAATTCCCTATTGTTATTTTTTTAACAAGTGGCTGCTTTTCGCAGCCACTTGTTTTTTATTTCTGGTTGTATGTCAAAATATTATCTATTTTATATTGTTCGTTATCTGTTGTTATCGTAAGATACCAGGGCTTTGAGGAATCGCTGTCTATATCGCTTCGGAGACTGCCGTTATTCTTGTTGATCATAAAATCAAGCATATAGACAAGCTGCGCTTCGCCATTGCTTCCCCTTCCCTCGCTGATCTTTTCAATTGTAACATTATAGATCCTTTGCATGGTGAATTTTTCGGGCAAAAGATTTTTCTGTCTGTATTCATCGGAAAAATAGCTCTCGTATGCTTCAAAATCACCGTTCTTCATGGTCTCGATAAGCTTTGCAAGAAAATCAAGCACAGGATCGACCGAGGAGTATTCTTCGGGATTTACAGATATCGTAAGCGGACCGCTTTTATATGAAATAATATGATTCAAGCTCATATATTCCGCATCGTCAAAGATGTTTTCATCATAATTTTCGGGATAAAAATCAAAATCATATACAATTTCTTTCCCGTCGTTGTTGCTTTCTAAACTTTCAATAATGAATAGAGATGCTGCAAGAACGATAGTCAGAATAATTCCGGTAAGTATAATTATAAGCTTTTTTCTCATAGTTCCTTTGTCCGTTTTCATCAATTTTAATATTATTTTATCATATTAAGCATCATTTTTCAATATCTTCGCACAATTTTTTATAAATTAATAAAATCTTGTTGACCTTGACAGATTTTGTGGTATAATATTATAATGGATATTGTTTTTAAATTGATATACATATAAGGAGATATAATCTATGAAATACTTGGTTCTTATTCCCGACGGAATGGCTGACACGCCCATTGATTCGCTCGGCGGCATTACCCCCATGGAAAAGGCTCATAAGCCCACAATGGACATGCTTGCTTCAAAATCATATATCGGAACAGTTTCCAATGTTCCTGCAGATATGGTTCCCGAAAGCGATACTGCGAATCTTGCGATACTTTCTTATGATCCAAAGATCTATTCTAAAGGTCGTTCACCTCTTGAGGCGGTCAGCATGGGAATCGAGATGATGCCCGACGAGACTGCATATAGATGCAATGTTGTTACACTTTCCGATGAAGGCGATTATGACAGCAAGACGATAATCGACCATAGTGCCGATGAGATCACAACCGCAGAAGCCGATCTTCTTATCAAGGCTCTTGACGAAAAGCTTGGTAATGAAATGAGAAAATTCTATACCGGTGTCAGCTATAGGCATTGCCTTATCTGGAAAAACGGTAACGATAAATATGATTTTATGCGTCCGCATGATATTCTCGGCAAGACTATCGGTGAATATCTTCCGAGAAAGGAAGACGGCGGCGAGGAATTTTATAAGCTTATGCGTGATAGCTTTGAAATCCTCAATCACCATCCCGTAAACGAAGAAAGAAGAAGAAGAGGACTTCGTCCAGCAAACTCCGCTTGGCTCTGGAGTCCGGGAAAAAAGCCACAGCTTCCCTCCTTCAAAGATAAATGGGGGCTTGATGCTTCGGTTATTTCTGCAGTTGATCTTATCAAAGGCATAGGACTTTGTGCTAAAATGGAATCAATTGATGTTGAAGGCGTGACAGGAAATGTTCACACAAATTATGTGGGCAAGGCAAATGCTGCAATTGATGCATTTAAGCGAGGTAAAGAGCTTGTTTATGTTCATGTTGAAGGTCCTGATGAGTGCGGTCACAGAGCTGAAACCGAAAATAAGGTGATTTCAATCGAGAAAATTTCCGAGCTTATTCTCAAGCCCGTCTATGAATATCTTAACGGCACAGGAGAAGAATTTAAGATCATGGTTCTTCCCGATCACCCAACACCTATAGCGATAAGAACTCATGCTATAGATCCCGTTCCTTTCATGATATATAATTCCGCAAAAGCTTATGACGGAGTTTCTCTTTTCTCCGAGAAAACTGCTGAGAATAAAAATAATTATATTCCTCACGGTCACGATCTTATGGGACTTCTCACAGGAGAGATTTGAGGTAAAAATGGGAAATATGAATACTGCAAAAAATGAAGAAAAGACAACATTTGCAAGAGAACTTTATGATATAATCGAGATCCTTGTTGTTGCTGCCTGCGTAGTTTTGACCTTGTATTCCTTCGTTTCTCGTCTATGCGTTGTTTCGGGCGGTTCTATGGATGTCACACTTGCCAATAAGCAAATGCTTATCGTTTCAAATATCAATTATACCCCCGATACAGGAGATATCATCGTTTTTCATCAGACCTCTAATGATTCATACGGTCTCAATGAGCCTATTGTTAAGCGAGTTATTGCCACAGAGGGAGAGACGATTGATATTGATTTTGACACATGGACGGTCACAATTACCGATAAAAACGGCAATACAAGCGTTCTTGACGAATCGGAATATCTTTACCTCAAGGAAGGCTACACGCTTTTGAAATCGGATTTTGAGTATCCTATGACAGTTCCCGAAGGTCATCTTTTCGTGATGGGAGATAACAGAAATCACTCAACAGACAGCCGCTCCGGTTGGATCGGCTTTGTTGATGAAAGAAGAGTTATCGGCAAAGCACTTCTGAGACTTACTCCTTTCTCAAAATTCGGTCCGATTGAATAAATTTAATAAAGGAAACAGTTATGCCAACAGAAATAATTCAATGGTTCCCGGGGCATATGGCGAAAACACGCCGTATGATAACCGAGCACCTAAAACAAGTTGACGTAGTAATAGAAATTCTCGATGCAAGAATACCTTATAGCTCGCATAATCCGGAAATTATGAAGATCATCGAGCAGAAGCCTATGATAACCTTGCTAAATAAGGCTTCTCTTGCCGATCCGGACAAAACCGCAAGATTTGTAAAAAAATATACAGCCGGAAACAGAGTTTGTCTCGCAACAGACTGTATTACAGGCGAGGGCATGAACAAGATCGCTCCTGTCATAAAAGAAGTTCTCAGCGAAAAACTCAAACGCTATGAGGAAAAAGGCATGAGCGGCAGAAAGCTTCGTGCTATGGTGGTCGGGATCCCAAATGTGGGAAAATCTTCGCTTATCAATAAAATCAGCGGTAATAAAAAAGCCAAGGTTGAGAATCGCCCCGGCGTCACGGTTGATAAGCAATGGGTTTCAACAACTATCGGTATTGACCTGCTTGATATGCCCGGCGTTCTTTGGCCTAAATTTGACGACAGAGCAGTTGGAGAAAATCTTGCAATTACAGGCGCAATAAAAGATTCGGTTCTCGAAATCGAAGCAATTGCGCTTGCTCTCGTCTCCAGAATGCGAAATATGTACCCTGCTCTCCTTTGTGAGAGGTATAAACTTGGTGAGATATCCCAATACGATGAAACCGATGATTATGAGCTATTCAGAATTATTGGTAAAAAAAGAGGCTTTCTGATCTCGGGTGGCGAGATCAATGAAGAAAGAACCGCAAATATGCTTCTTGATGAATTCAGAGCCGGCAAGCTTGGCAGGATCACCATCGAGAAGGTTAATGAATGAGGTAGCAAAATGCCGGATTATTCACTTGAAAACAAATATTCGGAAATGGGATATAAGGTCATATGCGGGGTCGATGAAGCGGGCAGAGGTCCTCTCTGCGGTCCTGTTTATGCCGCAGCTTGCGTACTTCCGGAAGGGCTGTTTATCGAAGGTCTTAATGATTCGAAAAAGCTTACCGAGAAAAAACGAGAGGCTCTTTTTGATGTGATAAGAGAAAATGCAATAGCTTACTGTATCGCATCTGCCTCGGTTGAGGAGATCGACGAGCTGAATATCCTTGAGGCAGATCTTCTTGCAATGCGCCGTGCTATCGAAGGGCTTTCGGTAAAAGCAGATTTTGCTCTTATCGACGGAAATATAAACCGAGGATTTTCGATTGACAGCGCTGCCATAATAAAAGGTGATGCAACCTCCATGAGCATTGCCGCTGCCTCGATACTCGCAAAGGTTGCAAGAGACAGAATATGCGCTGAGCTTGATGCCGAATATCCTGAATATAAAATCGCAAAGCACAAGGGATATGGAACAAAAGAGCACAAAGAAGCATTATTTAAATATGGGCCATCCCCGATACACAGAAAACAATTTATAAGATTCCTCGACAAAAAAGATGAAGAGTAACGAAAATGGGCGTCTGGGTGAGTCGATCGCCGCTGAATTTTATGAGGTTAACGGATATACCGTTATCGAAAAAAATTATAGATCGGGTCATAATGAGATAGATATTATCGCAAGAAAATCGAATCATATTGTTTTCGCTGAGGTGAAAACCAGAACAAAGTCCCCTTCTCTTGAAAAATTTGGCAGCGCCAAAAGCGCTGTTGACAGATATAAGCAAAAGCATCTCCTTGATGCGGCTCTTGAATATATGTATAACACGAAAAGCGCCGCAGGGTTGCGCCCGAGAATGGATGTTGTTGAGGTGTATCTTACAAAAGAAGGAAGACTTTTGAAGCTGAACTATATCAGAAACGCTTTTGGAATAAGAAGCGATAACAGATAAGAAAAATTATTTCAATACGAAAGGCTGAAAAAATGAAATATCAGAGCACAAGAGATAATCAGAAAAACAAAATCGAATCCGCAGAGGCAATAAAGCAAGGTCTGGCGAATGACGGAGGTCTTTTCGTTCCTGATGAGATCCCTTCCCTCTCCACCGATGATATTAAAGCACTTTGTCCTCTCTCTTATCCCGAAAGAGCAGCGAATGTTCTTTCAAGATATCTGACCGATTATACATATGAAGAATTGCTCGCTGACTGCAAGGCTGCATATAGCGAAAAATCATTCGTCGGAGGTGCCGCTCCCGTAAAAAATATACATGACAATATCTATTCTCTCGAGCTTTGGCACGGTCCTACGGCCGCATTTAAAGATATGGCGCTTCAGATCATGCCCAGACTTCTTTCAAGAGCACTGGTGAAAACAGGCGAGGAAAGAACAGCACTTATTCTCGTTGCAACCTCAGGTGATACAGGAAAAGCAGCTCTTGAGGGATATAAGGATATCGACAGAGTTAAGATTATGGTGTTCTATCCAACAGGCGGTGTCAGCCGTGTTCAGAAGCTTCAGATGGCGACACAGGAAGGCTCAAATGTGAATGTTTGCGCTATCAGAGGTAATTTTGACGATGCACAGAGCAATGTTAAGAAGATCTTTGCTGATTCCGATATGGCGAAAGCTCTTGATGAGAACGGCTATTTCTTCTCCAGTGCCAACTCTATCAACTGGGGCAGACTTGTTCCTCAGATAGTCTATTATATCTCTGCATATTGTGATCTTGTAAATGACGGCAAGATAAGGCTTGGTGACGAGATCAACTTCTGTGTTCCCACGGGCAATTTCGGTAATATTTTTGCCGCATATCTTGCAAAGCTTATGGGTCTTCCCATTGCACGCCTTATCTGCGCATCAAATATGAACAATGTTCTTACAGATTTTCTTGAGAACGGTACTTATGACAGAAACCGCGCATTCCATCTTACAATGTCTCCTTCAATGGATATTCTTATTTCAAGCAATCTGGAAAGACTTCTCTATTTCTGCGCAGGCGCAGACGAAACCGCTTCTTATATGAAGAGCCTTGCGGAAAGCGGAAAATATACAGTTTCCGCTGATGTAAAAACCAAGATAGATGAGCTTTTCTCCGGTTATTATGCTGATGAAAATGAAACAGCAAAGACAATTAAGGAAACTTTTGAAAAATACGGTTATCTTTGCGATACTCATACCGCTGTCGGTGTTTCCGCTGCCGAAAGGTACTGTTCCGATAACAATGACACGAGAGTAACTGTTGTGGATTCTACAGCAAGTCCTTATAAATTTGCTGCAGATGTATATACAGCACTTGGAAAAGATGCTCCTGCCGATCAGCTTGATGCTCTCGATGCACTCAGCGCATATACAGACACCGAAATTGCTTATCCTCTCAGAGGACTTGGCGAAAGAAAGGTTGTTTTTGATAAGGTTATTGATGCGGATGAAATGCCCGCAGAGGTTCTTAAATTTGCAAAATAATTAAGCAGGGCGATATTTCGCCCTGCCCTCTGATAATATTAATTAGTCTTTCTTTTTGAATGTTGCGCAAACTGTGTCTGTAGAGGATGTTGCATAGGAAGGTCCAACAGCGATCTTGTCAGCTGTGCAATAGCATCCTTCTGCATTGTAATAGCAGTTGCAAACATCGCAGTTGATTCCGCTGAGGTGCTTGCAATTGCCGCTTGTGCAGGTTTTCTTATCTTCCATCTTTTTTCTCCTTACACCGCATTGCGGTAAATAGAATAGCTCCTTGAGCCGATTATATTTTTGACCGCATAGTAAGATTTTATACGAAAGAGTGGTGATTTTGCTTTGTCATTATTTGTAATTGCCGATCTCCATTTGTCTCTGTCGGAAAAAACCAATAAGCCGATGGAGGTTTTTGGTCAGAATTGGGCAAATCACGCAGAGAGAATCAAGAAATATTGGAGCGCAGTTGTATGCGCAGAGGATACTGTTATGATTCCCGGCGATATTTCCTGGGCAATGAAGCTTGAAGAAGCATATGATGATCTCAGGTTTATAGATTCTTTGCCCGGAACAAAGATAATAAGCAAAGGAAATCACGATTTTTGGTGGTCGACCGTCGGAAAGATTGAAACTTTTTTTAAGGATAAAGGAATAACATCCATCAAGATGCTTCATAACAACGCATTCAGACTTGAGGATTGCATAGTTTGCGGCACACGAGGATGGTTCTATGATGAAAAAGAACAAAAGACTGTCAGTGAAACGGATTTTGATAAAATTGTCAATAGAGAAACTATGCGACTTGAAATGAGTCTTAAATCGGCAAAAGAACTACAGGCTGGTGATGAAAATATTCCGATTTTGGTGTTCTTTCACTTCCCTCCTGTTTGGAACGGTTATGAATGCAGACCGATCATTGATATGTTGCATAAGTATAATATTAACCGTTGCTATTTCGGACATATACACGGATCATATTTTGTTCAGAAAACAACAGTGTTTGAAGGAATTTCAATGTCACTCACATCCGCAGATTTTCTGAAATTCGCTCCAATGCCAATATTTTTTGACGATTATTGAAAAAATATTGAAGAAAATACGCGGAAACACTTGACTTTTTGGCATAAAAAGGATAAAATATATAGGATATAAAAAATTTTCATTTATTTCTTTTGGAGGACAAAAATGAGTTTAACAAAAAAGGAACTGATCGAGAAAAATAAGTATGAAATTGAGTTCTCGATCGACAAAAAGACCTTCGACGATGCTGTTATGAAGGTTTATCGCAAGAGCGTTAAGAATATCAACGTTCCCGGCTTCCGTAAAGGTAAGGCACCCAAGTCCGTTATCGAGAAGATGTACGGCACAGGTGTTTTCTATGAGGATGCTATCAATGATCTCCTTCCCGAGGCTTATGATGCAGCGGCTAAGGAATCCGAGCTTGAGATCGTTGGAAATCCCGAGTTCGATATCGTTTCCATTGATGAAGGCGGTCTCGTTATGAAGGCTGTTGTTTATGTAAAGCCCGATGTTGAGATCAAGGATTATTTCGGAATTGAAGTTTCAAAGACAGTTATCCCCGTTACAGACGAGGAGGTTGATCGTGAGATCAAAACTGTTCAGGAAAGAAACGCAAGAGAGACTGAGGTTACAGACCGTGCTGCTGAAATGGGCGATACAACTGTCATCGACTTTGACGGTTATGTTGACGATAAACAGTTTGACGGCGGTAAGGCTGAGGGGCACAAGCTCAAGCTTGGCTCGGGTCAGTTTATTCCCGGCTTTGAGGAACAGATCGTTGGTAAGAATGTTGGCGACAGCTTCGATGTAAATGTTAAGTTCCCTGCTGATTATCATGCTTCTGAACTTGCAGATAAGGATGCTGTTTTCAAGTGCGTTCTTCATAAGATCGAAAAAGAGGAGCTTCCCGAGCTTGACGATGAATTTGCAAAGGATGTTTCCGAATTTGATACATTTGCTGAATATAAGGCTGATGTCAAGGCAAAAATCGAAGAGAGACATGCAAGAACTGCTGATGCAGAGATCGAAGAGCAGATCATCGCAGCTCTTATCGCAAAGCTTGAGGCTGATATTCCCGAGTGTATGTTCGTAGCAGAAACAGAAAACTTTGTTCGTGATTACGATTCCAGACTCAGAATGCAGGGCCTTGATCTTAACACATACTTCAAGTATACAGGTCTTACACTTGATGCTCTCCGTGAGCAGATGCGTCCCCAGGCTGAAAAGCAGGTTAAGACACGCCTCGCTCTTGAGAAGATCGCAGAGCTTGAGGGTATCGTAGCTTCCGATGCTGATATAAACGAAGAATATGAAAGCATCGCAAAGGCTTATAATGTTCCTGTGGAAGAGGCTAAGAACAGCATTCCTGAGGATATGATCGCAGCTGATATGAAGGTTAAGAAGGCTGTTGAGCTTGTTAAGGAAAAGGCTGTTGTAACCGAAAAGGCTCCCGAGGAGCCCAAGCCTGCAAAGAAACCTGCAGCAAAGAAGACAACAACAAAGAAGACAACTGCAAAGGCTGATGATGCAAAAGCTGAAGAAAAGCCTGCAGAAGAGGCAGAAAAGCCCAAGAGAACAAGAAAGCCCGCAGCAAAGAAGGCAGAAGAGCCCAAGGCTGAGGAATAATATAATTAAACTTTGAGAATTGCCGCTTCCGAGCGGCAGTTTTCATCAGAAATACTTTTTATTTTGGAGGATAATATTATGGCACTTGTACCAACAGTAATTGAACAGACCAACCGCGGTGAGAGAGCTTATGATATCTATTCAAGGCTTCTTAATGACAGAATCGTTTTTCTTGCAGACGAGGTAAATGACACAACCGCTTCCCTTGTGGTTGCACAGCTTCTTTTCCTCGAAGCTCAGGATCCCGATAAGGATATCTCCCTTTATATAAACAGTCCCGGCGGATCTGTTTCCGCAGGTCTTGCTATCTATGATACAATGAACTTTATCAAATGTGATGTTTCAACCATCTGCATTGGTATGGCGGCAAGCATGGGTGCATTCCTTCTCTCTTCCGGTGCAAAGGGTAAGAGATTTGCTCTTCCCAACAGCGAAATTATGATCCATCAGCCTCTCGGAGGAACAAGAGGTCAGGCAACAGATATCAAAATTCATGCAGATCATATTTTGCGCACACGCGACAGACTCAACAAGATCCTCGCTGATAATACCGGCAAAGCTCTTGAGATCATCGAGAGAGATACAGAGAGAGATAATTTTATGACAGCAGATCAGGCGCTCGAATACGGTCTTATTGATAAAGTGTTCACAAAGCGTGCCTAATTCATTGAAAGGTTTTTAACTGATGGCAACTAAAAACAATCAACCTACAAGATATTGCTCCTTTTGCGGAAGGGGCGAAACACAGGTTAATTTTCTTATTCCTTCCCCCGATGGAGTTTATATCTGCGATTACTGTGTTGATGCTTGCCAGGAGCTGATAAGCACGAATTCCGGACCCGCTGTTGATTTTGACAGCCTTGCTCCGGGAGCCCTTCCCCGCCCCAGAGAGATAAAAGAATCACTTGATAAATATGTTATCGGTCAGGATGAGGCAAAGAAAGCACTTTCAGTTGCGGTTTATAACCACTATAAGCGCATAATGAACCGTGAGGAGAATTTTAAAAAATCCAAAGGTGAAGAAAACGAAGATATTATTGAGCTTCAGAAAAGCAATGTTCTTCTTATAGGCCCCACCGGTGTCGGAAAGACCTATCTTGCGCAGACCCTCGCAAAAACTCTCAAGGTGCCTTTTGCCATTGCAGATGCAACAACACTCACAGAGGCAGGTTATGTTGGTGAGGATGTTGAAAACATCCTCCTCAGGCTCATTCAGGCGGCTGATTTCGATATTGAGCTTGCCGAAAGAGGCATAATTTATATTGATGAAATTGATAAGATATCAAGAAAAAGCGAAAATCGCTCCATAACAAGAGATGTTTCCGGAGAGGGCGTTCAGCAAGCGCTTCTCAAGATTCTCGAGGGTACGGTTGCAAATGTTCCGCCTCAAGGTGGAAGAAAGCATCCGAATCAGGATTTTATTCAGATAAATACTGAGAATATCCTCTTCATATGCGGTGGCGCATTTGATGGTCTTTCGCAGATCATCGAAAAGCGCAAGGGCAATCAGTCCATCGGCTTCTCGGGCGAGATACTCAAAAAGGCCGAAAAGAAGGAAAACGGTATTTATAAGGATGTGAATCCTCACGACATCGTGAAATACGGCCTTATTCCCGAGCTTGTGGGAAGAATTCCTGTTATAGTTCCGCTTTCAGATCTTGATAAGGACGCTCTTGTTAGAATTATCAGTGAACCGAAAAATTCACTTGTAAAGCAATATATCAAGCTCTTTGATATGGATGGTGTCAAGCTTGAATTTGAGGACGAAGCACTTGAAGCGGTTGCAGCAAAGGCTCTTGAAAGAAATACAGGCGCAAGAGGCCTTCGTTCGATTATGGAAGAGATCATGGTCGATCTTATGTATGATATTCCCTCGGAAGAGAATTTAAAGAAAGTTATTATTACAGCCAATTGCGTAAACAATAAGGAAAAACCGAGAAAGGTTTATAAAAAGTAATATGAACGGAAATTGTGTGAATTATATTGTTGAACGCTCTGAAAAATATGATGTTTGTGTCGTTGGCGGCGGTGTTGCAGGATGCTGTGCCGCTATCGCCTCGGCAAGAATGGGTGCTAAAACAGTTCTCATAGAGTCAAGCGGTGTTCTCGGAGGTCAAGGAACTCTCGGAATCGTTACGCCGATTTCTGCTACAAACGCCAGAAACGGTGTAAGCTTCGGCGGTCTTGTCAAGGAGATAACCGATGAGGTCATTTCTATGTCCAAAAAGTATTGCACTTGCGATCAGAACGGTGCGGATGTTTGGGATATTGCTTCTCCCCATATCGTTAAATATGTTCTGCTTGACAAGGTGCAGGACGCTGGCGCTGATATAATGTTTCACACTTCATTTCTTTCCTCTACTACCGAAAATGATCGGATAGAAAGCATCATAGTTCATGATGTAAACGGTCTGAAACAAATTTTTGCAAAGAATTTTATTGACTCTACAGGTGATGCACTTCTTGTTTGCGAAAGCGGTGCTGAATTTGTCAAAGGCAGCGAAGAGGATTCGTATGATTCCCTAAGAGTTACAGGCTTTGATAAAACGCATGATGACAGTGGGCAAGAGGGCTCTGTTTATAATTCTTGTACAAAAAACGGACTTATGCAGCCTGTTTCGATATTCTTTGTACTTGGCGGTGTCGATACCGAGGAAGCATATAAGCTCAATAACAAAGAGCTGCATTTTGGCGATTTCGGCATAACAAGAGAAAAATTCTCCGCTTGGAAATTCTGTGGCACATGCGGTTTCGAGCTTTCTGATGATGATAAAATACCAATGCCTCAGGGCAGAATTCTTGTTACAAAAACCACAAGAAAAGGTGCTCTTGCCGTGAATATGTCAAGAGTTATCGGAATCGACGGCTCTGATGCTGACAGTCTTTCAACGGGTGAGATTTTGGCGCAAAAGCAGATTATTGCGATAATTGATTTTCTCAAAACCTTTATCCCCGCTTTTAAAAATGCTTATTATATTCATTCGGGTTCAACACTTGGAATTAGAGAAACCAATCGAATGGTAGGAAAATATGTTCTTACGGGGCTTGATGCCATTAACTGCCGAGAATTTGATGATTGTATTGCTCGCGGCTCTTATATGATTGATATTCATGATCCAAACGGAAAAAAACGAGCTATTGGCGGTCATCTTCCGAAAAATTATTATGATATTCCCTATCGTTCTATCATATCGAATACATATTCTAACCTTTTTGCTTGCGGAAGATGTATTTCAAGTGACCATGTGGCTCATGCAAGCACAAGAATAATGGGAACTTGCATGATGACAGGTCAATCTTCGGGAACTGCGGCGGCACTTGCTTCGTTTCAAAATAAAAAATCTTATGGTATTGATGTTTCGGAGCTTCGAAAAATACTCATTGATAACGGAATGTATATATGAAAAAATAATATATATTACAAAAGCCTATCTCAGACACGAGATAGGCTTTTTGTTAATTACTGAAAACTATAATTTAAGTACGGTTTTTCTTCAATGTATTTGTCGATCAGCTTCTGTATTCCGGTCATGTCATCCTCTGAAGCAAACACATCGGCATAGTTGGTTGTCGCACCGTTATATGTATAATATGTGGAGATAAATTCATCAAATGTGCGATATTGATAATCCGAGCTATAGGAATCGTCTCCGCAGAAATAATACGGCTGTCCGACAGCACTTTCGCCTGTGATGATGCTATATGTCATAAGGGTTGTGATATAACCTGTAAGCTGGTTGGGATGATATCCGTCATTTGCGCTCTGGTTTACAACAAATGTGTTTTTGTTATATTCAAGTGTCGCTCCGGGGACTTCAACATCACCGTTCACAATGTCTGCAATTATCTTGCCCCAATCTATGACAGTTACGCCCTTTTCACCAAGCGTTTTTAAGCTCTCAAGGAATACTGTATCGGGGCCTGTTGCTCTGTTGTCAATTCCATGAGCCGATGACTGTGCCATAAGATAGAATTTTACATTTGGATTTGCTTCTTTAAAGAAGTCTATCATAACATCCAGCCATTCGATATAGTTTGTCTGACCTCTTGTGCCATAACAAGCAACAACATAGTCATAATACGGATCGGTAAGGTATGATGCGTGGTCGACTCCATCGCAACCTCTGTTTGCGGAACAGCTTCCGGAGAAGAAATCGTCAAGCAGATGATTTCCTATAGTCCAGTTTGTAACATTCACATCCATTCCGTTCGCCTTGCAAAGCTGGTAGAAATAACCTTCGTCGTTCATTCTTCCCTCTTGCGTGAGTGTGTCTGTTGCATATTTGCAAAGAACCGTGTTACCATAGAAAATATGCGAATTTCCAATGAAAATTATTCTCTTTCCGTCCAGCGGAACAGAATTTATTATATCCTTCACAATACTATCCTTATCCATTTCATCGGTAACTATTCCGTTTTTCCACATTTCATAGCTGATATCATATAGACTTACCTCATCATAATCTGTTCCTGCGCAATCGGTATATGTGATATTTATATTACCGTCTGAATCCTGCCAAACTTCGTATGCACAGAAATAAACATCAGACTGATAATTCTTTTCGTCGAAATTAACGACCGTCACAGCAAACTCTGTCTTGTTTTCTGAATCGGAAAGATATTTACCGACAAAGCCGTCATCATTATTCCAAACTTCTGTTTTAATTGCGCCGACAGCGGTATACCCACCGTTTCCATCCGAGATAAGAACGCAATTTGACTTGTTTTCGGCAGAAGCAACAATCGTTCCGTATTCAAGCAATGTAAAGCCTTTTGCTTCATTTTCATTGACGATTCCCCGGCTTACCGAAAACAGTCCGCGCAGACCGTTATAATCCGCTATGCGAACGCTAAAGCCGTCCATTGTTACTGCATTATAAAATTTTCCGGGATAAACTACATCGGTAAATTCAAAATCACCAAAAAGATCTGCGATCTCGCTGTTGCTGACATTTATCACAAGTCCTTCAATATCGGGGAACGCATTTTCGGCAACAGATGTTAACGAAGCAGATGCTGCTGTTACACTGCGAAGTGAAGTGCATCCCGCAAAGGCCTTTGACTGAATAGAAGTTATGTATGTTGGCAAGGTTATGTCAACAAGTGAGGTGCATCCTTCAAACATTGAAGCAAAGATATAGGGAGTTGCGGTCTTATCTGCGCTGTCCGAAATTGATGATGTTCTGAAAATTACTTTTTTAATGGATGAACATCCTCTGAACATATAATCGGGTTCCTGAACTGTCCAATATTGCAAGCCCTTAAGGTTGATTTCGCCTTCCTTAAAGTTTGATCCCCAACCAAGTGTTGTGAGAGAGGGATTTCCTTCAAACACACCACCGGAAACTGCGTCTTGTATTTGGTTATAAGCACTATCTATTTTTATCGAAAGAAGATTTGGCATATTGGCAAAGAAAAATTCATCGTCGCTATTTTGACAATAGATCATTCCGCCGCTTGCGCTTGTAACGGTTTCAATGTGAATAATAGCATCCCGCCATATCTGCTTCCATTCATAGATGGTGCTTCTGCTGTCAAGGCAAAGATTTGCACTCCATCCGCTTGTAACAGAGCTTGTGATCGTAAGCTTCCCTGTTTCTTCATCAAATGTCCATGTATAAGCTTTACCAAAGGTATTGCTACCGTCTCTCACAAGTGACGGATCGTATTCCTTTGAATAGTATTCAAGCTTAATATTTGCGTCAGTATTCTTTATAAGCAAGCGAACACTTGTTGCAGCATCACAGGTAGGATAAGAAACAAAGGTTATTTGATCACAATCGGGGATAAGAATACCTGAAACGGAAATACTCTTTGAAAGCATTATTCTCGGTGAAGCTTCACCGAAAGAACCGTAGAAAGCACTTGAGCTGATTGAAGTGGCATTTGAAAGATCCACTTCTTCAAGCTTTGGATTATTTGCAAAGATATATTCGGAGCTTATCGCTGTAAAGGACTCAGGAAGAACTATCGACTTAACATTTGGAAGATTCGCAAAAGCATAATCATCTGCCGATGTTATAGAAGCTTCTACCGAAATTGCAGAAATATCATTTGCAAATTCCATCCAGGGCATTTCGCCGTCATATGTGAGTGCTCCCGAGCCTTCGCCCGTGATTTTCAGAGTTCCTTCGCCATCAATTGTCCAGCTATATTCGCCAACGGTGCCGCTTTCGCTTACAAGTGCGATTATTTTTGTTTGCTCATAAGCAAAAGTGCTCTTGATTGCGTTTGCATCTTCACGGGTCTGTGTGTAAACAACGAGATTTGCTCTGTCATCAAAAACTTGACCTGAAGTTGAAAATCCGGTTGCGTTGATCGTAACCTCATTGAGAGCGGAACAGCCGCTAAAGGCTCCTGTACCCAATGTTACAACATTGCTCGGAATGATAATACTCTCAAGTGATGTGCATCCCGAAAAAGCATTTGCTCGTATCTCTGTTGTATAGGTGGGGATTGTTATTTCCTTAAGTGATATACAGTTGTTAAACATAGAAGCGTATATGTAGGTATATGTATTAGAACCGCTTATCAATCCTGCACTCGTTAGAATAACCTTCTTAATAGAGCTGCAACCGTCAAACATATTATCAAGATTACCGCCTGTAAGGTTCTTAAGACCTTTAAGGCTCACAACATTTTCGGTGAGCGTACTATTGAAAGAAACTGTTGTCAGAGAAGGACAACCACTGAAGAAACCTCCTGAAGCCTGCTCCTTTATTTCGGTGATACCATTCATATGAACGCTTACAAGGTTAGGGAGATTGGCAAACATACATTCTCCGGCATTACTGCTGTTATAAAATGCACAATAGGAGAAATTTGAAAATTCAACGCTGATAATTGCGTCTCTCCATATTTCTTTCCACGCCTTAAGGCTTGCAGTGGAGCTGAATGTAATAGATGTCCATGATGTTGAAGTGCGGGTGATAGTCAGCTTACCTGTTGCTGTGTCAATGTTCCAACTGTATTTACTTTCAGCACCTGCTCTCACCAAAGATGAGTCATATTCTTCCGAAAAATAGTCAAGAGTGATATTTGCTTTTTCTGTTTTTATAAGTGAACGAACACTTGTTGCAGCAGTACATGTCGGATATGTAACAAAAGTAATGTTTCCGCAGCCTTCGGAAAGATCCAAAGCCGAAACAGAAAGATCCTTTGCCAAATAAATTATTGGTAAAACACCGTCGAATGAGCCTGCAAACGCACTTGCGCTCAAAGCTTTTGCGCCTGTAAGGTCAATAACGCCGCTGTTTGTGCTTTCGCTGATCTTAATCTGGGTAAGATTGGAATTGTTAGCGAAAAGAAAATCCGAATTGAAATCCGTAAATGTCGCCGGGAGCGTTACGGAGGTCAAATTGGGTAAATTTGAAAATGCATAAGGTGATGCCGAGACTATTTCGGCATCGACAATGATTTCGGAAATAGAATCTGCATTTTCGAGCCACGGTATCATAGTCAGGTCATCTGATGTGGGAATGCTCGAAAAATCAAGGATGCCGTCTCCTTCGCCGCTTATCGTTAAAATGCCATTTTCATCTATCGAATAATAATAATCATTTCCTACTGCATCCTCAGCATAGGCAGAGAAAACGAGTGCAGATGCGATGATTAAAGCAATGGCAAAAACTGACATTATGTGTTTTTTCATTTTTTTATTCCTTTCTCATAAATATAAGAATTTCAAGTTCATTATATCATTTTCAATTAAATTTTCCATCCTTTATGACAGTGTTTTTTGATATAATGTCAGCATTGAAATTTTTTCATTGCATTTTTTACTAAAAATATGATATAATGTCTGTACGGGGGGGATGGCTTATTCACAAATATATAACATTAACCAATAAGAATTTCAAAGATTTGAATCCTCTTTTTATGGGATATGAACACTGTCAACCCGGTAAAATCGGAGAATCAGCTTCATATTCCGATACATGTACCATGATTCATTATGTTGAATGCGGCAAAGGTGTACTTTACAAAAACGGGAATGCTTATGTGGTGAACCCGGGCGATGCATTTATTATTCTTAAAGGCGAAAAGTGTTCCTATGTTGCGGATGAGGAAAAGCCTTGGCACTATATATGGATAGGTTTTGACGGTGAGCTTAGCAAAAAATTCTCCGAGCTTGATCCTGTTTTTAAGGTTGCCCCCGGAATATTTCAGGAAATGATAGCAACAAATAACGCGCCTTGGTCGAGAGAATATCACCTTGCGGCAATGCTTTTCAATTTATATGCTGATCTTTTTTCGACCGGTGCTCAGACAAATTACTATGTACGAGAGGTTCAAGAATATATATTTTACAATTTTAACAGTGATATAAAGATTGAATCACTTGCCAAAATGGTCAATCTTGACAGAAAATATCTTGCTTATATTTTTAAAAAGGAAACAGGACAAACCATGCAGCGGTATCTTTTGGAGAGAAGATTATATGTTGCAAAATGGCGTCTTGAAATCGGCAAGAGCATAACCGAAACCGCTTTTTGTTGCGGTTTTAACAGCGTTTCAAATTTTTCAAGAATGTTCAAAAAATACTATGGTGTCAGCCCCGGAGAGTGGAGAAAGCGTTTAAAATAAAAGATGAGATAATTTACTCTTCCGAAACAAAAAACGGCAGTGAAAACTGCCGTTTTTTGTTTTAAAGTGCCGTTTGTGTGTCGTTAGGATCGCCGTTTCTTGCAAGATCATATTCATGGGACCAATCAAGATCACGGTAAGGCTCGCCTCGGGGATCGTTCTTTATGAAGTCCATAAGTAGATCAAGCATTTCCTCGGTCCATGTATTTCTGTCGATCTGAGCTGTAGTGAACTTATTCTGTGAGATCATTTCAAAGCCGAAATCGTCTTTTACATGTGTCTTTGCCGCCCCATCAACAACCTCTGCAACAAGATGACTGGGGATAAAGAGTACTCCGCCGCCGGCACCGAAAACAACATCACCGGGGAGACATACAGCACCGCCAAAATTAACGACCGAGTTAAATCCTGTCATAACGAAGTCACGAATCGGTGTGGGATCAATTCCTCTGTAATAAACCTGAACGCCTTCAACCTGCTTCATCTGTTCAACATCACGGATTCCACCCCAAACAACAGCACCGCCATTCTTCGTTCTTGTTTTTATTGCTGTTGTGAGATTTCCGCCAAGGAATGTTCCCTTATATATCTTATCGAACATATCAACAACAACAACATCTCTTTCAACAAGAGAGTCGATAACCCATTGGTTATAGTTTCCGTTCCTTCCCTCTTCTGCGCCAACTGCGAACATCGTTTCATGCAGATCGGGACGGGTGGGACAGAACGAGCAAGTTACGGCTCTTCCGATGAGCTTTCTGCCGTCGTCATGGAGTACATTAAGGGGATTCACTCCGCCGCCGACAAACTGATTTTCATATCCCTTGACGAAAATCGGCTTCCAAACCTCTTCAAGAGTCATTTTTTTGAGGGCATCAAGATATTTGTCCTCAACATAGGGCCTTCCGTCTTCCATTCTCTTTCCCTTCCACTGGGGAGTTAGAGCAATTATTTCCTCTTTGACATTAAAATGCATTACTATACCACCTATTTATCTTTTAATTTTTTTAACTAATTAGAGGCTCATTCCACCGTCGATCTTTACATCTGCACCTGTAATATATTTTCCTTCTTCGGAAGCTAAAAGAAGAAATGCTCCGATGCAATCGTCAGTATGTCCCGGAATTGCCATTGGGATCTTTTTCATAACATTTTTATAAAATTCGGGATCGGAAAGTACCGCATCATTTCTCGGTGTTGCGATAACGCCGGGAGAAATATTATTTACGGTAACACCTGTTGGTGCAAGATCCTTTGACAGACATTCAACAAGGCTCATCTGGGCGCATTTTGAAGCGGAGTAAATGGGCATTGCAGGATTTGGTCTGTGCTGCTGAACACTTCCGACGGTTATGATCCTTCCCCATCCGTTTTTGACCATAGCTCTCTGATATTTCTGAATCAAAGCAAGCGAGGAGAAAACATTGACCTTCATCTGCTTTTCAAATTCATCATATGGCACATCCTGCCAAAGAGTTCTATACTGAATGGAAGCATTTAGAACAAGGATATCTACATCGCCTGTTTTTTCGTAAATCTTATTCGCTGCATTAGTATCCGAAAGATCGCATATGACAAAGTCTGTGCCGTTTGCCTCTGCAAGAGCTTTCTTGCATTTTTCTTCACTTGTCGCACCGTGAATGATAACACTTGCTCCTCTTTCGGAAAATGCCTTTGCAACGGCAAGACCGATTCCCTGCGTTGAACCTGTTATCAGTGCCTTTTTACCTTTTAAATCAAACATTTAAACACCTCACGACCATTCTCTGTCATTTGCCCATTCCTTATCCCAAGCAGAGCTATCCGCCCATTTATCGGGATATTTTGTGTGCATATGCTCTGAAATAAGCTCTTCGTTAAGATGGTCGATTCCAAGCCCCGGAGCATCGGGAACATCAATAAATCCATCCTTTATCAGCGGATTTGCAATTCCAATGGCAAGATCATTCCACCAAGGGCAATCAACCGAATGATATTCAAGAGCAAGAATATTCTGAATTGCTGCCGCCGTATGAACCGCAGCCATGCAGGCGATAGGGCTTTCAGCCATGTGGATCGCCATTGCAACACCGTATTTTTCGCACATATCACCAAGCTTTTTCATCTCAAGAGCGCCGCCCACGGTAAGCATATCCGGATGGACAACCGAAACGCCGCCGCTCGCCATAAGAGGCTCATAGTTTTCATGGAGATAAATGTCCTCACCTGTGCATATCGGAATAGTTGTGGCGTTTGAGATCTTAACATAATGCTCTGTATAATGCCAAGGAGCAACATCCTCAAGCCAGGCAATGTTATATTTTTCAAGTCTTTTTGCGATGGCAATGCAATCATTTATATGAATGTGTCCGAGATGGTCAATTGCAAGCGGCACTTCATAACCGATAACGCTTCTTACCTCTTTTACATAGTTTTCGAGATAATCAATTCCCTTTTCGGTGACATGAATACCCGTTGCGTGGTGCGGAATGGTAAACACCTCATAGTTTTTGCCGAGCATCATATCCATATCAACAGAGCCGTGTTGGTGTGTGATCGCTTTCATTGAATATTTCTTTATATCTTCAAGGAAACCAAGGGGTGCATTGAGACAGCCCGGCTCATCTATCATAAGTTCAATGCCAAGATCCATCTTAAGGAATGTAAAGCCTGCTTCCATTCGCTTTTTAAGAGCTTTTCCCATATCAGTTCCTGTGTGCTTGCCGTCAACATCGGTGTCACAATAAACACGGATCTTATCACGGAATTTTCCGCCGAGAAGCTGATAAAGCGGAACCCCGTAAGCTTTTCCAACAATATCCCAGAGAGCGATCTCGATGCCGGAAACTCCGCCGCCCTGTCGTGAATGTCCTCCAAACTGCTTAATCCTTCTGAAAAGCTTATCAACATTAAGTGGGTTTTCTCCGATGATTCTGCTTTTAAGCATAAGTGCATATGTTGCACTTGAAGCGTCTCTGACCTCACCATAACCCACTATTCCCTGATTTGTATATATTTTTATCAAGGGACAGTGCTTTGGTGCACCATTGATATTCGCAACACGCAGATCGGTAATGCGAAGCTCTGAAGGGGAAGAAGCGGTTCTTGTGTTGGTTTCTATCATTTCTTTAAAAAGTTTTGATTTTTCCATTGACAAATCCTTTCCTTTCGTGTAATATATATTACGATAATTATAAAAGTATTTCCATGCAAAAACAACGATTATATTACGATTTGATTATACTATATTATGATTGGAGAAGAAAATGAGGTATAATGCAGCAAAACCTATTACCGATTCCGCAGGTCAGAATATCCTTCAGATGTATGAATCCGTGCCTGACAGTGAACGAGGAAATTTTTCCGAGCATCATCATACAGAGATCGAGCTTTGTTATGTTTTGAGCGGAAAAGGAAAATTCAAGGTCAGAGAAAAATACTATGATATACTGCCGGGAGCGGTATTTTTGTTTCCTTCGAACGAAGTACACTGGATCGAAAGCATAGAAAGCGGTGACAGGCTTTGTTTTCTTGATCTGAAATTCGAGCCGCGTCTTATTTGGTCGCCACAACTCAATCTTTTTGATGATAATTGTCTGCGAGGACTTTTTGGTTCCGACTGCACTAATTATATTTCTCCCGATATGCCGATATCCGCTGTTATAGGCGAAATTATGAAGGAGATGCACAATGAGTGTCTCGGTGAAGAAAAAGGAAGCGAGATCATGGTTAAAAGCGATCTTTATCGTTTGCTTGTTTTGCTTCTTCGAAATGAGAATAGCCATGGTTATGAGGCCTCTGTGGGCAACATCGAAAATTTGAAGAACATAGAAAAAGCAATTCAGTATATAAATTCAAATCTTTCAAAAAAGTTTACTCTTGAGGAGCTTGCTGATATTTCCTGCTTCAGCAGAACATATTTTTCGGCACTTTTTAAATCGCTTAACGGTGTCTCTCCTTGGGAATATATCAATATCAAGCGTATCGAAAAGGCAAAAATGATGCTTTCGGAAACAAATGACACCATTCTCTATATCGCCAACGAATGCGGATTCGGAAATCTCTCTAATTTCAATAGAATCTTCAGGAAGATCACGGGAAAGAAGCCTTCCGATTACAGAAAATGATCATATAGCAAAAATCAAGGACATTTTGTCCTTGATTTTTGATTATTTCTTCAGTTCAAGAGTTCTTTCATAAGCTTTTTTTACAGCATTAATGGCAGAAGCTCGGAAAGCTCCGTCTTCAAGTGCATGAACACCTGCAATAGTAGTGCCGCCTGGACTGCACACTGCGTCCTTGAGTACGCCCGGATGCTTGCCCGATTCTTCAAGTAATTTTGCGGCACCGAGAAGCGTTTGCGCAGCATAAAGCATTGCTTTATCCCTTGGAAGTCCGCATTCAACCGCACCGTCGGAAAGTGCTTCCGCAAACATATAAACGAATGCAGGACCGCATCCAGAAAGAGCACTTGCGGCATCAATTTTATCCTCAGGCAGCATATCAAGCTTCCCTGCCATAGAAAGAAGATTTTCAAAAAAACTCAATTGTTCCTCGCTTACCGAGTTGTTTGGGGAATAAAGAATCATTCCCTCTCCTACAGAAACAGGAGTGTTAGGCATAATACGAATAACAGAACAATTGCAGTCTGCCATTTTTTCAACTGCAGAAATAGATACACCTGCTGCCATTGAAATCAGAACAAAGTTATCTTTTCTTGATTTTAAAACGGAAGAGATGGCAGCAAAAAGAGTCTCAAAGCCTTGAGGCTTAACACCGAGAAAAATATAATCACAATTCCGAGCAACATTTTCAAGCTCTGCAACATTTGCTCCGTATTTTTTTGCAAGCTCTTCTGCTTTTTCGGCAAAAGTATCACATAAATAAATATCTTCACCCGAAACGACCTTTGCAGCGGCACTGACAAGTGCGCCGCCCATATTTCCGCATCCGATAAAACCGATTTTTTTCATATTTTCTCCTTATCTTATCTGACCGTTTCCGGTGATAACATATTTATAAGCAGTAAGCTCCGAAAGACCCATAGGCCCTCTTGCATGGAGCTTTTGAGTTGAGATGCCTATCTCGCAACCGAGACCAAACTCCCCTCCGTCTGTAAATCTTGTTGAAGCATTAACATATACGGATGAGCTATCGACGGCGGCTGTGAAATATGCGGCATTCTTTTCGTTTTTTGTTATAATTGCTTCGCTATGGTGAGTAGAATGCTTTGAAATATGTGCAACTGCCTCCTTAACATCCGACACAATAGCAACTGCAAGGATATAGTCGAGAAATTCAGTGTCGAAATCATTCTCCGAGGCTGCTTTTCCCTCGATTATCTCAGCGGCTTCCCTATCAAGCCTCAGCTCAACAGGATTATTATCTCTGCTGTCAACAAGGCGATTTTTTAGCTTGGGCAAGAAATCTTCAGCGATTTTGCGGTTGACAAGGCAAACCTCCTCGGCATTACACACGGAAGGACGGCTTGTTTTTGCATTTTCGATAATATTCAATGCCATATCAATATCCGCATCGTCGTCGACATAAATATGACAGATACCCGTTCCTGTCTGGATACAAGGCACTTTTGCATTTTCCACACAAGCTCTTATGAGTCCTGCACCGCCTCTCGGAATGAGAAGATCAACATATTCCGTTGCGGTCATAAGCTCATTTGCGCCTGCTCTTGTGGTGTCTTCAAGCATATTCACAAATGTCTTGGGAAGCCCTACGCTTTGAAGTCCTTTGCGCATTGCGTCGACGATCGCAAGAGAGCTTTTATAAGCTTCCTTTCCGCCACGGAGAATGCAGACATTACCGCTTTTCAGAGCCAATGCAGCAGCATCGGATGTTACATTTGGTCTGCTTTCGTAAATAATAGCAACAACGCCCATAGGAACTCTGACCTTATTGATAACAAGACCGTTGGGGCGCACATTCTGTTCGATCACCTTGCCTACAGGATCATCAAGCTCACAAACTTGACGAATACCGTCAGCCATTCCGCAGATCCTATCGTGTGTAAGGCGAAGTCTGTCTATCATAACATCGCTGATGGTGCCTATTGCATTCTCGATGTCCTCGGCATTTGCCGCAAGAATTTTTACTTCATCGTTTAGGAGAGCCTCTGCCATTGCCATGAGAGCTTTATTTTTTGTTTCTGTATCAAGCAAAGCAAGCTCGGGCGCAGATGCCTTTGCCGCCTTTAAAATTTCAAGTGTAGTCATATTTCAGCCTTTCGGAAAGAATCTTGTTCCAACTTTTTTACCGTCAAAAAGATCATAAAGAAGACTTGGGTCTTCGCCATTGAGAATCACCATCTCACAGCCTGCCTGCGCACAAAGCTCTGCGGCATGAAGCTTTGTTTTCATTCCGCCTGTGCCAAGCGACGAACCGACACCGCCTGCAAGAGCCATAATTTCGGGCGTAAGCTTATCAACCACATCAATCAGCTTTGCATTTGGATCTTTATGTGGATCTGCGGTATAAAGACCGTCGATGTCCGAGAGAAGGATTAGCATTTCCGCGCCGATACTGGTTGCAACGATGGCAGAAAGTGTGTCATTATCGCCAACCTTGATCTCCTCGGTTGCGATTGTGTCATTTTCGTTTATGATCGGAAGAACATCAAGCTCAAGAAGCCGTGTCATTGTGTTTCTGAAGTTTTCAAATCTGTCGTCATGGCGGAAATCTGAGCCTGTAAGCAGAATCTGGGCAACTGTGTGATTATATTCCTGAAAGAGCTTATCATATGTATACATAAGCTCGCACTGCCCGACTGCTGCCGCCGCCTGCTTTGTGGGGATATCCTGCGGACGCTCCTTTAAGGAGAGCTTTCCAATGCCCATTCCGATAGCACCTGACGAAACAAGTATGATTTCATGCCCGCTGTTTTTAAGATCGCTCAAAACTCTGCAAAGAGCTTCAACTCTGCGTATATTCAAATGCCCTGTGTGATGAGCAAGTGTCGATGTTCCGACTTTAACTACGATTCTCATTTTAATGATCCTTTACTTTAATATGATAATACATTATACTACTAATAAGTCTTTAAGTCAAGTAAATTTAACAAAAAAGGTCGGTTTTCACCGACCTTTTACAATTTTATATAAGCTTTCTTCCCATGAGAACACCCATAACGGATGCCATCATAAGACCTCTTGTCCAGCCGCTGGAGTCGCCAAGGCAATGAAGCCCCTTGATATTGGTATTGAAATCTTCATCCATCTTTACTCTGTTGCTGTAGAATTTTAGTTCCGGAGAATAAAGAAGTGTTTCGGTCGATGCAACACCGGGAACTACAGTATCCATTGCTTGGATGAAATTGATGATATTCGTCATCGCTCTATAAGGCATTGCGGCGGTTATATCTCCCGCAACGGCATCTGGAAGCGACGGACGGAGATTTGACTGGGAAAGCTCCTTTGGCCATGTTCTCTTACCGTCGAGAATATCTCCGAATCTCTGAACAAGAATATGTCCCGCACCGAGCATATTGGTAAGCTCGCCAACCTTCTGTGCATATTCTATAGGCTGATTGAACGGGGTGCTGAAATTGTGAGAACAAAGAATAGCGAAATTCGTATTGTTTGATTTCAGCTCCTTATAGGAATGTCCGTTCACAACAGCAAGATCATTATCGTAATTCTCTTGGCTGACAAATCCACCGGGATTCTGACAGAAGGTTCTCACCTTGTTTTTGAAAGGATGAGGATAGCCAACAAGCTTTGCCTCATAAAGAACCTTATTTACCTTTTCCATGATCTCGTTTCTGACCTCAACTCTGACACCGATGTCAACTGTGCCGGGAGCATGAGCAATATTATGCTCGGCGCAAAGCTTTTCAAGCCAATCTGCGCCTCTTCTGCCCGTTGCAACAACAACGTGCTCCGCAAGCATCTCAAAGGTCTTACCTTTTTGAGAAAGTGTTACGCCTCTGCAAACATCGTCATCAAGTATAATATCAACGCATTCGCAGTCGAAAATTATCTCAACTCCGTTTTCAAGGAGATATTTTTCAATCGAATAGTAAATATCCTGAGCTTTTTCGGTTCCCAGATGTCTTATGGGGCAATCTACAAGCTTAAGACCTGCCTTTATGGCATTTTTTCTGATCTCCTTTACCTCATCTGTGTTTTCAAGACCTTCAACATGTGTATCCGCACCGAACTCAAGATAAATGCTATCAGTATAGTCAATTGTTTCCTGTGCAAGATCCTCACCAATGAGACTCGGAAGATCACCGCCTACTTCATAGCTGAGGGAAAGCTTACCGTCCGAGAAAGCTCCGGCTCCTGAAAATCCTGTTGTGATATGGCAATGAGGCTTACAATTTACGCACTGTTTTGTTTTGTGCTTGGGGCATCTGCGCTTTTCGATGGCAACGCCCTTTTCTATTATGGTGATTTTTTTATTGCTGCCTTTTTTGAGCATTTCAAGTGCTGTAAAAATGCCCGCAGGTCCTGCACCGATTATTATTACATTATTATTCATATTTCACTCCATTATAATACGCTCTGCAAAAATTGCTTCGTTCTTGGATTTTGTGGATCAGTAAAGATCTTTTTAGGCTCGCCCTGTTCGGCAATTCCTCTGTCGCAAACAAACAAGATCCTATCCGCAACCTCTCGGGCAAATCCCATTTCGTGTGTTACAACAGCCATTGTCATGCCCTCGGAGGCAAGACTTTTCATAACATCAAGCACTTCACCGACCATTTCAGGATCAAGAGCTGATGTCGGCTCATCAAAAAGCATGAATTCAGGCTTCATCATAAGCGCTCTTACGATAGCAATTCTCTGCTTCTGACCGCCGGAGAGCTGATTTGGATAAGCATCCGCCTTTTCGTCAAGACCAACACGGCGGAGAAGCCTGTGACCTTCAGCTTCTGCCTCTGCCTTTGGCATTTTCAGCAGCTTCATCGGGGCAATAGTAATATTTTTCATGACAGTCATATGAGGAAAGAGATTAAACTGCTGAAAAACCATTCCTATCTTTTGTCGGAGCTTATTGATATCGCTTTTTTTATCGGTTATATTTGTACCGTCAAAATAAATCTCGCCGCCTGTTGGCTCTTCGAGAAGGTTAAGGCAACGCAAAAGCGTTGATTTTCCACCACCCGAAGGACCGATTATACAAACGACCTCGCCTTTATAGATCGTAAGGTCAACATTCTCCAGAACTGTGAGGCTGCCGAAGGCTTTTGTGAGATTTTTAACTTCTATAATTTTTTTGCTGTTATCTATCACCTTTTTGCAACCTCTTTTCAAGTAAACTAACGAGATATGTAAGTCCCAGAACCACAACGAGATATATAAGAGCCACTGCTATTAGCGGCATGAAATTACTGTATGTTATGGAACGAATGGTTATTCCACCCTTTGTCAGATCACCGACACCGATATAGAATGCAACAGAAGATTCCTTAAGAAGCGTGATGAACTCATTTGCAAGTGCAGGAAGAACCGCTTTGAAAGCCTGGGGTATCACAATATGATACATGGTCTGCCAATATGTAAAGCCAAGGCTGCGTCCGGCTTCTGTCTGACCGTTATCTACCGACATAATACCGCCTCTGACAATTTCGGCAACATAAGCACCGGAATTTAGTCCAAAGCAAAGGACAGCAGAGCCGAATTTATCAATGGCAAAAAATGCAACGATTTTCGACATGATCATGTTCCCGCCATCGGCAAGAGCTGCCGAATAATTAAGCATTATCTGTCGGAGCGGCAGAAGCATTACAAAATAAATTATGAGAAGCTGAACCATAACAGGAGTTCCCCTGATTATTGAAACATAAACACGGCAAATCGCATCGAGAATCTTCGCTTTTCCGGTCTTGCTGTTTGTAACTCTGATTATTGCAACCAGGAAGCCGATCACGATACCGATGATCAGCGCAAAAAATGTTATTCTGAGAGTTGTCCAAAGTCCGCCCGTAAGATGCTTCCAGTTAGAATTGTTTATAAAATTACGCTGGAATTCATCCTTCATATCAGACCACCAATTGGAAAGGAATGTGCCATTATTTGGCTCATTTCCGTCATAATTTGTAAGTGCAAAGCAATCTGAAATACCGGTTCTCAATGTGTTGAGATTTGTTATATCTATGATCTCATCATTATAGACGATCTCATTCGTTTCGTTTATCAGTTTCAGCGCATCGAGAACACCGCCATAGCAGGTATTAACGGTTTCATATGAGAGATACATTCTCATTTCACCATCATTCATCTGATAAATAAGTATTTCACATTCGCCTGAGATAAGATCCGCATTCTCATATGCTTCTTTTATAATAGGAGTAGCAACCTTCATGCGTATATTTGTACCGCTTGTCTTTGTTCCGCTTGCTTCTCTCTCAATATAATAAGAATAAACAGCAGAAAACAGCTCGCTTTTTTTATCTTCGATGATGGCTCCGATGTTTTTTGTTTCATACGAGCAGTTAAGAGAAAATCTTCTGTTTCCGATACTGCTTACCGAATTGACATTTACTTTAGCCCCATCGGTAATTATCGTAGCTACCTTTGGCAGAGAAGAAATATTCTCATCAACTATCTTTTGTGCTTCGTCAATGGATAACTCACGCTCAGGCTCGATTCCCATGCCATCAATTATGATAACTGCAACAATAATTACAGCAATCACCAATAATGCTATGAGCGTCTTTAACCAAATATTTAGAGGTTTTTTGTTTTTTATTGCACTCATTAAAATTCTCCGTTACACAGCAAAAAGGAATGATTTCTCATTCCTTTTTGCCCCACAATTGTTTATTGGCAAATAATTATTTGATGTACTTAGCAACGATACCGTCGATAGTTCCGTCTGCTGTAAGCTCAAGAATAGCAGCGTCGATCTGAGCGAGAAGCTCGGAGTTGCCCTTCTGAACGCAGATTGCATAGTCCTCATCAGCATATGTTGATTCGAGAATTATAAGACCCTCATTTGCTGCAACATAAGCCTTTGCGGGCTCGTTATCAATGATCACGCAGTCAACATCACCGCCTGCAAGTGCAAGAACAGCCTCGTTTCCTGTCGCATACTGTGTTACTCTGTCTGTACCGAAATCGCCGGAAGCATAGGAATCACCTGTTGTGCCAAGCTGAACGCCTACCTTATATGTAGCACCCTCTGCAAAGAGATCATCAACTGTTGTGATAGCAGAGCCTTCCTTAACGATAACTACCTGAACGCCGTTAGCATAGCTGCTGGAGAAATCAACCTCAAGGAGTCTGTCCTCTGTGATTGTCATACCAGCCATACCGAAATCAACAGATCCGGACTGAACAGCTGTGATGATAGAGCTGAATTCCATATCCTCAATAACGAGAGTCTTGCCAAGCTTTGCAGCGATGGCAGCAGCGATCTCAGCGTCGATACCGACGATGTTCTCGCCCTCATAGAACTCATAGGGAGGGAATGCAGCGTTAGTAGCCATAACGATTGTGTCTGTAGCTTCGTTGTCACCTTCAGTATCAGCTGCAGTATCAGCAGAAGTGTCAACAGCAGTCTCTGTGTCTGTATCCTTTGCATCAGTGGAGCCGCTTCCGCAAGAAACGAAAGTAAAGAGCATCATGATAGCAAGAACGATAGAAAGAATTTTTGTGAATTTCATTTTAGAATCCTCCATTAAAATTTAATTGTGGTTTTATTGCCTGTAAGATTATAACGCATATTTATGCATTTGTCAAGTGAATTTTGAGTTTTTTTATCAATTTTATTCTAAATATTCAAAAAGACACGGAAATTTATCACAAAACAATGAACAAGCCACACCAGATGACAAAACAAAGCAATACCGATTGCTTTATTTATTTTATAGTATTCTTTTGCGGTCAGAAGGCAGAACAATGCTATGATGACGATATCTGTAAGAGAAATGAATATAGCTCCTGCCCTGAAAAACAGCGGATACCAAACTATATTGAATATCATCATGCAGACGAACCACAAAGATCCCTTGAATTTATAAACATCCTTCCCTGCTTTTTTGCTGCTCAGAATAAATCCAAACGAAAAGCCGAGTATGATATACCAGAATGTCCAGATACAAGAAAATACCCAGGCTCTCGGGATCTGATTTTTCATTCCGATAAATCGAAGCATATATATCGGACTTCCGGAAAGGATTCTCGATAGAAAAGCAAAAAATAAAACTATCACTATTGAAGCTATGATAACTCTGATGTCTGCTCTTGATTTTCTGCAAGATGACAAAATTTGCTTTTTAAATTTCTTCATTAAAAATCACCCCATAGAAATTCTATGAGGTGATTTTCACTTTTAAAACTAATCATAAACTCTTCTTCCGGAGGCGGTTATTTCTCCGCGTTTGAAAGCGTCAAAATCAAAGTGCTTCCAGCAGAATTGGTTATACTGCGTTTCAACATCGGAAGAACCGACATAGGTTCCCGAGGGAATGGTATTTATAAAGAAAGGATCTCCCCACCATCCGCCCGGCTCTGTTGTTTCGGGTAAATTTCTGTAAACATACTGAGCATCAGTAATTCTGACCTGTTTGGGGAAGCTTCGGTCATTCACCTCGATCAGACCGACTCGAGTAATACTGTCAGAGGGACAGCAAGCACTTGCAACGGCTCCGGAGGCTGTACAATAATCTACCATAACATGAGTTGTACAGTAAGAATTTGGCTGTGTTCCTATGGCAAAATATCCGGTTTCGGCTCTGTTTCCTCTCGGATCAGCTCTGCAGGCATCGGTCATAAGAAGTCCGGAATCCTTACAGTATGTTGCTTTTATAACAGTACTTGGAACTTCAAATTCCTTAAGCGGTTCTCCACCGTTTGCCGCAGCGTCAATATATCCCTGGTGCAGCTTTGTCATAACAGTATCCCAGAGCGAAACGCAAGGATTGCTCTTAAGACTTGAGAGGGATTTCGGGTATTCATAACCGTACCAAACACCGCCGATATAATAAGGAGTATAACCGATGAACCATCTGTCGTAGTCATCGCTTGTTGTACCGGTTTTTCCTGCGCAGTTTACTGTTTTACGAAGCGTTACAGCTTTTGCTGTACCGTTATTTACTACATTTGAGAGCATTTTTGTCATTACAGCGGCATTTTCTTCGCTGAAAACTATATTGCCCGGGTCTTCATTTGAAAGAAGAACCTCGCCATCGGCTGTTGTGACCTTAAGATATGAATGTGCGGAATTGAATACTCCGTTATTTGCAAAAGCAGTATAGGCTGCTGTGATCTCACGAACGGTAACACCGTATGTGAACTGTCCGAGGGCGAGTGGAGCGGGAGCGATATCAGAAAGTATCTGACCGTTAGAAAGCTCAACAAGCTCAAGAAGGCTCTTCATTCCAAGCTTATCACGGCAAAATTCAAATGATTCTCTGAGACCGACATCCTCAAGCACTTTGACAGCAATAGTATTTACCGAACGTTCGATAGCACTGTTTATATTTGTAAGTCCTCCATATACATCGGGGAGGTTATGAGGCCATGGTGAAGAATTATCCTCTCTGAAATTTACGGGGGTATCATCATATACGGTTGCATATGTGATAAGTCCGTTTTCGAGAGCTGGACCGTAGACCGAAACAGGCTTTGTTGATGAACCTGCCGGGCGCACAGTATCTGTTGCAAAATTCTGAATACGGTTTCCCTTTTTCTCACCCTTTGCGCCAGCAACTCCGAGGATGTCGCCTGTATGGGGATCAATAATTATCATTGAAGATTGAGCAGGCATACCGCTGGTATGCTCGGGAAAATATTCATCGCTGAGATAAACTTCATCAAGAACGCTCTGAACACCGGGATCCATGCAGGTATAAATCTTAAGACCGCCTGAATAAACGAGCAGGTTTGCCGCCTGGTAGGTATATCCCTTTGCGACGAGGTCATCAATCACATCGTTTATGACCATATCTGTATACCACGAATTGATATTGGTATTACCCTTATCGGATGTGTTGAGATTAAAAACAGGCTCTTCATCCCAAAGCTCGTTCATTGTTTCCTCGCTGATAAGACCTTCTTCGCTCATTTTCCATAGAATCGTCTGTCTGCGTTCCTTGTTATGCTCGGGGAATCTAATGGGATTATAATATGAAGGGTTGTTTGTTATTGCTGCGATGCAAGCACATTCGAGCAGCGTCAGCTCACTGACATCCTTACCAAAATAGGTATTGGCTGCTGCCTGAACACCGTAGCAGTTCTGCGAAAGGTTGATAACATTCAGATAAAGTGTCAGAATATCTTCCTTCGATTTCTTGCTTTCAAGGTCGAGTGCCCAGAATATCTCCTGAATCTTTCGCTGGATCTTGTAATCATCCTCGCCCGTGATATTCTTTATGAGCTGCTGTGTAATGGTTGATGCTCCGAATTTTTTCTTGATCGGAATAATAAAGTTTACACCCGCACCAACGGTTCTGTACCAGTCAACGCCTTTATGATCCCAAAAACGCTCATCCTCGATTGCGACAAATGCATTGATCAGATCTTTTGGGATCTGCGAATACGGAACAAATATACTGTTTGATCCGCCGTAAAGACGCGCATCCTCGATCTCGATTGCTTCACCGATTCTGTTTTCTCTGTCGGTAAAGTCATAGTAATAGAGCTTGGTTGTGGTATTGGTGGTATTTAGCTCGAATTTTGTTTCGTCCACCTCAATGTCGATGTTATTTTTCACGTAGATTGCAAATGCACTTCCGACAATTATTGCGGTAATAATACCAACCAGCATAATTGTTAGAAAAGAGTTCAGAATAAATATCAGTATCCTACCGGCTAAACTTCTTTTCTTTCTTGGTTTTGCGCTTTTATCCTTATTTTTCAAGTTTTTTCTCCTTTCAAGGGCATATGAAAGCAAATATATGGTAATATTATACACCATTTTTTTGAATATATTATGAATTCACGGTAATAATAAAATCAACAAAACATTTTTTAACATTCTGTGGGGTAAAAGATATGAAAAAAATTATAATTTATGTAATTGCAGCTTTGAGCGTATTCTTGGCATTTTTCTCTATTTCTTTTTCACTTGAAAATACGATGAAATATAACCGATTGAGCGCAAGCTCAGCAAATCAGCTCTCAAATATAAAAACGAGACTAACGAGACTTGAGGAGAAAGACGAGTGCTTTGTCGTACTTATTGAAAGTAACGGTATTATTGGGATTTTCGACAGTGAGAGAAGATATCTTCTCGGAACTATTAATGTGGATGTGAAAACGCTTCCCGAAGCTGACCGCAGAAGGCTGCTCGAAGGTATTGAGGTCAAGGATTCGGCAAAATTCATTTCACTTTTCGAAGATTATTCAAGTTGAATATGTTTTTTGGGGTTGCAGATAATGCAACCCCATAATTTATGCGTCAGCAAGCATTTTTTCAAAAAGCTGGAGCTTATTCTGCGAAACCTCGTAAGCCCCTTTATAGTCTTCGGTTTCCTTACAACTCTTTTCAAGGTCATCAAGAATAAAATAGATTATCGGCTTAGGCAAGCTGTTATCTTCGCAAATTTGAGACAGAAGACCGATCGCAGCTTCATAGTTACCGTTATCTACCATATCTATTGCTACGAGGGCATGATGATAGTTAACATTGCTCCATTCAAGATCTTTGTATGATTTTATTCCCATAAGGCAATCAGAAAACTTGCAAATGTCGCATAAGCATACGGATGCACTGCCGCTGTCCGGCACATCAATTGTTAAAGTCGGTGAAATCTTCGACATAAACTCAACTTGTGTTTTTATACAAGAAACGATACTGCCGACATCGAATACTGTGAGGGCTGAATATTCAAGTGCTTCCTCAAACATTTTTGCCGCCTTTTTCAGCTCTCCGTGATAAAAACCGGAGCAACCGATGTGATACGCCGCATATGCAAGCATATATGTTATTTCATTATCCGAACCGTCAGCATAACAGGAAAGACATAGATCCCGGCAGATTTCCCATTCTTCACTTTTAAAAGAGCTTATGATGTTGGGATAATTTGCGTATTTTTTATAGTACATTTCGTTGGCATCGCCGTCTGAAAGAAGATATCCGGGCTGAACACCGAGACGGTTAGCCAGATATATAAGGCTTTGAAGGGATGGGAGAGCTGCTCCGTTTTCTATTCTGCTAAGCATATTTCTTGTTATAACATCGCCCGCAAGCTCTTTTTGCGTCATCAGCTTCGATGTGCGTAAATTTTTGATTTTTTCTCCGATATTCATCATTTAAAAATGCTTTTGCCCTCGGAATCTATTCCGACGATCAAAGCAAAATCCTCAATTTCCATTTTTTTAACCGATTCACAGCCAAGCTCGGGGAATGCGATCACATCACATTTTTTTATCGATTTTGAGGCGAGTGCTCCTGCACCTCCGATGGCACAAAAATATATAGCACCATGCGCCTTCATAGCGTTTATAACATCATTATTTCTCTGCCCCTTGCCGATCATAGCCACAAGCCCGTTTTCTATCAAACGGGGCGAAAAGGAATCCATTCTCGATGATGTTGTGGGACCGCAGGAACCGACAGCCATGCCATTCTTTGCAGGTGTGGGACCAGCAAAATAGATAACCGCATCACGAAGCTCGAACGGCAACGTTTCGCCTTTGTCCATAAGCGCAAAAATTCTTTTGTGCGCCGCATCTCTTGCTGTGTATATCGTGCCCGAAAGCAGAACAGAATCACCTGCATGGAGATTCCCAAGCTCATCTCTGAGCTGATTTGTATGAATTTTCTTAATATTGCTCATTATTTTCTGATTCGCTTAACCTGTTCCGGTGTTGCTTTCTTTTGCTCCGAGGATGAAGTGCTTTTTATACCGTTCAGATCCTCCTTGACCCCGCGCCAAATCGAATCCTCATAGCTTTTTATTTTGATTTCGGAATTTCCGGCTTTGCTTCGGATGTCCTCAAGGGCTTTTTCGATCACACTATATGTATAAGAAGTGACGGCTGAAACATCTCTTCGGCATTCAGCGGCAGCAAGCGACACCTTTGAAAAAATACTTTCTATGGCTCTCTTTGAAGTTTCTTCAATATTCCTTCGTTTTTCTTCAAGCTCTTTTTCCGCCTTCACTTCAAGCAGACGGGCTTCTTCCCGTGCCGCAGAAATGATCTCCTCTGCAGTGTTTTTTGCCGAAATCAAGGTTTCGCCTATGCTGTTTGAGGTTTTATCATATTGAGCCGCTTTTTTCACAAGCTCATCGTATTTTTCTTTTGTTATCTCAATTTCGGAACTTTGATTTTTAAGTTCTTCGATTTCTGCTTTTAGTGCTTCTATTTCTTCGAACTGCTTTGCGATGATAGCTTCCTGTCTATCAAAATCTTCCTTTGATATTGCTTCATTCTCGGGTGTTATTTCGGAATTGGTTTGAATAGAAATACTGTCTTCAAGAAGCTTCTTTTCATCGGTCAGTTTTGCTATCTCGGCATCCTTTTCGGCAATTATATTCTTTGCATTTTCAAGCTCTGCCTCTGCGGCTTCAATTCTATTTATGTATTCATTTACTTCGTTTTCGGCTCTTTCAACTCTTTCGCTTGCAGCCGCTTCCCTCTCCAAAAGCTCAGCGGAGGAACGAACAAGATAATTGTTGACATCACTCTTGTTATATCCACCAATAGCGCTTCTGAAAACTACATTCTTAATATCGGACATTTTTCATCCTCCAATCGGTTTTTATGACCATTCAATATATAATAACACATTTTTTTGAAATAATCAATCACTTTTTTCGATATTTTGACATTTTCTCTTTACGAAAGGAATTTTTTGTGGTATAATTGAAAAAAGTCAGACACTTTTGGAGGAAAAACAAATGGAATTACTTGAAAAAAAGATACTTGAATGCGGTGAGCTTCGCGACGGCGGTATATTGAAGGTTGACAGTTTTCTCAATCATCAGATAGATATTGAACTTATGATCGAGATAGGCAAAGAATTCGCAAAGCTTTTTGCTGATAAAAAAGTTAATAAAATCCTTACGATTGAGGCTTCAGGCATTGCTATTGCTTCTATTACTGCACAATTTTTCGGAAATGTTCCCGTTGTTTTTGCAAAAAAGACCGAATCTCTCAATCTCAGCGGTGATGTTTATTCAACCGATATCCATTCATATACGAAAAATAAGGACTACACAGCCAGAATTGACAAAAAATACATAAACGAAAATGACCGTGTCCTTATCATCGACGATTTCCTTGCTAACGGTGAGGCTGCAATGGGACTTATGCGTCTTGTGAAAATGGCAGGCGCTGAGGTTTCGGGTGTTGGAATTTGCATAGAAAAAGCATTCCAGCGCGGCGGCAATCTGATAAGAGAAAACGGAACTTCTCTTCATTCCCTTGCCATTGTTGATGTAAAAGAAGACGGATCCATTTCATTCCTCAGAAAATGAGTTCAAATATTTTAAAGCTCATCGCTTGCTTTACGATGCTTCTCGATCATATAGGCTATATGATGATGGCAAGCGGTGTTGGAGATTACAATGTTGCATTGATTCTGAGACTGGTGGGCAGAATTTCTTTCCCGATTTTTGCTTTCCTTATAGCAGAAGGGTTTAAGCACACAAAAAATGTCGTGTTTTATGCCGCAAGGCTGTTTCTTGCGGGAATCATATCTGAGATTCCGTATAATCTTTGCTTTCACGGCAAATTAGTATACAGAGGCTCTTTGAATGTGATGTTTACCTTCACCATTGCGCTCATAATGCTGATTTTTTCCGATATGTGCATCAAATCATCAAAAAAAGAGATAAGATTTTTGTTCATCTTACCTCTGTTCTCTGCTTGCTATTTTGCCGAAAGCTTTTCGGTCGATTATGGTTATTTTGCTATATTGTTAATTTTCCTGCTTTACATTATTGATTCAAATCAGGTTTCCAAAAAAATACTTTTGCTTCCTGTTTTGCTCATGTTTGCCGCAAGATATATAATTTCGGCCTTTATCGAAGGAAATACCGCTTCTCTCTGGCACCATCAGCAGCTGTATGCGACGCTCGCATTCGTTCCTTTGGTTCTTTATAACGGCAAAGGCGGTTCATCCGGAAAATCAAAAGGTGCTCGAAAGCTGAAACAGTATCTTTTCTATCTGTTCTATCCCGCACACCTTTTGGCTTTGTATTTTGTTTTTAAACTGCTTGTGAATTTCAGATGATCATCGGTGCTTCAAAAAGCATTCTTCTGAGTTTGAAATAAATCTCAAACAGATTTGATAGAGGAAGAGGATTTTCCCCTTTCCCGCATTCGACTGTGTATGCAGGCTTTTTCAGTTCTTTTACAATCCAATCTGTAAATCCGCCGCTCGAAGCGCTGCCTTCGGTTTCTTTGAGTTTGTATCCACTGAGCTTTTCAAGCATTTTTCCGATTCGGATATTTTCTTTTGGGGGATCAAAATTATTTCCGTAATATATCTCTTCACCCTGGGAGTGGAAAGAAATGAACATTTCTATATCGTCATTGAAACGGCTGAAATTCGCTAAAAGTCCGCTTTCCGGCTCAGATTCCGGTGAGATCCCGCACCATTTTGTCGATGCACCGTTTGATATTTTTTGTGTTTCCTCGTTTTGCAGGTATTCATAAAAGCCTGCATCATAATTATGGTTAAGATCAACACCTCTCCCGTTTGCTTGCCAGTGCGAAAAATCTTCACTGCCATTCATTTTTATCAGTCTTTCGTATAGTGGATTGCTTTTTTTAACTCCGTTTATCTGATATTCAACACCATCGGGATTTAACATTGGTATAATCATTATGCTTCTTGTTGAATTTAAATAACTGATCGAAGTGTGAGAAATATGACCGTTTACTTCAAAAAGCTCGCAATATTCATTTGCGAATTTAAGAAGCAATGCCGTGGTTATCCACTCCATTCCGTGATGCGCTCCGATATATAAAACGCTTTTTTTACCCTTTCCCAGAGTTATCATCGGAATGCTCCTGCCGAGCAGCGAATTTCCAAGAAACGACACATGAAAGCACTTGTATCTTTCTGAAAAAATGTCTATGTATTCAATCATGCGATGGTAAGTCAACGGTTCATCATAGGAAAGGATGCCTTCACGAGCATCCGATTGATTCTTGCTTGCCAACAAAATCACCTCTCTTTTTGTATTCAGAAAAAATATATGCTTAAAGAGAGATCTTTATGAAGGAAAAATATGAAAAATAATCGCTTAGCTGAAAATTTATTTTTTATACTGCCGCTTGTGGTGCTGATACTGATTTATTGTGCTGTTTTATCTCCCATATATGTTTGGCTCTGCTCGGATATTATATATCTTGAGAGTTATTTGCCGGGTGTTCTTGAAGTCCTTCTGGAGCTGTGTCAGCTTTTTATATGGGGTGTATTGTTCTCGAATATGATAAAAGCAATAAGAGTACAAAGAAAAGCACTTTTTATCTTAACTACTGTGATCGTTTTGCTTGTCAGATATTTTTATCCTATTGTTTTTGAGCTTATAAAAGGCTCGCCATTAGATCCGATCAATATTATAGATGCGCTCATTTATTACGGCGCTGATATACTTATATTATCTATTGCTTTTGTAATAATTTTGTCAAAAAAAGAAAGCTCGGAAAAAAAGTTTATGCGCTTTGGCGCATTGATCTCTGCGATTCTTATTTCGGTTTCAAAGGTTGCTTCAAGATTCATTTTTGATATTTTTTACGGGGCGCCCGAGTCGTTATCGGAAATTATGTTTATGTTTGCTTACTATTTTTTCGATATTGTTTTTGGCGTGATCTCATATTTTCTGATTTATTTCATTACAAAATTATTGTTGACAGAAAAGAACTCCGATTAAGGAGTTCTTTTCTGCGTTTTGCATATATAAGCATTTGCGCCTGCCGATATGAGTGATTTTTTTGCGTTTTCTGCTTGTTTTTCTTCGGTAAAAATCCCGAAAACAGACGGTCCGCTTCCGCTCATCATCGAAATAACAGCACCCGAATTTAACATACAGCTTTTGATCTGCCCAACGAAAGGCCGTTCTTTTTCAACAACACTTTCAAAAATGTTGTATGTACCGGAGTAAATCTGCGTATTATTGCTCTCTTTAAGACCAACTAAAAGCTTTTCTATTCTTCCCTCATCCCTGCTTGATGAAAAATCTCCGTAAGTTTCGTCAACAGCTTTATATGCTATGGGTGTGGATACCCCGTCTCCCTTTATGGCGATCACAATGTGCATATTCGGACAGTCATCGAGGCGTGTCAATTTTTCTCCTCTTCCCTCGCAAAGAACCGTTCCGCCAACATAGCAAAAAGGCACATCAGATCCGACGGAAGTGGCAATTTCAAGCATCATAGGCTCATCCAAAGGCTTTTTGTTGAGCTTATTCAGAATCCTGAGAGTTGCAGCAGCATCCGAGCTGCCACCCGCAAGACCCGCTGATGAAGGTATCATTTTATTAAGATTTATATGGATCCCAAAACTTTTATTTATTGCTTTTCGATATGCATCCGTAGCTTTAATGATCAAATTTGATGAATCGGTCGGAATACCCGGAACATTGCAGATCAAACTGTTGTCGGTCTGCTCGGAAAGTCGGATCTCAAGCTCGTCACAAAGTGAAACACTTTGCATTATGCTTTTTATATCGTGAAATCCGTCGTCACGCTTTTTAGTTACATCAAGATAAAGGTTAATTTTGGCATATGCCTTGTCCGATATGGCTCTGTTAAAGATCATAATATCACCACCCGGTTAAATGATATCACAAATATTCTTCCCTGTCAATTATTTTCTTAATTTCACCTTAAATTCTTGACTTTTTGGCATAATTAAAGTATAATATAATAAATACCCAAAAAGGGGGAGCACAGATGAATAACGAAAATAATAAAAAGCATGATAAAAATAATTACTTGAAGCTGCTTTGCATTCTTGCGGTGGTTTTTGTTGCCCTGTTTGCACTTGTTAATTTTGGAACCTTTGCAATGATTTTTGCAATTATCATTTCTGTTTTAGAACCGGTTCTGATCGGATTTATTATTGCTTATCTTTGCAATCCTATTTATAGGATGTTCAGCACTAAGGCCCTTAAAAAGATCAAACGAGCAAAGCTGAAGAAAGTTCTTTCGATCGTTTTGACTTACCTTGTTGTACTTGCTATCGTTGCCGGAATATTGCTTATAATTATTCCGCAGTTTGTCTTTGCATTCAAGGATCTCGTTGCAAAGACTGATGGCTATATCAATGCTGCAATTGCATGGGCGAATAATCTTATCAGCAATTCTAATCTTTTTGCCGAGAATACCGATATTTTTGATTTTATTGACACTGAAAAGATTCTTGCAAATCTCAAAACTTTCTTTGATGCATCCGGTGACATACTTAAGAAGGTCGGCGACCTTGCGATAAATTACGGAACGAATATTGTCGGCGGAATCACAAATGTTCTTCTCGGATTGTTCATCTCCATTTATGTTCTTATTTTCAAAGAAAAAATGGCAGTTTGGTTCAAGAGGATCTTTCGTGCTATGCTTTCGAGAGAAAAATATGATTCGTTCATCAATAGAATCGATCATGTAAACAGCAAGTTTGGTAACTATATTATCGGTGCTCTTACGGATTCTATCATTGTTGCGGTTGAAGGCTTCATAATCTTTTCTCTCTTTGGAATCCCATATGCACCGCTTGTGGCTGTTATCGTGGGTATAACAAATATTATACCGATTCTCGGTCCTTTTCTCGGTGCGGTCCCCAGTGCTTTTATCATTTTCATTGTTAATCCCGAAAAGGTTATTCTTTTCATAATTCTCATAATTGTGATCCAGCAGATAGACGGAAACATTGTTGCTCCGTTCATTCTCGGCTCAAGCCTTGGCCTTAGCTCTTTCGGCATTATCATCGCAGTAACCGTAATGGGCAGTCTTTGGGGCATACCGGGAATGTTTATCGGTGTTCCTCTTTTTGCATATGTTGCAGATGTCATTGAGGAGGTCGTTAATAACAAGCTGAAATCTATCGGTGATCCCGAATTTCCGCCGCACGAAATTCAAAATGATGTCAAAGCGCCTTCTCCGATCATCAGCTTTATAAAAAGAAAAGGCGGAAATCTTATAAAAAATGTAAGAAATAAAACCGGTAAAAGAACCAAGATAAGAACCGGTAAGAAAAAATAAGAGGTCTCAAAATGTCTGAAATTCAAAACAAAAAAGGCGGTATATCTGTTGAATCACAGCATATATTCCCTATCATCAAAAAATGGCTTTATTCCGAAAAGGATATTTTTCTCCGTGAAATCGTTTCAAATGCAACCGATGCTATAACAAAGCTTAAAAGATTGCAGTCCCTTGGACAGATCTCTTCATTTGAGAATGACTTCAAAATCACGGTTTCGCTCGACAAGGAGGCGAAAACCCTTTCGGTAAGCGATAACGGAATCGGCATGACCGAAGACGAGCTTCAGAGATATATTTGCCAGATTGCTCTTTCGGGTGCTCTTGAATTTATTGAGAAATACGAGGATGAAAGCACTTCCGCTCAAAACGGAATAATCGGTCACTTTGGCCTTGGATTTTACTCATCATTTATGGTGAGTGATACCGTTGAGCTTATCACAAAATCCTATACCGATGCTCCCGCCGTCAGATGGGTTTGTAACGGTGACGGTGAATATGAGATATTTCCTGCCGAAAGAGACGAAAAAGGCACAACTGTTATCATGCACATCTCTGAGAGCGAAACAGAGTATCTTGACAGCAACAAGATCCGCTCTATGCTTGATAAATACTGTGCATTTATGCCTGTTCAGATCTATTTTGATGACAGTGAACAGTCAGAAGACAAGGAAAATAAACCGATCAACGATGTTGAACCGCTTTGGCTGAAGAACCCCTCGGATTGCAAGCCTGAGGAATATAATGAATTCTATAAAAAGGTCTTCGGAGATTTCAGAGATCCTTTGTTTTATGTTCATATCAATGCAGATTACCCTCTCAATTTCAAGGGTATTCTCTTCTTCCCCAAGCTAAACAATGAATTTGAATCTGTAGAGGGGCAGATAAAGCTTTATTATAATCAGGTGTTCGTTGCGGACAATATCAAGGAAATAATTCCCGAATATCTTCTTATGCTTAAGGGCGTTCTTGATTGTCCCGAGCTTCCACTTAATGTTTCAAGAAGCTATCTCCAGAACAACACATATACCGCAAAGGTTGCGGCTCATATAGTCAAAAAGGTTGCGGACAAGCTCGCCGGACTTTGCATCAACGAGCGTGAAGAATATGAGAAGGTATGGAACGATATTCGAACATTTGTTGAATATGCCTGCATGAGAGATAAAAAATTCTATGACCGTGTCTCTTCTTCCCTGCTTCTCCACCTTACAGACGGCAGCTATGTCACAAGAGATGCTTATCTTGAGTCCGCAAAGGAAGTTCATGAAAACACTGTTTATTATGCAACCGATGCAGATCTTCAAGCTCGATATATTTCACTTTTTGAATCTCAAGGGATCAAGGTCGCACTCTTTGAAAAGCTTATTGACACGCAATTTATTTCAATGCTCGAAAGCTATGAGCCGAATGTAAAATTTGTCAGAGTTGATGCGGATGTTGCAGGAGTTCTAAAGGGAGACGGAAAGATCGAGAGTAACGAAAAGATCGTGGAACTATTCAAAAAAGTTAGCGGAAAGGACGAACTTGAAGTTGTTTTTGAAAGCTTAAAGGATGAAAATGTTCCTGCAATTATGAATGTTTCAGAGCAGTCGAGAAGAATGGAAGAGATGATGAAGCTTTATTCCATGTCTTCGGGTGGAAATGCGCCATCCTTCCCTCTCGAAATGAAGATGATAATAAACACATCTTCAGCGCTTATCGACCATCTTTCGTCTGTTTGCGAAACAGATATCGATAAGGCAGAAAAAATCGCAAAGCAGATCTTTTATCTTTCACTTATGTCACAAAGAAATCTAACAGCAGAGGAAATGAAAAATTTCCTTGATGACAGCTATGGAATTTTGAAAAATTACTGATGAATAAAGAAACAGATACAATAATTAAGAACATTAAGAGTATAAAAAGCGAATCGGAGCTGCGTCTCAAAGCACTTAAGCTTTGGCTGAGAGAGCTTGTTTCAGCTGCTCATAGGGATGGCTTTTCAACCTATGAGGATTTTGCGGAGCTACTCAAAAGTGCAGATATAAACACTCCGGAAGAGATGCTCATCGCTGCCAGAATGCTTCGCTATGAAGACCTGGGCGAGCTGCATGGAGATTTTACCATGCAGCCAATTGATAAGCCGCATTATGTGGTTTCAAATTTTTGCAATTCGCTTTCGGAAGAAACTTATGAGCATTTCTTTGGCGACAAAGAATACAAAATCATCAAAAGGAACAGCTTTGGAGAGCTATTTGACGATGTTTATAATGAGACGGCAAACTATTGCATTGTCCCCATCGAAAATAACACATACGGTACACTCGGAAACTTCTATATTCAAATATTTGATTATGGTCTGAAGATTGTTAAGGTCTGCGACATTTTGCATCCTGACGGAGATGATGAAACAAGATTCGCGCTTCTCTCCTCTGCTCCGATCAGCCTAGCTTCTCTTGAAGACGGCGAGGATCATTTTGAGCTTGTTATCCATTCAAGTGACGGATCCATCATTCCGAGAATACTCGAAGCAGCAATGCTTTGCAAAATGATTCCTGAGCGAATCGACTCCGTGCCTCTTTCAAGGCTTAAAAAGGATCATCCGTTCAAAATAGTTTTCAAGATGCTCCCTGATGTCAATCTTCCTGATTTTCTGATCTATCTCATTCTTGACGGGATTTCTTATACCCCTGTGGGTATTTTCAATATTTGTGAATAAAGTTATAAAAAATGAAATAAAATTTGAAAGGACAAAAAATGAAAAAACATATCACTTACACAACAAACGGTGTTTGTTCAAGACAGATCGATCTTGATATCGAAAATGATATTATTGTTGGAGCAAAATATACCGGCGGATGCTCCGGAAACACGCAAGGAGTTGCAGCTCTTGTTATAGGAATGGAAATAAATGAGGCAATTTCTCGTCTTTCCGGAATCAAATGCGGAATGAAGAACACCTCCTGTCCCGATCAGCTCGCAAAGGCTCTTGAACAGTATAAAAGCGAAAAGGAGAATTTATGAATTACACTTATAGGGAGAATTTTGAAAAATGGCTCCAGAGCGGCAAGCTTTCGGAAGATGAAATGAGCGCTCTTATCGCAATAAAAGATGATGAGAAGGAGATAAAAAGCAGATTTTCATCATTTCTTTCTTTCGGAACAGCAGGCCTCAGGGGAACCATGAAGGTTGGTATGAACGCAATGAATCGCCATACCGTTGCCCATGCAACACAAGGACTTGCAGCTCTTATCATCAAAGAAGAAAGAGAAAATGACGGTGTTGTGATTGCATATGACAGCCGTAACAACTCCGAGCTTTTTGCAAAAATATCCGCTCAGGTTCTTGCCGCAAACGGAATAAAAGCTTATCTTTTCGACGGCATAAGGCCAACGCCCGAGCTTTCCTTTGCTATAAGAAACCTTGGCTGTGTTGCAGGTATCAATATTACCGCTTCTCACAATCCTAAAGAGTATAATGGTTATAAGGCTTATTGGGAGGATGGTGCTCAGCTTCCCCCGGAGCACGCCGACACCGTTTCAGCACAGATAGAAAAGGTCGATATTTTCAAAGATGTTAAACTTCAGGATTTTGATTCGGCAATAAAGGACGGCAAGATCATCATTATTGGTGATGAGATCGACGAAAAATATCTTGCAGAGGTCGAAAAACAGCTCGTAAATCCGGATGCAATTAAAAAGGTTGCTGATGAACTCAACATCGTATATACCCCTCTCCACGGTACAGGCTATAAAATGGTTCCCGAGATCTTGAAAAGAGTCGGCATTAAGAACCTATATACCGTTCCCGAACAGATGATAATTGACGGGGACTTTCCAACGGTGAAAAAGCCAAATCCGGAATTTTCCGAGGTCTTTTCTCTTGGCATAAAAATTGCTGAAGAGATTCACAGCGATCTTGTTATCGCAACAGATCCCGATGCTGACCGAGTTGGTGTTGTCACAAGAACCACCGACGGTGATTTTATGACGATCACAGGAAATCAGATGGGTGCGTTGCTTATCGACTATATCCTTTCGGCTTACGAGGAAACCGGCACCATGCCCGAGGAACCTTATGTTGTGAAAAGTATTGTTTCGACAGAGCTTGCCGCAAAGATTTGCGAGGAACATGGAGTAAAAATGTATAATGTCCTCACAGGCTTTAAATTTATCGGTGAAGTCATTAAAAATCATGAAAAAGAAGGACACGGCTCTTTCCTCTTTGGCTTTGAAGAAAGCTATGGATACCTCAAGGGCACATATGCAAGAGATAAGGATGCTGTTGTTGCCTCTATGCTTATTGCTGAAATGACAGCATACTATAAGGCGAAAAATATGACGCTCTTTGATGCTCTCGATTCTCTTTACAAGAGATACGGATTCTCAGCCGAGAATAATCTTGAGGTTCATATGGAAGGCGTTGACGGCCCGGAAAAAATGGAGGCTCTCATGTCTTCCCTCAGAAACAGCACACCTACCGAGATCGGCGGAGTTTCTGTTGGTATTTTCGGTGACTATATGACCGAAAGCTTTACTGATATGAAGAGCGGAAAAACAACGCCGACCGGTCTTCCCAAAGCTAATGTTCTGTATTTTACCCTTGAAAACGGTGATGTTATTATCGTTCGTCCTTCGGGCACAGAGCCAAAGGTTAAATTCTATTTCCTTGTTTCGGGTAAAGATAAGAACGAGACATCAAACAAAATTGAGATTTATCAAAAATCAATCAAAAAACTCATTTAAAAGAGTCCCGATGCGAGACGATCGCATCGGGGCTTTTTTCTTTATAATTCAACATCAATTATCAAAAAACGAGCTTTTGGAATATACTTTTGGTAAAGTTTCTTTGAGAGGAGACATATTCATGGCTTCGTTTGAAAATCTGTCAAGGCTTAGGCCTGACAGCAAAGCTGTAATTTTAGAAAACAACGCCTCGGAATTTATAAAAACGAGGCTAAATGATATCGGACTTATTGAAGGCACGGAGGTTGAATGCGTCGGCAGAAGCCCTACGGGTGGAATTTCAGCCTTCCTTATAAGGGGTGCTACCATTGCGATACGGGATGAGGATAGTTGCAAAATTGTCATTCGAGAGGTGATTCAAAATGCCTAGCGCTGAAAAAAAGACTATAAATGTGGCTCTTGCGGGAAATCCCAATGTCGGAAAAAGCACAGTCTTTAACAATTTAACCGGGATGAAGCAACATACCGGCAATTGGCCCGGAAAAACTGTAGCAACAGCAAAAGGTTTTTCGGAAAGTGAAAAATATATCTATTCTGTCGTTGATCTTCCCGGAACATATTCCCTTTCTTCTCATTCCCCCGAGGAAGAGATCGCAAGTGAATATCTCACTTCGGGGTGTTGTGATGCGGTGGTTATTGTTTGCGATGCTGCTTGTCTTGAACGAAATTTGATCTTGGCATTTCAGATAATGAATCTGGGGATTAGAGCAATTTTGTGCGTAAATCTTCTTGATGAGGCCAAAAGAAAAGGCATAAATGTTGATTTAGACTTACTGTCGAAAAAGCTCGGTGTTCCTGTGGTCGGCACTGTTGGCAGAAAAAAGAAAAGCGCTCAAAAGATCCTTGATGCACTTGATGATTTATCTTATGGAGAATCTTTATCTGCAGAGAATTTGCATTTTTCCGAAAACAATATTGAAGAAATAATTGCAAAATCAGAAGAAGCGGTCAAAGAAGCGGTAACGAAAAAGCACGAAAATACATTCGGTTTCGATAGAAAACTCGACAGAATATTGACAGGCAAGCTCACAGCATATCCAATCATGATCCTTTTGCTTGCGGCAGTATTCTGGATAACTCTTGAAGGCGCAAATTATCCTTCAAGATTATTGGCTGTTGTTTTGGACAATTTAGGGGAAGGCATTAGAAGTTTTCTTGAATTTGTTCGGATTCCGAATATCATAATAAGTGTTTTTATTGACGGAATCTATAGGGTTCTTTCTTCGGTTGTTTCCGTTATGCTTCCCCCAATGGCAATATTCTTCCCTTTTTTCACTCTTCTTGAGGATTCGGGATATTTGCCGAGAATAGCATATAATCTTGACCGACCTTTTAAATGCTCGGGGGCTTGCGGAAAACAAGCGCTTACTATGTGTATGGGATTCGGATGCAATGCAGCAGGCGTGGTCGGTTGCAGGATCATTGATTCTCCAAGAGAAAGGCTTCTTGCAGTGCTAACGAACAGCTTGGTTCCCTGCAACGGAAAATTTCCCACTCTGATTGCTCTGATTTCAATGTTTTTTGTTCTTGATGGGAATTTCTCTGCAATGCTTTCTTCTCTGATTCTCACTTTGGTCATTCTTTTGGGAATAGCTATGACCTTTGCGGCAACACGAATTTTATCGTTCACTTGTCTTAAAGGCAGACCTTCTTCCTTCATTCTTGAGCTTCCGTCATACAGAAAACCTCAAATTGGAAAGGTGATCGTTCGCTCTTTGCTTGACAGAACCGCATCGGTACTCATGCGCGCAATAGCCTTTTCCGCACCGTGCGGTTTGGTTATCTGGATGCTTGCAAATATAAGCATCGGAGATACATCGCTTCTATCCTCCTGCACGATTTTTTTCGATCCGATCGGCAAGGCATTAGGGCTTGACGGCGTTATAATTTTTGCATTCATTCTGGGGCTTCCTGCCAATGAGATCGTTATACCAATTATACTAATGTCTTATCTGTCATCGGGTACACTTGTTGATATCTCGGACCTTGATTCGATGAAAAATATTCTTGTGTCAAACGGATGGACCTTGAAAACTGCGATTTCCATGACGATCTTTACTTTGTTTCATTGGCCTTGCGCTACTACGCTGATAACGGTAAAAAAAGAAACGGGTAAGCTATATTACACGCTTCTTTCCGCAATGATACCCACTTTGATTGGCGTTATTTTATGTCTTATGGTAAATATATTATTTTAAAAGGGCAATATTGCCCTTTTTTCATTTTTTTAGAAATATCTATTGAAAGTTTCGATGATTTAAGGTACAATATTATCAGAGAGGAAGGTGCAATATGAAGAGGTACTATCTTTTGGCATTAATTATAATATTTGTTATGTTTTTTGCGTGCTTTGCTTATTGCACCGATGAAGCCATAATTTACGGCGGTTATTGTTATTATATAGAAAACGGTGATATTTACAGAGCACCGATGACAGAAATTGCCGGAGAAACCGAGCTTTTCAGAAGAGACAGCCTTTCAATTTCTCTTGATGGTTCTGATCTGATTTCGATAAGCTCAAAAGGAGATATCGCATATTACTCTTTGATATCTGATGATGAGTTATATTTTGTGGGATTGGAATATTTGTCATCTCAATCGGGTGACCAATATTTGCTTGGTAGTCTGTCTGCCAAATATGAATCAAATGGCAATCCCGCAGCAATTTCCAAAGGAAACGACGCAGGCGGTGTTTCCTTTGGTGCTTATCAATTTGCCAGCAATGCAGGCGTTCCGAAAACTTTTGCCGAATGGTGCATATCGAGCGGAGCTTCCATCGAAATCGGGAACAGGCTACTTGCAGCATACAAAAATGATGGCTCATTATGCGGTGAGAGCTTCAAAGCAGAATGGCTCGCAATTGCAAAGGAAAATGCCGACCTGTTTCTTTCTGTGCAACATAGATTTGTGAAAGAAAAATATTACGATGCAATAGTCTCAAGAGTAGAAAAAAACATTTCCGGATTCGATATGGATATTTACGGTATTGCTCTTCAAAATGTATTTTGGTCGCGTTCTGTTCAGCACGGCGTTGGCGGCTCTTACAATGTTATAACAAGAGCTTTTGAAGCCCTTGGAGGTTATAATTTTCAGAGCGAAGAAACGCTGATAAGGGCAATATATGCCGAAAGCGGAGCTGTTGTTGATACGGGTACATATCCAATGACAGGTGCTACCGCAGAAAGCCTCGGAATTGCCGGAAAATATATGAAATACTATAGCAAAAATTCTTCCGCTGTACAAATTTCTGTCTATAAGCGACTAAATATCAACGAGCTTGCCCTCGCGCTTGAAATGCTTGAAAAATACGGCGGATATGACCCGTCAGATAGCCCTGACTATGAATTTGCCGGTTTGGCAGCAGACGATATTACCGAATCGTCCGCAAAAATTTCCGCTACGATAAAAAACAATAAACGAATGAGCATCACAGAATATGGTTTTTTCTTCGGAAAGAGCATAAATTCGCTTATAGATATTCCGATTTTCGTTGGCGAAACAAATCTCTCGGTAATATCTTTAAGCAAATATTTCGGTGATTCCCTTGAAAGCGGTTCGGATTACTATTTTGGTGTCTATGCCTTTATCGACGGCGAATATGTTACAAGTGAGATCTTCAAATTCAGCACCTTGAAGGAGGTCAGATTTAAAGTTTCATATGTTGATTTCGACGGTACACTTTTATATGAAGTCTCGGTAAAAAAAGGCGAAAATGCTGTTTTTGCAGGTGATTTTCCTTCACGCCCCGCAAATGCACAATATTCATATACCTTTGATAATTGGGACAGTGACGGTATGAATATTTCTGCTGATACTGTTATCACCGCTATATATATCAAAAAGGATCATATTTGGGATGGTGCGATTTCTTCTTCATTTTCACAGGGGGACGGCAGCAGCACCTCACCTTATATCATCTCTTCTGCTGCTGAATTAGCTCATTTGTCTATGCTCGTCAAAAACGGATATAAAACCAACGGGAAATTTTTTGAGCTATACTGCGATATTGTACTCGGATACGGTAATTCTTCGGTATATTTCACACCAATAGGTACAGAAGATAATCCTTTCAGCGGAACATTTCTTGGAAATGGTCATAAGATCATCGGGCTGAAAGTAAATGAAGAAAAATATTCCGGACTTTTTGGGGTTGTTTCCGGGGGAAAAGTTGATTCGCTGATCATTGAAGACGCTGAAATTTCAGGTGAGATCATCGGAATTCTTGCCGGAAGGATTTTAAGTGACAGCCAGTTTAATGTCCGTTGTTGCGCATTTTCCGGAGTCTTGAATGGTGTCTCTCGTTCGGGAGGAATTGCAGGAGAATGCTTTGGAAATGCCGAATTTAATGATGTGAGTTTTTCCGGTAAAGTCACATCAAAATATTCAGGCGGGCTTTTTGGATATTTGAATGCCTCTGCAATATATGGAGCCGTTATCAATTCTGTGACAGAAGGTGAAACAAACGATGCTATCTGCGCATTAATTGTAGAAAATGTAAGCTTTAGTAACTGCTATTATTCGGATGAAGACAGCTCCTCTGTCGGAAAAGCACTGTCAAAAGATAAAATGAGCAGTGAATCGAGCTATCTCGGGCTTGATTTTTCTAAAAGCTGGGCAATGAATGATGAATGCGCTGTTCTGAAAATATGTGCCGAAAATACATTTGAATACTACAGATACGGTGATGCAAACGGAGACGGGCTTATTGATGTTGTTGATGCAGTTTTTCTTGCCCAGCACCTTGCCGCATGGAAGCTGAATTATCCGTCAAAATTCTTTAAGGCTTCTGATATTAACAGCGACGGAGCTGTTTCTATTATCGACTCTGTCCTTCTTGCTCAGCATCTTGCCGGTTGGAAAATAAGTTTTATGTCATAAAAAACCAAAAAACTATTGCTTTTTTTGTCAAACTATGCTAAAATATATTGTATATTATTTTTTAAGGATTTAAGGTGCTGCCATGAACACAAAAATTATATCTGTTTGTCTTGTTTTTGTAATGTTATTTGCCTCATTTTCTTTAAATTCATTTGCAACAGATGGTGCTGCTTATTCAATTACTGTTGACGGCACTGCTTTTAAGAGCGATGAATCAAAATCCGGAAACGGTTGGAGCTATGACGATGGAACACTTACGCTTGACAACTATTCGGGTTCCTCTATCTTTTCTGCAGGCGATCTCACTCTTATTGCAAAAAACAGTGTTGCGATAAAAGGAACCTCCTCGGACGTATATAGCACTGATAGCTGTGGTTTAGTTGTTACCGGTACGCTCATTCTTGATGTCTCGGGCGATATGATCATCGTAGGTGCTAATAACAATGGTGCGCGCGGAGGAGAGGCTATAGTAGCTTCAAAAGCAATGCTCAAATCATCTTATTCTGCGAAGCTTGGGCTTTGCGGCGGACTTGGTGCTCCTGCGATCAAAGCCAACGAGCTTGTGCTTGAAACAAAGGATGCAACGATCAAGGGCGGTGTCGGTTCATCAGCAATATATTTTTCAACAGATTTTACTGTGAAAGGCTCAACGAATGCTGTGATCCAAGCGGGATCTGAAGACACTTATGCTATCACATATCTCAGCGGTGCTTCCTATAGCTTTGATGAAGAAGAACAAATTGTTGAATTTTATGACGGCAGCTCAAAGATAGTAATTGTTGCGATCAATAATTTTATTCCCGGTGACTGTAATTCGGACGGTAAAGTTGACACTAAAGATGCGGTGCTTCTTGCACAGTTTTTGGCAAAATGGAGCGTTACAATTAACGAGCTTGCTTCCGACTGCCGCAGAGACGGTATTGTTGATACCAAGGACGCAGTGCTTCTTGCACAGTTCCTGGCAAAATGGAATGTAACTCTTGGATAAAAAATACGGCTGTGATCCTTCGATCACAGCCGTTTTTTATTTTATAATTTTATAAATCAATGGAGGCAAGCTTGTCGGTGCATCGGAAAATTTGACAGAAGATAAAAACATTGCTTCAGCTGAAGAAATGTTTTCCATGCATGAAGTATGAAGATAAGCGAGAACATCGCCCTTCTTTACTCTATCGCCATTCTTTTTGCAGAGTACTATTCCTGCGGACATATCAATAACATCATCCTTGTTTTTGCGTCCTGCTCCAAGCAGAACCGATGTAAGTCCAATGGATTCTGCATTCATGCTGTCAATATATCCGTCACAGGGAGAAACTATATCATGAACATATGTGGCTGTTGGTAACAAGCTTATATCTTCTATTTGAGAAATGTCACCGCCCTGCTCTGCGATCCATTCCTTGAATTTCTCATATGCTTTACCGCTGTCAAGGGAATCCTTTACCATTTTTTCGGAAGTCAAGCTATCGTATCCCAGCGATAATTCGACCATATTAGCTGCGAGTGCTTCACAAACTATCCTAAGATCGCCTTTATACTCTCCGCGCAGTACGGAAATCGCTTCCTTCACCTCAAGGGCATTGCCAATATTATATCCGAGAGGAGTATCCATATCGGTGATAAGCGCAGCGATATTTCTTCCGCACGCTTTGCCAATATCGACCATCTTGCGACCAAGCTCTTCCGCTTCCTCTGAAGTTTTCATGAAAGCTCCGCTTCCTGTTTTGATATCAAGAACGATAGAATGGCTTCCTGCAGCTATTTTTTTGCTCATAATGCTTGATGTTATAAGAGGTATACTTTCAACCGTTGCCGTTACATCTCGCAAAGCGTAAAGTTTTTTATCGCATGGAGCGAGATTTCCCGATTGACCTATCACGGCAATTCCGATCTTTTCTACCTGTTTTATAAAGTCATTGGGAGAAAGGGTTGTTTTGTATCCATTTATTGCTTCGAGCTTATCGACTGTACCCCCGGTGTGCCCAAGACCTCTACCTGACATTTTTGCAACCTTTGCCCCGAGAGAGGCAACGATCGGTGCAACTATAAGAGTTGTTTTATCACCGACACCGCCGGTACTATGCTTGTCAACCGAAAGCTTTCCAAGCATCGAAAGATCGACCGTGTCACCTGATTCCGCCATAGCCATTGTGAGAGCCGAAGTCTCTCTGTCCGTCATTCCCTGAAACATTATTGCCATCGCAAAAGCCGAGGCTTGATAATCAGGAATATCACCTTTTGTGAAGCCCTCAACAAAAAAATTGATTTCCTCCTCGGAAAGCTCTTTACCAAGTCTTTTTTTGTGAATTATATCATACATTCTCATAATCATTCTCCAAAAACAGGGCTGTCATCGGACAGCCCTGAAATCTAAAATCAAAATGGATTAAATTCGTTGTCGCCAACGCCCGAAGAAACTTCAAAAATTTCAAGCTCAATGTTGCTCATTGTAATTGTTACACCGGGAGCTTCATTGACAATTATTGCAAAATAGAATCCTTCGTATTCACCGTCAGCAGAAGAAATATCAAAATATGATGTAGTATTATAGCTCTTATTATAAGCTCTGATATCAGAAGAAGCTATAATGTCGGTTTTTCCGGAGGAATCATATCCAAGCATTGCTAAAGTAACCTTAGCGCCTGATGCTTTTCCCGTCATTGAGGAAACTGACATAAGTTTGAGACACTTTGCATTAAAGAGTGTTGTTTCTTCAATTTTCGCAAAAATACCGTTAGAAGCGGTGTCGGCACTGTCATAGAAAGAAACTGTATTACCGCTTTCCGAAAGAACGCTTTCTTTTGCCGATTTAAATCCCGAGATCGTTGCGTTTGAAACATTTTCCGTTTCGAGGAGAATAGTTCCGCTCTCACGGTCATAGAGTGCATTTTCGTAAACTCCGTTACCTGCGAAGGATTCAACGGGGACAAACAAATCTCCCTTATAAGAAATCGCATCGTCCTTACTATACACACCTTCATAAAGATTTAATGAAAGATATGCGTTTCCGTTTGAATAATAAGACTTGTAATAAACAATATTATTATCTACGATGGTTTTTACAGGATAAGCATTTGTTACATTCTCACTATAACCTGTATTTATGACAGTGTTTATGCCATTTTTCAGCATAACTTCAACATCAAATGCCTCAAGAGCATTCTTATAGCCAACAAGAATATAAAGTGTTTTGCCGACGGCTCCGTCAAAAACGACCTTGAGAATCTGTGCTTGATCTACAACGATGGAAACAACACCGTTTTCATAAGAAGCCGAAGATGTTCCCTTATTTGAATAAACAGAATATCCGTTTTCTATATCGGCGTTGATCGAAACATTAACAGTGATCGGTTTTCCGTAAAAGCTTACGGCAGCAAAATAAGGATCAAACTTAAGTGAAAGATCTTCAAGATCGACACCGTCTTGTCTGAAAACTCCCGAAATGTAAGATCCACCACCCTGAGCAACACTTACAGAAAACTTACTGCTCTCGGATGCCCTCAAATCATCGTTATCGGCAAAAAACTGAACAATATCTTCCGAAACGAGAGGTGAATAAAACTTAAAAAGTCCTACGATATTTCCACTCTCATTTATTGACGGAAAATTCGCACTATAAGCAGAAGCTTCCGCAACATTCAAGGCTGCATCTATCATTGTTCTGTTGGTCAGATAATATGAACTGTCGGGACAATTCTTAATCAGTCCAACCTCGGCAGCTTTATCAAATGGGAAGGCAGAGAGAAAATCGCCTCGATCTGCAGAAAAGCCTTTGAGTTCAAGCAATGCCGTGAGATACTCCGAAGTGACAGCATTTTCACCTGACAATTCAATCTTCTTTCCTGTTAAATCAAAAATAATATTCTCTGCAACCTCACTTGAAACGGTCTCGTTTTCGGCACCGAGAAGTTCAGCCGATATTCCGGCACCGATCAACTGTTCCTTGAGATCGGAATAATCAGAAGCAAAAACACAAAGTGTAAGCATTAATGAAAGCATTAATGCAATAATCAGGGCTTTAATTAACTTATTCACAAACATTTACCGCCTAAAAATTATTCAAAAGGATTAAACTCATTATCCCCGATTATGTAGTCACCGCATTTTCCGGAAAACTCAAAATCGGAAACAAGTGTATATGTATTGCCATCCAAATTATAGCTTGCAAAAAGCGCATCATCGAGAACTGCGCTTACCGCCTGAAAAGCAGATGCGCCTGCAGCATATGAAATATAGAGGTTCTTCTCTACGAATTTGATTACAAATTCGTCCGCTTTATGTTCAAGATCGGGAATGATATTTTCTCCGATAACGATCATTGCCTCAAGATTGTCTGTGCTGTTAACGATCGACATTTCAGCTCCGGTAATAACCTTTACCTGACCTGCGATATAATCAGCAATATTCTTTCCGACCGTGTCACCGTCGTTTACAACGATACTGCATTTAAGTGCATCGTGTTTTCCAAAGAAAACAGAAACTGCCGCTTCTGTGGTCAAAGCTTCGGTGTCGGTGGAATCATCACTTATGACCGAGCCTGTATCAGTGCTATCTGAGGGAGTTTCACCGCAAGCAACAAAAGAAAAAGTTAAAAGCGCTACCATAACGAACAATAACAAATTACGAATTTTCATATGAACCTCCAAATATAAAATTATATTATATTATAACATATTGTCAAGCTTATTACAACTGTCATTTTTCACAATTTAAAGGTAATAATTTGTGCATTTTGATGTTTTTGATCGGATTTGATATTTAACTCTTGATAGACCGGAGAATATATATTATAATTGTACCTAAAGAGGTGATAAAATGTCAATTAATTTCGATACTATAGTAAAGGATCCTACAATAAAGGCATATATAAAAAAGGCTGATGAATCTTTGATCTCACTCGGATATACCGAGCATAGCTTTGCTCATGTTTATAAGGTCGCTTCAAATGTTGAAATGATCCTGCGAGGTCTTGGATATTCCGAGCACGAAATAGATCTCGGTAAAATTGCCGCATATCTTCATGATATAGGCAATGTTATAAATCGAATTGAGCATTCTCAAAGCGGTGCGGTCATGGCTTTCAGGATTCTTGATAAATTAGAAATGCCTGCGGAGGATATTGCCACTGTTATTACAGCCATCGGAAATCACGATGAGGGTACCGGTGTTCCCGTGAATCCCATTGCGGCAGCTCTTATTATTGCCGACAAATCTGATGTCAGAAGAACGAGAGTCAGAAATTCGCAGATCACAACATTTGATATTCATGACAGAGTTAACTATTCGGTCGTAAGCTCAGAGCTAAAGATCGATCCGATTGAAAGAAATATTATTCTTGAGCTGAAAATTGATACCGAAATCAGTCCGGTTATGGAATATTTTGAAATTTTTCTTGAGCGAATGCTTCTCTGCCGAAAGGCTTCCGAAACTCTTGGGATGAAGTTCTCGCTTGTAATCAACAATCAAAAACTGTTATAAAATCAGCCGTCTTTGGTGTCCCAAAGACGGCTGAAATCATCTAAGCACTATTTTTCCGTTTTCTTCGCAAGCATTAAAAATAAGGGTTCGTTCATTTTGGTCGTCCTCGGGGCCGTGAATGACCATTTTTTTGCTGCCGTCAAAATCTTCAAAGAACATTGCGTGACCGCCATTTTTATCATATATCGGTTCAGCGAGGTGCTCCCATTTTCCGAAAATGCTTCCGTTTTTGCTGATCGCACCCGCAACAATATAATTCATATTGGGATATGGCGACCATGTAAGAAGAAGTCTTCCGTCCGAAAGGCGAAGTATAAAAGGGGCATCCGATCCGTATCTTGTGACCGTTTCTCCTTTGTAATCATGCACTGCCGGGCGATCTGCGGATGTGGGCGCTTGATCCGATTCAAAGAGAACAAAAGGTTTTCCAGACGGTCGTTTTAGATCCTCGGTAAGCTCAACAGCACAAATTCTGCCAATATAACACTTTTTCTCGCTTGAAAAATTAAAAGGCCAATCTGCGGAATATACCATATAAGGTATTCCCTTTTCAACATAAAGAGTTCCGTCAATGCAGCTGTCCGCTTTTGGAGTGGATGGGGCATTGATGATCGGCTCGTAAATGCCGTCAACAGTATCCGAAACGGCAATTTGTGTTCCCCTCTTTCCGTCTTTTCCGAGAAGAGACACAAACAGATAAAATTTGCCGTTATATCTATGTATCTCAGGTGCCCAAATATCGCAATATCCCGAAATTCCGTCACTGTTTGTTGCCCAGGAATTTTCGTCGAGAGTAAAAATTACCTTCGGTTCGTCCCATTCGATGAGATCAGAGCTTCTCATAACTCTCAAGCTTCTGTCGGCAATATTGCAAATAAATGAGCCGAAAAGATAGTAATATCCTTCGTGTGCAACAATATACGGATCTCTGATCCTTATTTCGTTAAGCTTCATGATTTTGCCTCGATATTTTTAACAAATTCCGCAATTATTCTTGCCGAGCCATCAATTCCAAGGACAGAAGTGTTGAGAGAAAGATGATAATTATCAAATTTTCCCCATTTCTTGCCTGTGTAGAAATTATAATAATTCATTCTTCTCTTGTCGGTCTTTGCAATAAGCTTCTTTGCTTCGTCTTCATCAACACCGTCGTGTCTTTCCATGATTCTCTTTATGCGGCAGTCCATATCTCCATAAAGGAAAATGCTGACTCTATTTTCGTTTTCGGAAAGAACATAATCAGCACATCTTCCGACAAAGACACAAGAGCCTTCTTCCGCAAGCTCCTTGATTATATCCGATTGTATGATAAAAAGCCTGTCGTTTATCGGAATATCAACGCTATAGCTCGTATGAGGCGCGCCAAAAGAATTTGAGCCCATAGCAAGTGTATAAAGAAGGCTGTTTGTTGCCTTTTCATCTATGCTGTTTATAACATCGGCATGAAAACCGCTCTTTTGTGCCGCAAGAGTTATCAGCTCTCTATCAACATATTTATAACCGAGAAGCTCCGCAACCTTTTCGCCGATCTCTCGTCCGCCACTGCCGTATTGTCTTGCAATTGTTATTGAAATTTTTCCTGACATATTCATACCTCCGTATAATTATTCTAAGTATATTATATCATAAATTTTTCCTTCTGTAAAGTATAATATTCTAATTTTTTTATTTGATTCATAAATTTTACTACCAAGCTCTTTGGAGGTTAAAATGAAGCAGATAAGAAGATTTATTGCGAGCGGATTTCTTTTAACGGTTTCGGCACTGATTATGAGAAGCATCAATGTTTCTTTCAGTGCTTATGTTTCGAGAGAAGCCGGAGCTGAGGCTATGGGAGTTTTTTCTCTTATTATGAGCGTTTTCGGCTTTGCGCTGACAGTTGCGACATCAGGAATCAATCTTGCTGTTACAAGAATGGTATCCGAAGCGTTAGGACAAGGTGACGAGGCTCTTATACACAAAAGCATGAAAAAATGCACGGCATACTGCTTGTTTTTTTCACTGTTTTCAGCCTTTGCGCTTTTTTTCCTTTCCGACTTTATCGGTGATTCAGTTCTGCACGATCAAAGAACAATAAGACCTCTGAAAATTCTCGCATTTTCACTTCCCTTTATATCACTTACATCTGCATATAACGGATATTTCAGCGCCGTGAGGCGAGTTTATAAAAACACCTTCTATTCCGTCTCGGAGCAGTTGATCAAAATATTTTTCACCGTAAAGCTTTTTGAATTATTTATTTACAAAGGAATCGAGTTTGCCTGCATTGCTCTTGTTAGTGCTGATCTTATATCTGAATTTTCGGCATTTTTGATCTCGGGCACAATGTATCTTTTTGACAAAAAAAGATATTCAAGAACAAATGAATGTAAGCATTCGGATAAGGAAATAAAAAACAAGCTTCTGTCTATCTCGTTGCCGGTTGCTTTCAGTACATATTTTCGCTCTTCCCTGCTCACTTTAGAGCATATTCTTATCCCGAAATGTCTGACCGCAAGCGGACTTGCAAGGTCCGCTGCGCTTGCTTCCTACGGAACACTTCACAGTATGGTAATGCCGATAGTTCTCTTTCCTTTGGCTGTGCTTTCTTCTTTTGCGGGACTGCTCATCCCGGAGCTTGCAGAAGCAAAGATCAAAAAAAGAAGGGCAGCAGTGCAATATATCGCAAAGCGTACCTTCCAGTTTTCATTTATTTTTTCTTTTTTTATATCGGGAATTCTGATCTGCTTTTCTCAGGAGCTTGGAATGATAATATATAAAAGCACGGAAGCCTCACATTATATCAAGCTCCTTGCCCCTCTTGTTCCTATCATGTATCTTGACAGTGCTACAGATGCTATGCTTAAAGGACTTGGTGCTCAAGTATATTCGATGAATGTCAATATTATTGATGCTCTTCTTTCGATATTTTTAGTAATTATTCTACTACCGAGATACGGCATGACAGGATATGTTATCACAATTTATATCACCGAGCTTGTTAATTTTACCCTGAGCTTTTTTAAACTTTTAATTATTACAAAGCTTGATATCAAAATCGCAAAGACTCTGCTCTCGCCTGCATTTTCAATAATAACAGCATCTTTTTTTGTCAAGTCGGTATTTTCATTTGCAGAAATACCTTTAAACGGGAATGAAAGCATCATAATAAAATGCCTTATGATTTTAGCAATTTATATGATTCTAATAAGGATCACAAAAGGCATATCAAAAAACGATGCAGCTTGGCTTAAAAACATATTTTTTATCAAACGGTACTCGGAAGATCGGTGCGAAGACTGCCGAGATGCTCGCAAATGTTCAGCTCGATTGCTTCAAGAACGCCTGAAGAGTATTCAAAAATATTGATTGCGGTGTTTTCACACCATTTTATATCCTTCATGCCATCCGTACCAACACCTCTCACTCTTGCGTAAAGGCAGCGCAGAGGCGTTGCGTGTGTTGCAATTAGCACAGTTTGACCGTCATGCCTCTCTGCGATTTTATCAACGGTGGAATTAATTCTTTCATAGAGATCCTTAGTACTTTCACCGCCGTTGCACTGACAATTTCCTATGTCATGGAGCCAGGCATAATAATTCTCGGGAAAAAGATGCAAAAGATCAACATATTTATGACCTTCCCACTCACCTGCAAAAATTTCTCTGAGTCCCTTATCTTTGATTATATCCATTCCTACAGCTTTTGCGTAAGGCTCGATAGTATGGTAAGGACGAAGCAGATCGCTTGAATATATAACATCTATCGGGTAAGCTTTTTCCACCAAATACTCACCGAGAAGTCTCGCTTGCTCATGTCCCACATCGGTCAGATCCATGTCTTTATGTCCGATAAATACTTCCGCTTTGTTTGCGAGGCTCTGCGCATGTCTAACAATAATTAATTTTGTCATTTTTTACTCCAGGCTATCAAGATATTCGCAAGCGTGTGTTGCGGCAGAAGCACCGTCTGCCACTGCTGTTGCGAGCTGTCTAACATTCTTTTGTCTGCAATCCCCGGCAACGAAAACACCTTCGGTTTTTGTTCGGCAATCCTCGCCTGATGCTGCATATCCGCCTTCGTCAAGCTCCATCACATCTCTGAATTGTTCGTTTTCGGGAGCCTGTCCCACTGCAACAAAGAGTCCGTCAAGAAGTATCCTTCTGCCGCTGTCAAGTTCAACGCCCGAAAGCTGCTTGTCGCCAAGGAATGCAACGATTTTTGCCGGTGTTACGATTTCAATGTTTTCTCTTTCTCTGATCTTATTTACAAGATCAATATCACCGCGGAAAGCATCTCTTCTGTGGATAAGATAAACCTTTTTGCAGATATCGGAGAGATAAAGAGCATCCTGAAGAGCGGTATTTCCTCCACCGACAACTGCGGCATTTTTATCCTTAAAGAATGCACCATCGCAAACCGCACAATATGAAACTCCGCTGCCGATGAGATCATCCTCACGGTCGAGTCCAAGCTTTTTATGCTTTGCTCCGCCTGAAATGATCACAGCCTTCGCTTCAAATTCTACGCTGTCGCATATTACCTTTTTAACATTACCGTTTATCTCTATTGAGTTGACCTTATCAAATTCGATCTCAGCACCAAGCTCATTTATCTGCTCAAACAGATTGTCTGCAAGCTCCATTCCGCTGATTTTTTTGACAAATGGATAGTTTTCAACGCAAGGAGAATAGGTGATCTGACCGCCTATCATTTCCTTTTCTATAAGAAGCACGCTCTTTCCGGCTCTTTTTGCGTAAAGTGCGGCTGTCATGCCTGCAGGACCTGCACCGACAATAATTATATCATACATAAATTTAACCTCAAAAAAGGAGCAACCGCAGATGCGGTTGCTCCGCGTATTTTAGATAAAGGATTTAATTGCGGGAACGCCTGTGAGAATTTCGATCTTCTCGTCCTTACGGGCGATAAGTGTGGGCGCCTGCTTGATATCATAGCGCTCAACAAGCTCCTTGACATCCTCTGCGAGTACTGTATTATATGCAACTCCTGCCTTTTCAAGCATGGAAATTGCTACCTTACAGTTGGGGCAAGTTTTGGTTGTTACAAGAAGCGGAATGTCAAGACCGAAGGGATCTTTTACTGCCGGCTTTTCTACTTTACTTGCCGCAATGATCTCAGCTCTGTTTGCCGACATATGAGAATTCATAAGGTCATATACCTTACGCTCCTTATATTCCTGAAGCTTTCCGTCATTCCAGTTCTGAACAGGACGATAATAACCGGTAATGCGGCTGTAAACCTCTGTTGTCTTACCGCACTCGGGGCAAGTGAACTGCTCACCGGGAATATATCCGTGATCCACACAGATAGAATATGTGGGAGAGATCGAATAATAAGGAAGTCTGTAATTTGTGGCGATCTTGCGAACGAGATCAGCAGCAGCCTTCCAATCGGGAAGCTTTTCACCAAGGAATGCATGGAAAACGGTACCCGAAGTATAAAGTGTCTGAAGCTCGTCCTGAATATCAAGAGCTGTGAACACATCCTCGGTATAACCAACGGGAAGATGAGAGCTGTTTGTGTAATAAGGAGTTCCACCCTTTTCATTTGCTGTGACGATATCGGGATATCTTGCGATATCGTGCTTTGCAAGACGGTAGGATGTAGACTCTGCGGGAGTTGCCTCAAGGTTATAGAGATCGCCATATTCCTCCTGATAGTCGGAGAGACGCTCTCTCATATGGTTGAGCACTTCCTTTGTGAACTCCTGAGTAGCTTTCTGCGTAAGATCCGCATGGAGCCATTTTGCATTCAGACCAACCTCGTTCATACCGAGAAGACCGATGGTTGAGAAATGATTGTCAAATGTTCCGAGATATCTCTTTGTATAAGGATAGAGACCTTCATTGAGAAGTCTTGTGATAACGGTTCTCTTGATCTTAAGAGAACGAGCGGAAATATCCATAATGCGGTCGAGACGACGGTAGAAGTCATCTTTATCGGTTGCAAGATAAGCGATTCTTGGCATATTGATGGTAACAACGCCCACAGAACCTGTACTCTCGCCGCTTCCGAAGAAGCCGCCCGACTTTTTACGAAGCTCACGGAGGTCAAGACGGAGACGGCAGCACATACTGCGTACATCGTTAGGCTCCATATCGCTGTTTACATAGTTGGAGAAATAAGGTGTACCGTATTTTGAGGTCATCTCGAAGAGAAGCTTATTGTTCTCTGTTTCGGACCAGTCAAAATCACGGGTAATGGAATATGTTGGAATAGGATACTGGAATCCGCGGCCGTTTGCGTCACCCTCAATCATGGTTTCGATGAACGCTCGGTTGACCATATCCATCTCTGCCTTACAATCCTTATATTTGAAATCAACTTCTTTACCGCCGATGATGCAGTTCTGCTCTGCAAGGTCAGCAGGAACAGTCCAGTCAAGGGTGATATTTGAGAAAGGAGCTTGTGTACCCCAACGAGAGGGAGTGTTAACGCCGTAAATAAAGGATTCGATGCACTTCTTCACCTGGTCATAACTGAGGTTATCAATCTTTACAAAAGGAGCAAGATAGGTATCAAAAGAAGAGAACGCCTGAGCGCCTGCCCACTCATTCTGCATGATGCCAAGGAAGTTTACCATCTGATTGCAAAGGGTTGCAAGATGCTTTGCGGGAGCGGATGTGATCTTACCGACAACGCCGCCAAGTCCTTCTTTAATAAGCTGACGCAGTGACCATCCTGCGCAGTAACCTGTAAGCATCGAAAGGTCATGAATATGAATATCGGCATTTCTATGTGCATTTGCTATCTCATCATCATAGATCTCGGAAAGCCAATAATTTGCCGTGATAGCACCGGAGTTTGAGAGAATAAGACCACCGACGGAGTATGTTACCGTGGAGTTCTCCTTTACACGCCAGTCGGATACATTGACATATTTATCTACAATATCCTTGTAGTCAAGAATCGTAGACTTCATATTTCTCATCTTTTCGCGCTGACGGCGATAAAGGATATAAGCCTTTGCAACGTCAGCATAGCCTGCCTGAACGAGAACAGACTCAACGCTGTCCTGGATATCCTCGACGGCAACGAGACCGTCTTTTATTTTTTCTGTAAAATCCGCTGTAACCTTAAGTGCAAGAAAATCAATAATATTTTGGTTTGTTTCTTTTTCAAGTGCTTCGAACGCCTGCGAAATAGCGCCACTGATCTTGGCAAGGTCAAAATCTACGACCTTGTTGTCTCTTTTTAGAACTTTGTACATAATCTCCTCCATTTTTTGTTTATCGTCAGTGAGAAAATTATACCATATATTGTGTCTGATGTCAATTAGCAATTTTTCACAGATAATTTGCGATATTTTTGTGCATAAGCACATATAGTGCTAAATATTGAGATTTAGCACTATATATTGTGTTTGGATATTTATACGCCCCTAAGCTCGGCGGTGGGTACATATTTTTTGGCGATTTCAATATATTGTTTCATCAAATCCTTGCTTATTCCGTGCATTTCTGCGCAAATAAGGTCGCCCGAATCCACAAAATTCTGCAAATACCAACGCTTAGCGCCTGCTATCTGTTTGCCTATTTTTTCTATATCTTCTGCTGTATGAAGCTCGGAAACCACAGTGGTTCTGAACTCATAATCAACATCGGAATTCATCAAAAATTCTATACTTTCGCAAACTCTTTCGGTGTCGTATCCGAGTCTTCCGACAGTTTCCGAATATTTATTCAATGAATTTTTGATATCTACCGCAACATAGTCAACAAGTCCTGCCGAGACGATCTCCTTGAGCTTTTCGGGAAAGCTTCCGTTTGTATCAAGCTTCACCTTAAAGCCCATGTTTTTTATCTTTTTTATAAATTCAACTATATCACTCTGTAGCAGAGGCTCACCGCCTGTGATCGCCACACCTTCAAGTGTTCCCTGTCTCTTGCTAAGAAATTCAAATATTTCGTCCTCGGTATAATCTTCTTCGTTTTTTCCGGTGACGAGCGAAGCATTATGGCAAAATGGACAACGAAAATTGCAGCCACCGGTAAAAACAGTACAAGCAAGATGACCGGGATAGTCAAGAAGCGTGAGTTTTTGAAGTCCTTTTATTATCATCAGAACGCCCAGTTGCCCTTCTCAAATATCTGAACCTTTTTACCGTCTCTTGTATAGGCGACGATGGAAAGATCCTCAGAGCCTATCATAAAGTCCTCATGCATGATGGAATCGTTAAGTCCCATTTTTTTGCATTCTTCCATAGTATATTTATCATAATCCTTGATGCACTCCATAAAACCTCTGCCGAGTGCGAGGTGACAGGAAGCATTTTCATCAAAAAGCGTATTGCAGAAGGTGATACCAAGATTATTGATGGGAGAATCATAAGCAATAAGTGCGCATTCACCAAGATAAGCTGCGCCCTCATCCATGCTGATCATCTTTTTGAGAAGATCGACATTTTTCTCCGCAGTAACTTCGACCGCTTTTCCCTTTTCAAATCTGATGCTGAAGTTTTCAATAAGCTCGCCGTTATAGGAAAGAGGCTTTGAGGAATAAACGATTCCCTCAGCGGTGTTTTTATCGGGAGATGTGAAAACTTCCTCGGAAGGGATGTTAGGGTTATAATAATCACCGCCGAGAGTATATTCTCCGCCGCCTGCAAATTTGCTCTCGGGCATAAGACCTACGGTAAAATCGGTACCGTTTGAGGATTTATACTGAAGCTTTTCGATTCCGAGAGAATTGAGATAGTCACAGCGCTTTGCAAGATCTTCGTTATGCTGTTTCCAAGCAGCGATAGGATCATCTGTCGCTCTTGATGCGGCAAGAATCGCCTCCCAGAGCTTTTCCATGGCAACGCTTGTTCTTTCATTTGGAAACAGCTTCTTTGCCCACTTTGCCCCCGGCACTGCTGCAATACACCACTGATATTTATTATCCATCTTATCACGGAAAGGTTTTACGACCTTGCGTTTTGCCCCCATAGCACGGCTGTATTTTTCCTGGTCAATGCCGGAAAGTCCGTCGGGATCTTCACTTATGAGGTATATTCTTGCAGGAAGCGTGTCAACCTGATGCTGAAGCTTTGTTTTTTGCCACTTTTCGGTCTTTGAAAGTGTTTCGAGAGACTGATATTTGACTGCAAGTTTTGTGAGAGGCTGATAATCAAAATCAACGGTGACCTTTCTTGCGCCCGCCTTATAGCATTCCTCTGCTACCATATAAACAAATTCGGGCTGCTCAAGCTCGGCATTGATTATAACATCTTGATCTTTTCTTACATTAACACCCATCGTTGCAATGAGCTTTACATAATTTCTTAATACTGTTTTTTTCATTATATTTCACACTCCAAAATATTTTTTAATTTCTTCTTTTTTCGATTTGATACTTCCCTGTATCATTTCGGGGCTTCCGCCGCCCTTTGCCGAAAGCTTTTCCCTCATGTCGGAAGAGAGAGCTTTCAGATCCGCAGTTTTTGAGGTCGCAACGAATGTATATCCTTTTATATCATCTCCGCAGAAAACAGCACATATTCCGCCGCATTTGTCAAGACAGGCATTCATAAGCTTTCGCATATCATTCGGGGTAGTGTCCTCTTCAAAAATGCAAATATTGCCATCTGTCGGTTCTATCTCCGCAATTTTATATTCCGACAAAGCGCACCTTAGATCATAATTTTTTTGCTTCAGAGCTGATATTTCATCCTGAAGCCTTATGAGAGCCTCACCAAGACAATTTTGCTTTACGGAAAGAGATTTTGCGGCATCTGATATCATATGATATCGTGCGTCATAATCAGCGAGCGCATCAAATCCGCAAAGAAGATGTAGCCTTGTACCGCCCTTGTTTTTCTCATGGTCAAGCAGCTTGATAATGCCTATCTCTCCTGTTCTTGAAACATGGGGAGCACAGCAGGCACAGGCATCATACCCCTCGATCGTGACAATTCTTACATTTTCAGTAAGAGACAGCTTGCTTCTGTATTCAAGGTTTTTCAGTGTCTCGGCTTCGGGATATTCACAAGTTATCCGAACATTCTCGGAAACCGCTTTGTTTGCAAGATATTCAATTTTTCTTATATCTGCTTCCGAAAGAACACCGTTAATATCAAGGGTGATATCCTCATGTCCCATGTGAAAACCCACATTATCGAAGCCGAAATGACGGTGAATAAGTCCCGAAACGATATGCTCGCCCGAATGATTCTGCATTCTGCGGAAACGCTTTTCATAATCAATTTTACAAAAATATGTTTTTTCTGTATCGAGAGGCTTATCGGTTATATGAGTGATAATTCCGGAGCTGATCTGTACATCCAAAACTTCCACATCTTCAATATGACCGGTATCAGCTCCTTGTCCACCACCCTCAGGAAAAAATGCGGTTTTATCGAGAATGACTTCATATTTATCATCTTTTGACTTGCATGATAAGACCTTTGCAGAAAATTCGCTCAGATGGCTGTCTGTTTCGTACAATTTAATGGTATTGTTCATTTTCCGACCGCCGTTCCGAGAAGGTGTACAAGCTCAAGATTTGATGCCCTTACAATTTTTTTGAGAGTCGGAACATCTTTCAGCCCATCCCAAAGAACATCCGAATATGTATCAAATGGTCTTGATATCTGACCTCCGAGAACCAAAGCCTCGATCTTATATTCGTTAAAAAGATCAACGAGCACATCGGCAATTACCTTTGCCATTCTTCTGTATGCTCTTATTGAGATCTCATCGCCCCCGAGTGCTCCGTCAATTATCTCTCGGCAGGAAAGTGCTTTGCCTCCGCTCTCCTCTCTGTAAAGCCTTTCAAGACCGCGCAGAGAAACAAATTCCTCTGCAATAGTACCTGCATAAGGAACATCATATCTTTCATAAAGAGGCTCTCCGCTTGCTTTGCGTAGAGGTTCGCCGTCTACCATCATTCCATATCCAAAGCCTGTTCCTATCATAACGCCCGCAACTCTTGTGCAATCCGGTGCATCAACTGCAGCTCCCTGGATAAACGCTGCGGAATCGTGCATAAATTTCACTGGCACTCCCGGTGCTGCCTCATCGAACCACGGACGAAGAGGAACATCCTTGATCGAGGCATATTTATGTTCCATATGGCTTATTCCCTTTTCATAATCAAAGGGGGCGGGGATATCAACATTGATCGAATCAAGCCTGAGATTGTTTTTCTTTGCGTTCTCAACACCACGGAGGATGATAGCAAGATATCCGCTTTTTATCTCATCAAGGGGACCTGAAGAATTTGCCGGCTCACTGTCAAGAGTTCCTTCAACAAGATTCTTTCCTATAAAAAGTCCGGCTTTTACATTTGTTCCGCCAACATCAATGGCAAGTACGACCTTTTCCATGTTACTATTTCTCCTTTGGATTTGTACTGCTTTATATTTTACACCAAAAAAACACTTTTGTCCATAGTATTTTTGATTTTCTATTTACATAAAATAAAATTTATGGTATAATATACTGAACTAATTGTTTTTATGAGGATTTTTATGACGATAATAGAAAAAATAACTCTATCTCCCAATGAGACGGAGGAACTTGCAAAAGCACTTGCAAAAGAGATAATAAACAATAGCTCCCTGCCGAGGTTTATTGCTTTATATGGCGACCTTGGTGTAGGAAAGACTGCTTTTGTTCGCGGTTTTACTTCGGCAATTGCGCCTTCTGCTTCCGTGAAATCCCCCACATTCACACTTGTAAATGAGTATAAGGGCGGAAAAATACCTGTGTTCCATTTCGATATGTACAGGATAGAGGATGAAGACAGCCTATACTCCATCGGATTTTATGATTATCTCGATAGAGGAATTTGCCTTACCGAGTGGACGGAAAATATCGAATTTGCTCTGCCTGATGAATATATAAAGGTAAATATATCAAAGAACAGTCAAGAAAATACAGAAAGCCGTTTGATTTTGGCTGAGCTTGTTCGGGAGGTCTAAAATGAAAATACTTGCAATTGACAGCACTGCTATTGTCGGATCATGCGCTGTTCTTGATGATGAAAAACTTCTTTCGCTGTTTACTGTTAATAACGGAAATACACATAGTGAAACGCTTCTTCCGATGATCGAATCTTCCTTGAAGCTATTGGGGATTGCTCCCGATGATATTGATGTCTTCGCCATTTCGGAGGGTCCCGGATCTTTTACCGGAGTGAGGATCGGAGCGGCAACGGTCAAAGGACTTGCTTTCGGCAAAAACAAGCCCTGCATCGGAGTTTCGACACTTGAAGCACTGGCGGAGAATCTTTCCTCTGTCAGCGGAATAATCTGCCCTGCAATGAATGCGAGACGAAATCAGGTCTATAATGCTCTTTTCAGATGCGAAAACGGCAAGATACAAAGACTTTGCAATGATAGAGCAATTTCAGTTCCCGATCTTGAAAATGAGCTTGCCGGATTTGATGAGCCGGTTTATATTTGCGGGGACGGTGATTTTCTTCTCCATGAATCGAAAACAAAAAGCAGAGACTATGCTTTTGTAAATGAAATTTCAAGGCATCAGAACGGTTACTCCGTCGGAATATGCGCTTTGAGAAAATACAGGGCAGGAGATGTCAAAACCGACATCACCATTGCCCCAACTTACCTTCGTCCATCACAGGCGGAGAGAACAAGAAATGAAAAGCTTAAGGAGAATTAATGATGAAAAAATTGGTTATGGGTGCGGATCATGCCGGATATGCTTTGAAGGATAAGATCAAGGCTGTACTTATCGAAAGAGGATATGAGGTAACAGATGTCGGAACATTTTCATCCGAGAGCTGCAAATATCCGATAATAGCTCACGAGCTTTGCAAGAATATCCAGGACGGAAAGAGCGAAATGGGAATACTTATCTGCGGAACAGGTGTTGGTATGTCACTTTGTGCAAACAAGCATAAGGGAATCAGAGCCGCTTGCGTTTCCGATACTTTCAGCGCAAGACTTACAAGAATGCACAATGACTCGAATGTTCTTTGCTTTGGCGAAAGAGTTGTTGGATACGGTCTTGCAATGGAGCTTGTCGACGCATTTATCGAAACAGAATTTGAGGGCGGCAGACATGCAGAGAGAGTTGCACTTATAAATGCGATAGAAAATGAGAATTTTGAACTTTTAAAATAAAATTTAGGAGTTATAATGCGAAAACTTGCGGATTTTTTCAAAACAACTGCCGATATACTTCATATAGCCTCGGGAAATTCGAGAGATAAAATTTTCACCTCGGCCATAATCGTTGCAGCAGGATCTTCCCTGCGCATGGGAGGCGACAGAACGAAGCAAATGATGCTTGTTTGCGGAAGCCCTGTTGTTGCGCACACACTTTTGGCTTTTGAAAAATGCAATAGGATCAATGAAATAATTGTTGTTGCAAAAGAGGATGAGATTCAGCTTTATGACGAACTCAAAGCTAAATACGGCATTTCAAAGCTTACCAAAGTTGTGAAAGGCGGCGAAACAAGACAAGCTTCTGCTCTTTGCGGTTTTGATGCCACCTCTCCGAAAGCTGATTTTGTTGCAATTCACGACGCCGCAAGATGTCTTGTCACTTGCGAGGATATCTGCCGAGTGCTTGATGCGGCAATAAAATACGGTGCAGCAAGTGCTTCTGCTTGTGTTTCAGATACCGTGAAAATTGTTGACAATAACAGTTTTTCTGTGCGTACAGAGGACAGAAGCTTCGTAAGGCTCGCTCAAACTCCGCAAATTTTCGGAAGAAATCTTTACTGCGCTGCTGCATATACAGCAAAGGAAGAATGCTTTGAGGCAACAGATGACAATATGCTTGCCGAAAGGATCGGACATAAGGTCAAAATGGTTGAAACATCGAAGGAAAACTTCAAAATCACCTTTCCCGAGGATGTGAAAAAGGCGGAAACGATCCTTTTATCAAGACGAAAGGAGCATGATCAATGTTCAGAATAGGACACGGTTATGATGTTCATAGGCTGATTGAAGGCAGAAAGCTTATAATCGGCGGAGTTGAGATACCGCATGAGGTAGGGCTTTTAGGGCACAGCGATGCGGATGTTCTTCTCCATGCAATAATGGATTCACTTCTCGGTGCTGCAGCTCTTGGTGACATCGGAAAACTCTTTCCCGATAATGATAATGCATACAAGGATGCGGACAGCCTTATTCTTCTTGAGCGTGTAGGCAAAGTGATATCCGAGCACGGTTATGCGGTCACAAATGTTGATTCCACCATTATTGCACAAGCTCCGAAGCTTGCACCGTTTATTATGCAAATGAGAGAAAATATTGCAAAAGCCCTTGGAACCGATATCGAAAATATCAGTGTTAAGGCAACGACCGAGGAAAAACTCGGATTCACAGGAAGTAAAGAAGGCATTGCAGCTCACGCTGTCTGCCTTATTGAAAAATAAAATGGGCTGAACAAGTCAGCCCACATATTCCACGGGAATTTCTGATGTCATTTTTTCGCACATCCCGCATTTTTAAATTACACCATCAGATGCTTCCCCATTGCTTTCATATTAAATTTTATGTTTGAAAGCAATTATTTGCTACAAAATTCGTCGTCAATCGACAAAAAACAGGAGGTTAGATTATGACATTTGTTTCACCATCCGTTCTTGCATGTGATTTTTCGCATCTCGCAGACGAGGTTCTGAAAATGGAAGCCGCAGGTGCAGACTATCTTCATCTCGATGTTATGGACGGACATTTTGTTCCTAATATCAGCTTTGGCCCCGGGGTCATCTCTTCAATCAGAAAGGTCAGCCGTCTGCTTTTTGATGTCCATCTTATGATAAGCGATCCGGGAAAATATCTTGACAGCTTTATCCGTGCCGGTGCCGATATTATCACAATTCATGCCGAAAGCAACGGTGATATCGGGGAAATGATCGATTATATCAAGGAGCATGATGTGAGGGTTGGTCTTGCCATCTCTCCCGGAACATCTTATGATGTTGTTATGCCTTATCTTGACAAGCTTGATATGGTGCTTGTTATGACGGTTGAGCCGGGATTTGGCGGACAGAAGATGATTCCCGAAACACTTGATAAATGCCGTGTGCTTCGCCGTGAGATCACAAAGAGAGGGCTTACAACAAACATTGAGGTAGATGGCGGCATCAATGCAGACAATGTTTGGCTCTGCTCTTCGAACGGTGCAAATGTCATCGTTGCCGGCTCAGCGATTTTCGGTTCAAATAAGCCAAGGGCTGTTATATCAAAGATGAAGAGTGAATGCGAGCTTCATCCCTTCGCAGGATGATCAGATAAGATCAAGCTCTTTCATAATTTTATATAGCACTTCTCTGTTTTCATCGCTTATTGTACATAGAGGCAGCCTGAACTCTTCTCTGCAAAGGCCTTTTGCGGCAAGCGCAGTTTTAACGGGAATAGGATTCACCTCATAGAACATGGCTCGCATTAGCTTATAATATTTTTTGAATAGATTTTTCGATATCTCGATGTTTCCTTCAAAGTAATTTTGGCAAATATCGTGTATTTCCCGGGGAATAATATTTGACACTACGGAAATCGTACCTTTTCCTCCGAGAGCAAGACACGGAAGCAACTGATCATCACTTCCGGTATAGATGTCAAGTGAATCACCGCATTCAAAAATCAGCTCTGCACAGCTTGTTATATCGGGACCCGCTTCCTTGACCGCAACGATATTGTCAATTTTCGAGAGCTCTTTGTAGCACTTAAGCGAAATATTCATACTCGTTCTCGTTGGAACATTATAGACGATTATCGGCAGATGCGTGGATGACGCTATTGCCTTATAGCTTTCTAAAAGCCCTTTTTGAGTTGCCTTATTATAATATGGAGTTACAACAAGGCAAGCATCGGCACCGAGATCTGTGGCAGCTTTTGTAAGTCTTTGAGCTTTTGATGTGTCATTGCTACCGCTGCCCACTATAAGCGGAACTCTATTATTAATTCTTTCTTTTGAAAAGCTAATAAGATTCCGAAATTCTTTTTCGGAAAGCGTTGATGCTTCGCCCGTTGTCCCCGATAGCACAAGGGCATCAATTCCGTTGCTTATTTGCAGATCAATCAGATGACCAAGTGCTCCATAATCTATTTCACCGCACGAAAACGGTGTTATAATGGCGGTTGCCGCTCCGCAAAATACAGATGTTTTATTTTTACTCATATATACCTCCTACTCATTTATTTCTACAGTAAATTATATGCCGAAATAAATTCGACAGTTCCCAAAAAGAAAGGCAATCTTATGTCAGAAACCATTGTAAATAAAAAAGCCCCAACAGAGCTTAAAACAAAGGACTTTTTCTATGATCTTCCCGAATCGCTTATTGCTCAGCACCCCATGGAAAAGAGAGATACTTCCCGACTTATGGTGATAGATCGCGCAAGCGGCAAGCTTGAGCATAAGCGCTTTTATAATATAATTGACTATATAAATCCCGGTGATGTTCTTGTCATCAATGATTCAAAGGTAATTCCCGCAAGACTTTACGGTCATTGCGAGGGGCGCGAGGAAGCAAAGATCGAGCTTCTTCTGCTTCGTTCTCACGGTCTTGATACTTGGGAAACGCTTGTCAAGCCCGGAAAAAGAGCTAAGATCGGTAGTAAACTGGTCTTTGGAGGGGGCATCCTCACAGGAGAAATAACTGATATAGTCGAAGAAGGAAACAGAATAATTCGTTTCGATTATGACAGAGATAAGTTCTCAAATATATATGAAATTCTCCATCAGATCGGTCTTATGCCGCTTCCCCCTTATATTACAGAGAGCCTTAAGGACAACAGCCGATATCAAACCGTCTATGCAAAGGATGAAGGTTCGGCCGCTGCTCCCACCGCAGGGCTTCATTTCACTCCCGAGCTTCTGGAAGCAATAAAGGCAAAAGGATGCGCTATCGCTCCTGTTATGCTTCATGTCGGGCTCGGAACATTCAGACCCGTTAAGGCTGACAGAATTGACGAACATATCATGCACACAGAATATATTTCGGTTTCCGAGAAAAGCGCAAGAATAATAAACGAGCGAAAAGCCGCAGGTGGAAGGATCATCGCTGTTGGCACAACATCCTGCCGTACACTTGAAAGCGTAACGGATGAAAATGGCACAGTTAATCCGATCAGCGGAGACACCGGTATCTTCATTTATCCCGGCTACAAATTCAAAGCTGTTGATGCGCTCATTACAAATTTCCACCTTCCGGAAAGCACCCTTCTTATGTTAGTCTCCGCCTTTTATAACAGAGAAAAAATGCTTGAAGCATATAATACTGCTGTCGAGGAGAAATATAGATTTTTCTCTTTCGGCGATGCGATGTTTATATGTTGAAAGGGTTAAATATGAACACAAGTGAAATCAACCGCACGCTTCTTTTGACATGGTGTGACAAGATAGAAAAACTTCAAATAAAAGATAGTACATCAAAGGGACTTTTCGGAGGTATTCTTTGTGAGGGATGCGGATACATCCACGGCAGATGTGCAGATGTGATTTATCCGATGGTCACATCATATAAAATCAGCGGTGACGAGAAATTTCTTGACTGTGCCGAGAGGGTTTTCTACTGGCAAAAAAATAATGTCAGAAAAAACAACGGTTTTAATGTAAACGACTCATTCAATACTTGGCTTGCAGTCACCGAATTTTACCAAATTTCTCTTGGCTCTACGCTCCTCGAACTAAAATCATACATACCAAACAGACTTTGGGATATCTGGCTTGAGGATTTTATAAGTGTAAGCGAAACAATTTATCAAAACAAAATATTTATCTATAAAAAAGACACATACATTGCCGCAAACTATATAATCGCTTATCTTGCTTCAATGGCAATCGCATATAAGATTACAGGAGATCAAAAATACAAGGATGAAGCCTTACGGAACGAGGCTACAATACTTTCGCTTTTAACCGAAGATGGACATTTTTACGGCGAAGCGGGCGGTTTCAAGATTTCAAAAAGCGGTCACAGAAACATTGACCTTGGCTATAATGTTGAGGAATCCATCGGAAATTTCTCGCTATATGCTCATCTTCTTGAAAGAAAAAATGTTTTATTAAAAATGGCAGAATCCCTTAAAGCAAGTGCGGAATTTATGCTTCCCGACGGTGCTTGGGACAATTCATGGGGTTCAAGAGCCGTCAAATGGACATATTACGGAAGCAGAACAAGCGACGGCGCACAGCTTGCATTTGGTCTACTTGCAAAATACAATCCTCTTTTCTCTGAAATGTGCAGTAGAAATTCGCTTCTTATGCTTGAAATGACCCAAAACGGTCTTCTTACAGGCGGAAAAATGTATTCCGAAGCTGACATTGAGCCTTGTGCTCACCATTCCTTTACTCATGCAAAGGCTGCTGCTTACATTGTCAATAATCCTATTGACAAAACCGAAACAACGTCACTGATCCGCGAAAATGAGTACGGAATAAAGCACGTTGAAAGTGCGGGAGTTACTCTGATTTCTTTCGGTAAATGGAGAGCGACTCTTACAAACACCGAACAGATTTTTGCAGGCAATCAAACGCTTACAGGTGGTAGTATCAGCCTTTTATATCATATGGACAAGGGTGTCGTTTCGGTTGGAAATGGATATAAATTTTCGCTTGTCGAACCAACCAATATGCAAATTCCCATGGATATTGATAATATTTGCCAAACACTACGCTTTGAAAAAGACGGAATGACAAGTATGCTTGATAATGACGCAAAATGTGATTTTTTTGCAGATAATACCTGTATCACATATCAAGCACAAGGAAATATCACTGATCTTAACGGTAATAAAGGCGAAAAATACCGCCTTGAATACCGTTTCGAGAAAGATAAACTTACAGTTACACTTAAAGCTGACACTGATGGAAGATTTGTACTTCCCCTTGTTTGCAGCAGCAATAGAGATTTCATTTTAACCGACAACGTATGTACATTTAACGAAATAACCGTTGAAGCCAATAAAAAGTTGATGTTCAAAAACGGATATTACAAGAATAGAATATTCAACACCGCAGGTGGATTTATGGCTCTTCCACTGTATATTGATACCAAAGCAAACGAAGAAATCACGCTTACAATAAGTACATACTGAAAAGAAATGCACCCAAAAGGGCACTTTGTCAATAGTTGGGATATAAAAAACCTGACTAAAAGATAAAGAAATATAAAAATCATAGAAAAAGCGTCACGAAGCGAAGCGGAGTGGCGCTTTTCCTATGCGTCGGCACCACCTTGATGAGAGAAAATAAAAAGTATTCTGTTGCGAAACCGCTTGAAATTTTGTAAACCGTAGGCATTGCGCTTCAAGACCTTGATCTTGTTATTGCAGCCCTCGGTAAATCCGTTTGTATATGGACAGAAAAATGAATGGTTCTATAATAAATGTTGGTTTCACACAACATTTATTATAGATCCGTAAAATATACATATGAGCTGACAGTATAAATAGCTAACACCCGCAAGGTCTTATAAATGAGACCTTGCGGGTAAATTTTATTTTAAATTATTATTTATGCATTGGGTAATAAATCGGCTTTGCCTCTACCTTTTTGTTTTTATCGAAGTAGATCTCAACAGATTTAGCCTTTATTGTCGGGAAGGGGGTTATGGATTTATGTCCGATAGTCGTTCCTCTGAAAACCGTGACCGCTCTGCCGTAAGGATATGGATTGACCTTCACCTCATAGCTTTCGATCTCGCAGTTTGCATCTATCTCCTCGGAAAGGATCAGGTGGTTTATAAGCTGCGGCGTATCAAAGGTGAGAGTGAGTTTTTTATCGTCATATTCGCATTTACATTCAACTTCGGAATCATAAAGCTCTCTCACCTTATTTCCAAGAGCAAGAAGTGCCGCGCTGTCCTTTTCGGGAAGAAGTCCGCGTCTGTCGGGACCGATGTTGATGAGGAAATTTGCCCCTCTGCCAACAGAATAATAATAAAGTCCCATCAGCTCGTCAAGGCTTTTTACCGTGTGCTCGTCATTCTCGCTATAGAACCAGTTGAGCGACCTCATTCTGAAATCACATTCGCTTGGCAAAAATCTCGGCTCATCGAGAAGATCCTCAATATCCTTGTTTATGGAAAAATCAAGTACTCCGACAGTCAGCTTGTTTGGACTATGGGCAATTCCCGCCTCGTTTCCGACCCATTTTGTATCGGGGTCCCACATATTGAATATGAGAATTTCAGGCTGTAGCCTTCTTATTTCCTTAACTATCCTATCGGTATCATACTTGTGATCCTCACTGCCGCAGCCGTCAAACCATATGTAATCGATCTTTCCGTAATCGGTCAGAAGCTCGCTTATCTGGTTAACGAAATAATCGTCATATTCCTTGCCGTCCATCTTATTTGAGCCGAACTGTGCGGGAGAATAGTAAAGACCTATCTTGATGCCGTGTTTTCTGCATGCATAGGTGTATTCTCTGACAACATCTCCCTTTCCGTCCTTCCAAGGAGTGTTTTTCACAGAATAATCGGTATATTTTGACGGCCAGTTTGCAAAACCGTCATGGTGCTTGCAAACAAGAATTGCATATTTTGCTCCCGCTTCCTTTATGGTCTTTATCCACTGCTCACAATCAAGCTCACTTGGGTTGAAGCTCTCCAGTGCCATGGGCTTCATATCCCAATCGCGATGTCCCTCATTGAAAGTTCTTATTCCGAAATGAAAGAAAACTCCAAACTCCCAATCTAAAAATTCAAGCTGTTTTTTCTTAATATTTGCCATTTATATGCCTTTCTGTTTCTTTTAGTGTAATGCCGTCAGCCCCAAACAGAATCGGGAGTTATTTCAACATCTCCAAATTCGGGTTCCTTTGATTTTTTGAAGTTCATAACGTCGGTATAGCTCAGGCAGGTAAGCGTATCAATGCTTCCCTCTGCTGCAAGATTTAGGCAAACCTGATAAAGATTTACTGATCGGTAATTCTTGTCCGCATAATCGCTATAAACCACATATTCATTGCCGTTTTCATCCGAAAGAACCGCATATCCTCTGATAGTTACATTCCTATCATAGTTATTTTCGGTAAATCTTGTAACGGTACAGTAATAAACGATCTCGTTTTCACTTGTCGCCTTATATTTTCCAACAAAGGTGTCATTCTTGAATATTTCGATCTTTGATGCGAAATCAAGTGTTTTATATTCACCCGAGCTTCCTGAGAGAACAAGCTCTGTGCCGTTTGCTGCAAGCTTTCTTGTGGATGCAAGAAGCGTTCCGTATTCGATGACCTTATATCCCATCTCTTCAAGAGCGGAAATGCCGCCTATATCAACCTTGAATCTTGAACGGAGACCGTTATATCCCTCTGTTCTCACCTGATATCCGTCGAAGATGAGGAATGAATCCGCACTCATCGGAACTTCGGAAACGCTGACAGCGCAGGAAAGCTTGTATTTTCCGTTCATAAATGAAGCTGTGACTGTTGCTTCACCCTTTGAAAGTGCTGTTACAACGCCGTCCTTGACCGTGACGATATCATCATCGGAGCTTGTCCAGATAACAGTCTTATCACCCCTGTAAAGCTCACATATAACTGCTTCTATTGTGAAGGAATTGCCGACGATGAGCTGCTTTTCTGTCAGATTTATTCTGAATACATATTTCAGCTTATCAGCAAGCGTACTTTCACTCAGAAGCGTCTCGACCTCAGAGCCTTCAAAAATATAGATTGCCTTGAGTGCATCGCAAGAGTCAAATGCAGCACCTATTGCGTTCATCTTTTTGGGAAGAATAACATTTTGGAGTTCGGTAAGTTCGCTGAATGCAGCATCCGAAAGCTCTGTTATTCCGTCCTCGACAATAAGCGAAGTAACATTCGATGCATATTTCGAAGCATCGCCGATACCGCCTACCGAGCCGCTGCCTAAAACAGTCATTATTCCATCCTCAATTTTAATATAAGCTGTGGATGAAGCCTTTCCAAAGGGTACAAATTCAATGCCATTATCCTCGCAATAGATATCAAGATAATCACTTGCGCCGTATATTTTCTCAATATTTGAGGGAATATTAGATGCCACAAGAGGATATGTTTCGCTATAGACCTTATTCAGTATTAAAGCCTTGATGTTCGGCACATTTCTGAAAATATTGCTTCCGCCCGAAAGACAGCTTCCGCCTCTGCCGTTTCCTGCAATATTTGAAAGATCTGCAACACCCTCCATATAAGGAGCGCCCGCAACCTGAATTGTATGAAGCGATGTGCATCCGTCAAAGGCTTGTGAATCTATCTGTCCAACAAGAGAGGGCATTGTTATCTTTTTGAGATTCGGCATATTCTTGAATGCAGCTCCGCTTATTTTCTTTGCGTTGCCGAGAATTACTACCTCTGTGACCTTGTTTCTGACATTTGCCCAGCCGCCCGAGGAATCTGCCGAGCCGCTTTCGTTCCAGCTATATTTATCGGAGGCTGTAATTGTGAGAACTCCTGTCCACTCGTCAAATACCCATGAAACATTGACATATGTTGATGCAATTTCACCCTCAACGGTATGAACGATAGTACCGAGAGAGATGAAGCTATATCCACTTTCATTTGCAAGTGTCTCGCCGTATGTTCCGGAATATGCGGTGACTGTGCAGGCATTTGGAATACCGTCAAAGGCATTTTCGGCAATTTCATATCTTTCCGCATAGATGGTTATATCGGTAAGTGCTTCACAACCGCTGAAGGCTTCTTCTCCGATATTTGTGACAAATTTTGATATAAATGCCTTTTTGAGCGCAGAATTTTTGAAAAGTTCTGCGGGAATTTCTGTTATTACGGATGAAAGTGTATAGCTTTCGATAGAAGTGCCCATAAAGCAAGCCTCACCAATCGACTTGAGTGTTGCAAGGTTTGCATGGCCTTCTGTGGGAGCGGTATCTGTAATGTATATGCATGAAAGCTTTTCACAGCCTGCAAAAACCCCGGTGCCAAAGTTCTCAACATAAGCATTCAGCTCTACGGATTTAAGGTTTTTCATATCTGCAAAAGCATATGCTCCGATATTTTTACCGTTTCTTATAATAACCTTTGTGATCTTGTCGGCATAAGAAGCGTAAGGTGCTGCATTATCGATCGTTACATCTGTTCCGTCGCCCAAAAGGATAAGTGAATATTCTTCGCCGTTTTTAACGACCTCAAAGCTTATTCCGTCCCCCATAGAGCCGCTCAAAACCATTTCACCAACAAGGTTCTTATAATCTGTTTCGATTCCCGTTTCAATATTACGGAATTTCATCAGATTTGTCTTTGCAAAGTCCTGCGCCACAGAGCCTTCATATGCAACGATAGTCACATTTCCGATATAGTTGGTTGTGGGGGAAGTTGTTTTGTTTGCAAAGGCATAGGTTGCAATAGAGGTATCCTTGCCGAGAACCGTAAGAGTATTCAACTTTGAACATCCCGAGAAAGCAAGATTATTTATCGCCGTTACACCCTCGGGAATGGTCATTTCGGTTATTCTGTTGCTTGCCTTGAAGGTCTCAGCCTTGATAGTACCCTTAAGGTCGTCCGAAAGAATGTATTTTGTGAATTTTGAAGTTCCATCAAAGATATATCCTGCCGCAAAATCGGTAATGGAGGAGATATCCGCAGTGCCTATGACGGGTTCTTCGCCCTTATAATATATTGTGGTAAGTGATGAGTTTGTTTCAAAAGCACCCTGCTTTATTGTTCTTACATTTCTTGTAAGCTCAATGGTGGTAAGTGCCTTCATATTGTGGAAGGCAACGGCACCGAGGGTCGTGATGTTTTCACCAACAACCGCCTTTGTTATAACGCTGTGGTATTCAGCCCATGCGGAATCTGTTTTTCCATAGCCCGAAACACCCGAAACGAGAGTATCGCCTGTACCGAAGATATAGAGCACACCGTCCTCATATCTCCAGTATACATTTTCACCGCATTCGCCTGCAACACCGAGATTTTCGAAAATAATGCCATTGCTTTGCGCAAAGGTATTTCCGATAGTGCCGCTGTAGGCGCAGAGAGTGAAATCGGTCTTGCCGCAAAAGGCATTTGCGTCAATGGTCTTAAGTGAATAAGGAAGAACAACCTTTATTCCCGAAGGAACATCAAATGCTTCGGGGCCTATAGCTGTTACGCCCTCACTTATAACGATCTCATTTACAGATGACATTGCGCTGTTCCAAGCATATTCACCGTTAGAAATTGCGCCGCTGCAGGTGATGCTGAGCTTGCCATCAAGGATTATCCATTCAGTGCCCGCATCGCTTCCGTATGCTGCTACATTTTCCGCGTCATATACCTTTATTTCCTTTGAGACACCTGCACCAGATATCTTGAGGATTCCGTATTCCTCACCGTTTTCCGCGGGAGTTTTGTATTCGGTTGAAACCGCTGAGTCTTTGAATTCATAATAGGGAGTAACGATTGGGTATGCAGAAAGCTCTGTGGTATCGGGGGTCACAATGAAGCTCTCGCATTCCTTTCCGTCAAGTCCTATGACTTTGAAGGAGCAGATAGCGCTCGGCTGATTATCATAGACAGATGCAGAAAGATTTATTGCCAGCTCCTCTGCTCTTATGCTCTTCTCGCCAAGAGAAAGAAGGTGCAGATCGGAATCGGGAGAAGATGCCATTGTGATAAAAGCTCTGTGAGCAGTTGTAAGAGAAGAAATTTCTCCGAGAATGGCAACACCGTAGCTTTCAAGACCTGCGATTTTGCTCTCAATTGCCGCCATTTCCTCGGAAACGGTGGCTTTTTCGCCTTCAAGATCGCTCGATTCAATGATTTTTATAGCATTTTTGCCATTCACTGTACCTGAAGCCAAAAGAGCATCAAGGCTATCATAGAAGATAACTCTTCTCGCCGTAAGCTTCTCCCATGCTGTGGCGAAGCTGCTCTTATATGCCGCATCAACATTTCCGTCAAAGAAGAATCCGTCGCCTCCCAGCTGAGGGATGTCGCTTGCAGCCTTTGTGTGTGTGAAATCAATGGGGTATGTATTTGTCTGACCGTGTGTTTGTCCCTGTCTGAATCTTATTGAAGCGTCTGTTTTAAGGTTATTGTATATTGCCTGAACACCGTAAACGGGACAGGTTGGGTCGCCCATTCCTGCGGTAATAACAACATTGCCCTTTATGCGCTTTGCCATAAAGGATGAGTCGAAATAGCGCAGACCCTCCGCATATGTGGGACGGTAATTTGTATGTATCCTTGTTGAGACCGTGTTGCTTCCAACATCCGCCATCCAGGGAACGCCTGCCTCACAGCGGGTTACTTCGGGAACAAGTGCCGCAACCGAAAGTGCCTGGAAACCGCCCTGGCTTCCGCCTTGAACGCTTATATCGGTTCCGTTCCAGAGTCCCTTCCATCCGCTTATATCAAGTCCGCCAGAGGAGGCTTCGCCACCCTCTGTGCCAAAATATTTCTGAAGGAATCTGACCGCCTGAACATCACGAAGTATCATCCATCTGAAATAGCTGGTATAGGGAGAAGCATTTTCATTGTCCTTCCAGCCGTAGTTTTTAAGTCCGAGATCAGAATCATAATACGCGCCCGGCTGAAGCTGCTCGATACTGTGCGAATTTACCGCAAAAGTAACATAATTATCCTTATATGTACGTGTTGCGGTATAAACACCGTAGCCAAGGAAGGTAAGATGGAATCCGAGAGTTCCCTGCTCCGCATTTTTCGGAACGGTAAGTACACCTGCGGTCCATGTGGCACCCGTTGCCACAAGCGAAGGGTCACCTATGCAGTTCACCTTGACAATATATGTGTCAAACTTTGAATTTGTGGATTCAACCTGCTCAAGATAGAAGAGATCGGGAGCGCAACCGTCAAGAAGTCCAAGCTGCTCTGCCCAGAATGCGTCAAAATCAAGAGGCTCGGCAAATGTTGTCTCGATATCAAGTGCGCCTGCAATTGCACCGCCCTCAAATTTTGTTATCTTGCTGTCGCTCATAACCGTCTTTGCAAAATCCGCTATCTCAACCACGATGCGAACCGCACCCGGTCTTGTAAGCTTCGTTTTGAGAACGACCGTACCCGATGTTGCATCGGCATAACCGTCCGAGAATGAGCCGTCGTCACCCTCAATGGAGTATTTGAAAAAAGGTGCCGCGATCTGCTCGCCGTCAGCATAGAGAGTGAAGGTGAAGATCATCTCCTCACCCACCTCATATCTTGTAAAATCCTTATTTGTCTCGCATTTGAAATATACCTTATCGACCTCTGCAAGATCAATGTCTATAATGCTTCTAAGATCTGCCGCAAAAAGAGACACAGCCATAACAGAAGCAAGAGTAATCACCGCAAGAAAAAGAAGTGCGGCTTTTAGTATTTTATTTTTCATGGTATCTCCTTATTTTTTACTGTGCAGGAGCAACATTGGGTTCACCTGTGAGTGTAAAATAGTTTATAGAGTTTTCGATACAGAATGCGGCGATATCCGCTTGGTATGCAGCCTGCTTTACCGTCTTTATATAGAGCGTATCGCTATCGGTAAACATTTCCTTTGTGAGAGAAGAAACGCTATCGGGAAGGATGAGTGTATCAAGAGCTGTAAGATCGTCGAAAGCAAGATTTCCGATGCTTGTAATATCTGCACCTGTAAGATCAATGGTGCCTTCCGTGGGTTCTGCGGTATTTCCACACCAGATCGCCTTCATATTTCCTCTGCCGTAAGTGCCGCTCAGCATTTTTGCATCAATGGTTGTGATATTGGCGGGCAAATGGAGCTTTGAAGGAATATTTGAAACATTTATATAGAGATTTGTACCTGCAAATGAATCCATATATGAATAATCCGCAAGCCCCTCCTCAAAATC
>JAFXAN010000011.1 GCA_017517035.1 Clostridia bacterium
ACTTAAAAAGGGAGATACCCAAGGGGGAACGCCTTGGGAGACTTTTGCTTCCTTTGGGGCGGGCCAAAGGAAGTGCCCGCCGGCATGAGGCGCTAAACAGTAACTAACTTCTTCTCAAATAAACAATTTCCGTATACTATCCCCCAGAAAACCTTACTGTTCAATAAATTATTGTTTAACTTTTTGCAAAAATAAAGATGAGTCAAGTTTTGACCCATCTTTATTTTTATATTTCAGGACGATAATTCTCAAGAAATTCTCCAAGCACAAGGCGCATTTCGGCTGCAAGATAAAGTGAACCGAAGGAAATTACGGCGTCATTTGGCTTTGTATCCGAAAGGAGCGAGAAAAGTGCCTTATTTCTTGCCTTTTCGCTCTCTCCTATGGGGATCATCTCAATTTTTCCTCCCACAAGCTCTGAAAGAAGGGCGGCAAGCTCCTCTGCCCTCATTGCTCTCGGGCTATCGGGAGTTAGTGTTATTATCCTTTTCGTTCTTATCTTTTCTCCCAAAGCAAGCTCGACAAATGGCATAAGTGCCTTTCCCGGATCCTTATCCTTCAGCATTCCGAGAACAAAGGTCACATCGCCCGAAATTGCGTCCGAAACCATCATGACGCTCTCGCAAAATGCCTTCACACCATGCTCATTATGTGCGCCGTCAACGATAAATGAGGGCGATACACCAAGCACCTCAAAGCGTCCGGGGAAGAATGTTTTTGCAAGTCCGTTTTTTATATTTTCTTCCGAAATATCCATTCCCACTCTGCGCAATGCCTCGCAGACCTCGATGACGGTTGCGGCATTATTAAGCTGGTAATATGCCGCAAGCTTTGAAAAATAATACTTGCCCTTATATTTAAAATCAAGTCCCCCAAGGGAAGCATGAATAAAATTCAGCTCTGTTTTAAGCGGCACGGAAATTCTCGCATTCGCCCTAACGCAAGCGTCGCCGATCACCGACATTACAGACGGCTGCTGGGGATAACTGATTATCTCCTGTGTACCCTTTTTTATTATTCCGCATTTTTCTGCGGCGATTTTTTCCACCGTGTCTCCAAGAAGCTCCGTATGATCAAGTCCGATACCCATGATCACAGCGGCAAGGGGCGGATCTATTACATTTGTTGCGTCAAATTTTCCGCCAAGACCGCATTCGAGAAGCACAACATCGCACCTTTTCTGAAGGAAAAAGAGGAATCCAATGGCGGTCACTACCTCAAACTGAACGGGCATATCGGAGGATGTGCCGTCAAGCATTGCTTTCGGTATCGGAAAGGGGGTCTCCTCGCCCTCTCTCGCTTTTTTCACATCTGCCTCGAGCTTTGAGACAGCATCAAGAACAATCTTTGTATGCTCGCAAAGCTCCTCGTGGCTTATCATCTCCCCATCAAATGTCATCCTCTCTCTGAAATCGAGAATATAGGGAGAAATATACCTTCCGACTCGGTATCCCGCATCACGCAGAACGCTATCCAGCATTGCTGCGCATGATCCCTTGCCGTTTGTACCCGCAATATGGACAAATTTCAGCTTTTTCTGCGGATCACCAAGATATTTGCAGAGCAGACGCATCCTCTCAAGGGTTGGCGCACCCGCAGTTTTCGGGAAAGAATATATTTTTTTCAGTGCATTAACATATGTCATTTGTTTTATTCACCCAAAAGAAATTTTTTTGCTTTTTCGTATTCCATTCTTGCTTCTATCATAGAATGCTTTGATGGGTTCTTTTTCAGCACCGCACGAAGCATTATATTTTTCGGTGTTTCCTCGGGGTCGATCAGCTCAAGTGCCGAGCAGGAATATCCCTTTGATTCAAGAAGCTTCAGGCGAAGTGCGTCGGTTGCCGCATCGCAGAGCTTCTGTCGGAGCATCGAATGCTCACCGATAAATGAAAGCGCACCGCAATTCAATTTGTGATTAAGCTCATGATGACAGCAAGGGGTTGAAAGAATGACAGGCGCACGCCATTCGGCTGCCTTTTCGAGAACGATATCTGTTGCGATATCGCAGGCATGAAGAGATATCACAAGAGACGGAGGAACATCGGTCCTATACATCATGATATCACCGCAGATAAATTCAAGCCCTTTAAAATCAAGCGCATTTGCCACCGAATTGCAATATTCGATAACATCACTCTTAAGGTCAACTCCCGTCATCGAGACCTCTCTGCCCCGTAAAGCTGTAAAATAATAATAAACCGCAAAGGAAAGATAGCTCTTGCCGCAGCAAAGATCGCAAATTCGGAGCACTCCTTCCGGCGGAAGATGCTTTTCGATATCTCTTATGTGCTCGAGAAATCTGTTTATCTGTCTGAATTTCGGGCGTTTTTTGTCATGCACTCTGCCCCGCTCATCGCTTATGCCGAGATACTTTAAAAAATCCTCATTTCCGCTTAAAATGTAGTTCTTTTCCTTATCGTTTTTAAGAATAAGAGCATCATTTTTTTCGGTTGCGTCGAACTTCATCTTGCCTGCGCCGATGATCGTTTCCTTGCCGTTTTTTGAACGCTTATATTCACAGTCTCCACTGCTTGTGATAACATTTATCTGCATATATCCCGAGCAGATCTCGCAAATTGTCAAAGCATCATTTTGCTCGGTATTCTTATGAACTGCTTTATTATCGGTTCTGAAAAATTCGCTCTGAAGCATAGGTCTGCCGCCGATAAGACGCAATGTTATAACTGCTTTTTTCACTTCCTTATCGCAAGGCTTTGAAAGCACCGCCTTTTTCAGTGCTCCCGCCTCTGCCGCATCACAGATTATTCGGCTTATCTCGGATATTTCATGGGAAAACATCTTATTTTCCATCCTCTTCACCCTTGTTTTTCTTCTTAAATGAAATCTTGGATTCCTTTCCCGCAAGGAGACGCTTTATATTTTCTCTATGCATAAACACGACCATTACCATCATTAAAAAAGCAAAAATAATATCAAAGCCCCAGCCGATATTGTTTGCCACAAACCAGCTTGCCTCATCCTGAATGAGATTCACTCTATAGAGAAGCACCGGATAAATCAGCGCAGCCATTATTGAGCCGAGAGAAACATATTTTGTTCCTATGACGATGATAGCAAAAACGAGTATCATTATCAGTGCAACAAAGGGGCTTAGCAAAAAGATCGCACCGATGCTCGTTGCAACGCCTTTTCCGCCCTTGAATTTATAAAATATCGGGAACATATGACCGAGCATACAAAAGAATGCCGCCATATGACCGCCAAAAGTAAGTCCGAGAAGAGCAGAACCGATAAGCACCGCCACCATGCCCTTGACAATATCTCCAACAAAGGTCATAACCGCCGCAAGTCTTCCAAATGTGCGGAGCATATTGGTGGTGCCGCCGTTTCCGCTTCCATGATTTCGGATATCGTCATGATATCTCTTATTTGAAAGCATAACAGCAAAATTCAGCGAGCCTAAAAAATAACCCGCCGCAATACATAAAACTATAAAGATCATCATCGTCCAAGCAGGCACAATACCATCTGCACGCAATGTCTGATAAAGCCCTTCCAGCATAAACCCTTTAAATAACATCATCTATCTCCTCTCGAAAAAAGCGCCCTCAATCTATTTGAAAGATCTTCTGTTTTTTCATTTTTTTCTTCGATCATTTTTTCCTTGACAACGATATCACCGTCATCTCCTATCTCGCAAAGAAGAATATCCCCCTCGGAGCAATCGCCAAAAGAACTACAGCGATATATTTTGCCTTCGGCATCAAGAAGTATTGCAATCCCCTCCTCAAGCCTGTCTAAAGTGAGTTTCATTTCCATTGCGATATCCCTTTCAAAAAATAATCACAGTAATTATAACACATATTTCCACTATTTTCAATACATATTTTCCCATTATTTATGAAGATTTTATTCAAATCGGAGTATTATGAATTTAAAAGTCGTTTTTTGGGTAATTTAAGCTATAAAAAAAGTAAATCGGAGATATAAATATCCGTTTAACTATTGAAAAAATACAAGGAATGGTGTATAATATAGATATGGAGATTTTTAAGAAACGGGGTGGTAAAATGGGCAAAAAAAAGATGGGCGATCTTGCGCCATTCTATTTTCATCAGGGAACTAACTACCTTTCTTACGAATACATGGGCGCTCATAAGGAAAAAGACAGCTTCGTTTTCAGAGTTTGGGCACCGCATGCCGATAGTGTTTTCCTGACAGGCGATTTTTGCGCCTGGGATGAAAGCTTCCCAATGAAAAGAATCACAAAAGACGGAATTTGGGAGGTCAGTCTTCCCTTCTCCTGCGATTTTGGAGATTTTTCCAACTATAAATACAAGATAAGAACAAGGCAAAAGGAGATCTTCAAATCCGACCCATATGCCTTCCTCTTTGAAGTCCCCCCGGCAACATCATCCCGTTTTTTTGATATCGAAGGATATGAATGGCATGATGACGGATGGATGAAAGCAAGAAAAAAGACAGCAGAAAAGCTTTATTCCTCGCCCATGAACATCTATGAGATGCATCTTCTCTCATGGAAAAGGCACGAGGATGAAACTCCTCTCACTTACCGAGAGCTTGCAAAAGAGCTTCCGCCATATATAAAGCAGATGGGATATACCCATGTTGAATTTATGCCGGTTATGGAGCATCCCTTTGACGGCTCATGGGGCTATCAGGTCTGCGGATATTATGCCCCCACATCAAGGCTCGGCTCACCAAAGGATCTTATGTTTCTTATTGACGAGCTTCATCGCAGCGGAATCGGCGTTATTCTCGATTGGGTTCCGGCACATTTTCCAAAGGACGCTCACGGTCTTTATGAATTTGACGGCGTACCCCTCTATGAATATCAAGGCTGGGATAAAATGGAGCATGAGGGATGGGGTACAAGACGCTTCGACCTTGGCAGAAATGAGATCCAAAGCTTTCTCGTTTCAAATGCAGTATTCTGGGCAGAAAAATACCATGCAGACGGTCTAAGAGTGGATGCGGTTGCCTCAATGATATATCTTGACTATGAAAAGGAGCCGGGAAAATGGCTTCCAAACTCATATGGAGACAACAGAAATCTTGAGGGCGTTGCATTTCTTCGCAAGCTAAACTCATATATGAGAGAAAAATTTCCGGATGTTATGATGATAGCCGAGGAATCCACAGCCTGGCAGAACATCACAGGCTTTGAGGGCGATATGTCTCTCGGATTCACCCTCAAATGGAACATGGGATGGATGAATGACCTTCTGAAATATGCAGAAGCAGACCCAATTTACAGAAGCTCACTCCATGACAAACTGACCTTCTCAATGTTCTATGCCTTTAATGAAAAATTCGTGCTTCCTATTTCTCACGATGAGGTTGTCCACGGCAAAAAATCATTTCTCGACAAAATGCCGGGCGACTACCATATGAAATTCGCAGGCACAAGAGCTTTCATGACCTATATTATGACGCACCCCGGAAAAAAGCTTTCATTTATGGGAAGCGAGATCGGTCAGTTCAGAGAATGGGACTATGCAGGTCAGATCGAATGGTTCCTGCTTGACTATGAAATGCACGCAAGGATGCAAAAATTCGTTTCTGACCTCAATCATATATATCTTGAAAATAAGGCATTCTGGGAGATTGAGGATTCTTGGGACGGCTTTAAATGGATAGATGCCGATAACAGAAACGAAAGTATATTTTCAATGCGAAGAATTGCCCGTGACGGCAGTGAGATCATCACAGTTGTGAATTTCACGCCGGTTGAGAAGCCGAATTTCCATCTGGGTGTCCCCAAAATGGGAGAATATGAGGTTCTTCTATGCTCGGATGACGGAATCTACGGCGGAAGTAATATGCCGAGAGCTTCGACATATAATTCATTCAAATGCGAGACCTACACCATGAACGGTTTCGAGCAAGCCATAATCTACCCTCTTGCACCAATGAGCGCATCGGTGCTGAAGCTGAAAAAGCAAAAAAACAAATAATTATATAAATACATCGGGAGGAAAGATCATGTTCAAGAAAAAAGAATGTATTGCCATGCTCCTAGCAGGAGGACAGGGCAGCAGACTCTATGCACTTACCCAAAAGACAGCAAAACCCGCAGTCCCCTTTGGCGGTAAATACCGCATCATTGATTTCCCGCTTTCCAATTGTATAAATTCGGGCATTGACACCGTTGGTGTCCTTACCCAGTATCAGCCCCTTGTTCTTAACGAATATATCGGAAACGGTCTCCCTTGGGATCTTGACCGTGCCTTCGGAGGCGTAAAGATCCTTCCCCCATATCAGGGAAACAAGACCGCCGATTGGTATAAGGGAACTGCAAACGCCATCTATCAAAATCTTGAATTTATCAACAGATATGATGCGGAATATGTGCTCATCCTTTCGGGCGACCATATCTACAAAATGGATTATTCAAAAATGCTCGATTATCATATCGAAAAGGGCGCAGATTGCACCATCGCAGTTCTTGATGTTCCGATAGAGGAAGCAAGCCGCTTCGGTATCATGAGCGCAAATGAGGACAATTCAATCTTCAAATTTACCGAGAAGCCGAAAGAGCCTGACAGCACTCTTGCTTCAATGGGTATCTATATCTTCAACAAGAAAAAGCTTGAAAAATATCTCATCGAGGATAATGCAGACCCCAATTCCTCAAATGACTTCGGAAAGAACATCATCCCCACCATGCTCTCTGCAGGCGAGAAAATGTTCGCATATCAATTTGAGGGATATTGGAAGGATGTTGGAACGATCCAGAGCCTTTGGGAAGCAAATATGGATCTTCTCGGCGAGCATCCCGCATTTACCCTTTATAATGAGGATTGGCGCATATTTGCCCGTCATTTTGCGGCAGCTCCCCAGTATCTAGGAGAGGATGCCTCTGTCAAAAACAGCATAATCACAGAGGGCTGTGAGATATACGGTACGGTCGAAAACAGCGTAATCTTCACCGGCGCAAAGGTCATGGAAGGTGCTACCGTAAAGGATAGCGTTGTTATGAGCGGAAGCGTCATCGAGGCCGGCGCAAGAGTTGAATACTCCATCCTTGATGAAAATGTGACAGTCGGAAAGAACGCATCAGTTGGCGTCAGCAAAGAAAATTCAAAGGGTATCACTGTTATCGGTGCAGATGTCGTTGTCCCCGAGGGCAAGGTCATAGGCGACGGTGAAATGATATCCGACAACATATAAGGCAGATAAGGAGGAAGAAAAATGAGCGCAGTAGGATTAGTATTTACAAATATTCACGACCAGAACATACCAGATCTCACAAGAAAACGCACCATGGCATCGGTACCCTTCGGCTGCCGTTACCGCCTTATCGACTTCACCCTCTCCAATATGGTAAATTCGGGCATAACGAAAGTTGGAGTTATTACACATAATAATTATCAGTCGCTTCTCGATCATCTGGGAACGGGAAAGGACTGGGATCTTGCAAGAAGAAGCGGCGGAATCAAGCTTCTCCCACCATTTATCGCAAGCCATGCGGGAATGGGAGCAAATAAGCTCTATACGACCCGTCTTGAAGCTATGATGGGCGCAATGGACTTCATTTCAAGATGCAATGAGGATCATATCGTCCTCTCGGACTGTGACGCCATCAGTAATATTGACCTTAGTGATGTTATCAAGAGCCATAAAGAAAACGGTGCAGATATCACAATCGTCACAACAAAAGTAGATACAGATACTTTTGAGATCTCGGCAGGAAGTGCGGTCATCACATCCGATGAAAACAACAGGATCTCCGATGTTGTTCACTATAGCCGCAGGATCCACGGAATAAAAGAGATCAGCACCAATATCATCGTTGCAAACAGAGATTATCTTCAGAATGTTGTGTCGGACGCCATCGCTCACGGCTATACCAGCTTCTATAGCGATGTCCTTGACCGCAATCTGCTCCGTGCAAACTATTTTGTTTATCACTATAGCGGCTTCTATGCTCAGATAAATTCACTTGCGGGATACTATTCCTGCAACATGAAGCTCCTTGAAAAAGGCATAGGAGATGCGCTTTTCTCACAGCCTAACAGACCCATTCTCACAAAGGTGCGCAATTCCGCTCCCACTCGTTATACAGGTGATGCAAAGGTTAAAAATTCGCTCATCGCAGACGGATGTCTCATTGAGGGAACTGTTGAAAACTCCATCATCTTCAGAGGAGTTAAGGTCGGCAAAGGCTCTGTTGTCAAAAACTCTATCCTCATGCAGGATACAGTGGTCGGAAACAATGTAAATCTCGGTTGCGTTGTGACCGATAAAAATGTTCTTATTAAAGACGAAAGAACCCTCTCAGGACATTCTACGCTTCCCTTCTATATCAGCAAGGGTACTATGATATAAATCGGATTCATTTCAATGAAAGGATTCACAATAATGAAAAAAAAGAAGATACTTTTCGTTGGCGCAGAGGCAATGCCCTTTGCCGCAACGGGCGGTCTTGGTGATGTTCTCGGCTCTCTCCCCGCAGCGATAAAGAACGCAGACCCCAAGGGATCAGATGTCCGTGTTGTTATGCCTCTTTATGGGCAGGTGAAGGAAGAATACAGAAAAGAAATGAAGGAAGAAAAAGTTTTCACCGTCCGTCTCGCATGGCGTGAGCAATACTGCCGCATAATGAGCCTCAAAAAAGACGGAGTTATCTACTACTTCATCGACAACGAATATTATTACAAGAGAGACACACTTTACGGCTGCTATGACGATGCGGAAAGATTCGCATTTTTCAGCATGGCATCCCTCTCAATGCTAAAACAGATTGATTTTATTCCAGACATTCTCCATGCTCATGATTGGCAAAGCGCACTTTCGGTGGTATATCTCAAAACTCTGTTTTCCATTGATCCCGATTACGCAAAGATCAGAGCGGTATTCACCATTCACAATATCGAATATCAGGGAAATTACGATTTTTCAATTCTCGGCGATGTTTTTGCGCTCGGTGCAATGGAGCGTTCCATCGTTGAATATGGAAATTGCATAAATCTTATGAAGGGTGCTATTGTTACTGCCGATATAGTATCGACCGTCAGCCCCAGATACGCAGAGGAGATCAGAGATCCAAGATTCTCACACGGTCTTGACCCGATCCTGCGTGAAAACGCATATAAGATAAGAGGAATCCTCAACGGAATAGATTATGTCTATTATAACCCCGAAAATGACCCCGTGATCGAGAAAAACTTTTCATCCGACAGCATCGAGGATAAATACGAAAACAAGCTTGCTCTTCAGCGTGACTTGGCACTTCCCGAGAGATGTGATGTTCCCATGCTTGCGATCATTTCCCGTCTTGCATCACATAAAGGTATAGACATTATATCCGAAATGATCGGCGGTCTTGTTTCAAAGAATGATATCCAGCTCATAATTCTCGGAAAAGGTACTCCCGAATATGAGGGCTTCTTCCATAATCTTGAGAAGAGCTTCCCCGATAAGGTCAGAGCAATGATCATGTATGACAGAGACCTTTCAAAGCGAATCTATGCTGCTTGCGATATCTTCCTTATGCCCTCAAAGAGTGAGCCTTGCGGTCTTTCACAGATGATCGCCTCACGATACGGCGCTATTCCCGTAACGAGAGAAACAGGCGGTCTTTATGACTCGATAAAGGGATATTGGGTAGATAACGGCGAGATCAAGGGCAACGGATTCACCTTTGCAGGCTACAACAGCTATGAGCTTGCGGAAAGAACAGATGCTGCGATCGCACTTTATAATGACAAAGAGCAGAGATTTGCTCTTGTCAAGAAAATTATGGACACCGATTTTTCATGGAAGGTGTCGGCACTGAGCTACCTCGAAATGTACGGTGAGCTTATCTGATAAAATATTAAAACACACCCCGAAAGGATAACCCAATTTATGAATTTTACCCCAAAAGCTAACGAAATCAAAGAAAATATCGAAAGCAAGCTTTCAAGAAATTTCGGTGCATCTCCCGCAGATGCCACAAGAGAGCAGGTCTATAAGGCTGTTGCCCTTACCATCAAGGACATTCTCACCGAAAAGAGAAAGGACTTCAAAAATGAGGTCAATGAAAAGGGCGCAAAGAGAGTTTACTATATGTGCATGGAATTTCTCCTTGGCAGATCTCTGCGCACAAATCTCTGCAATTTAGGTCTTGACAAGGAATATAAAAAGGCTCTCTCCGAGATGGGATTCGAGCTCGACGACCTCTATGAATGCGAGCCTGATGCAGGTCTCGGAAACGGTGGTCTCGGCAGACTTGCCGCTTGCTTTATGGACTCACTCTCCTCTCTCGATTATCCCGCAACAGGCTTCTCCATCTGCTATGAATACGGTCTTTTCAAGCAAATGATCGTTGACGGAATGCAGATCGAGCTTCCCGATGTGTGGCTGCCCGGCGGCGATGTTTGGCTGGTGCCAAGAACCGACAGAACCTTCCATGTTAAATTCGGAGGTCATGTAAGGGAAAAATGGAGCGGCGGCAGATGCGAGATCATTTATGAGGACTGCGAGGAGATCGAGGCTGTTCCGTATGACATGATGATATCCGGCGCAGACTCAAAGGCTGTCAGCCAGCTCAGACTTTGGAAAGCAAGAGATATTCATAATTTCAACATGGGACTTTTCACTCAGGGACAATATACAAAAGCTCTTGAAGAAAGCACAAATGCGGAGATCATTTCAAAGGTGCTCTATCCATCAGACAACCATACAGAGGGTAAGCTTCTCCGTCTCAGCCAGCAGTATTTCCTCGTTTCCGCATCCTGTCAGAGCATAATCCGCGACCATATGGCGGTCTATGGCAGACTTGATAACCTCCCCGACAAGGTGGCTATCCACATTAACGATACCCACCCTGCCCTTTGCATTCCCGAGCTTATGAGAATACTCATAGATCAGTATTTCTTCGATTGGGATACTGCTTGGGATATCGTTACGAGAACTGTTTCCTATACCAACCACACAGTTATGCCCGAGGCTCTTGAAACTTGGAATGAAGATCTCTTCCGCCTCAAGCTTCCGAGAATCTATACCATCGTTAAGGAGATCAATGAACGCTTCTGTGCCGAGGCTTGGAAGCATTTCCCAGGCAACTGGAACAGAATTTCCGGAATGGCGATCATCGCTTATTCACAGATTCGCATGGCAAATCTCTCCGTCATCGGCTCTCATCATATAAACGGAGTATCAAAGCTCCATTCGAATATTCTCGTGGATTCGGTATTCAAGGATTTCCACCGTATGTATCCCGAAAGATTTACAAATGTAACAAACGGTATCGCACACCGCCGTTGGCTCTGCTATTCAAATCCGGGGCTTGCCTCATTTATTGAAAATCTTATCGGAGACGGATACCGTCATAACCCCACAGAGCTTGAAAACCTCAAAAAATTCGCAGATGACAAGGCAGTTCTTTCAGAACTTGCCGAAATCAAACATCAGAACAAGGTCGCATTTTCCAATCTTCTTATGAAGAAAACAGGAAAATGTATCGACCCCGATTCGGTATTTGATGTTCAGATCAAGCGTCTCCATGAGTACAAGAGACAGCTTCTCAATGCACTGAACATCATTAATCTCTATTGTGAGCTTAAAGAAAATCCCAATCTTGATATAAGACCTCAAACCTTCATTTTCGGTGCAAAGGCTGCTCCCGGATATGCTATGGCAAAGGAGATAATCAAGCTTCTCTGCTTCATCGGAAGGGATATTGATAACGATCCTATCCTTCGCAAAAAGCTTCAGGTCGTTTTCCTTGAGGATTATAATGTAAGCATGGCAGAGGCACTCATTCCTGCTGCCGAGATCAGCGAACAGATATCCCTCGCAGGTAAGGAAGCAAGCGGAACAGGCTGCATGAAGCTGATGATAAACGGTGCGCTCACCATCGGCACTCTTGACGGCGCAAATGTTGAGATGCAGGCATGGGCAGGAGCAGAAAATATGTTCATTTTCGGTCTTAACAAAAACGAGGTTGAGGATCTTTGGCTCAGAGGATACCGCTCTGCCGAATACTATGCAAATAATCCTCGCCTTCAGAGAATAATCGACCGCCTCGGTATCGGTTTTGCAGGTCAGTCGTTTGCACACATCGGCTCTTATCTTCTTTCGGGTCACGGAATTGCAGACCCCTATATGTGCTTTGCGGATTTTGAATCCTACCGCATGACCCACGAGAAAGCAATGGAGATATACGGAGACACTGAACGCTGGAACAGAATGTCTCTTAACAATATCGCCTCCGCAGGCTATTTTGCCGCAGACAGAGCCATTGATGACTATGCAAGAGACATCTGGAATCTGACTAGACTTGATAAATAATTAAGAAACGGTTTTTATATATGCTTGCAAAATTTTCAAATACAAAATCAGCAAACAAAAAAATAATACTCAAAAAAACAGTAAACGGAGAGGACGCTTCACTTTTTGGAGCGTTCTCTCTCAAAAAAGAGCTATGTCTTTCTCTGCTCATTCCGAGAGCACTTGGAATAACATACCCAACCCTTCGATTGGCAAGAGACGGTGAGGCTGCTACCGAATATCCAATGGATTTTTCGGGAATAGAGCTTGATCTTGACCGATTTGAGATCACTCTTGATCTGAGTAAGCTGTGCGGTGACGAGCAGAGCGGACTTTTTTACTATGATTTTCTTTTTCCTCTCGGAGAAAAAACATATTTTTCCGAGACCTTTGACAATCTCGGTCTTGAGCTTTCGGAAAATGAAGGCTCAAAATTCAGACTTCTCGTTTATGAGGAAGGATTCGACACGCCAAAATGGTTCAGAGGCGGCATAATGTATCATATTTTCGTTGACCGCTTTGCAAAAGGCTCTTTTTCCGCCCCTCTCCGTGAGGATGCTTTTTTTAATGAGGACTGGGAAAACGGTATTCCTCAATATGGAGAATACCCCGGTGCTTTTGTTGAAAACAATGTCTTTTTCGGCGGAAATCTTATCGGAATCAAAGAAAAGCTGCCTTATCTTAAATCTCTCGGAGTTACTGTTATATATTTAAGCCCCATTTTCAAGGCATATTCAAACCACAAATATGACACGGGCGATTATATGCAGGTAGACGAGATGTTCGGTGGAGATGAAGCTCTTTCGGTGCTCATAAGCGAAGCCGAAAAGAATGGAATGAAGATAATTCTTGACGGAGTTTTCAACCACACGGGCGACGACAGTAAATATTTCAATAAATACGGAAAATACGAAGATCTTGGCGCATATCAGTCAAAGAAATCCGAATATTATAATTGGTATCATTGGAAGGAACACCCCAATAGATATGAAAGCTGGTGGGGCATTCCGATCCTTCCGAAGCTGAATCTCGAAAATGAATCCTGCCGCAATTATTTTGTTTATGGCGAGGATTCTGTTGTCGGAAAATATACAAAAATGGGGATCGGCGGTATCCGTCTCGATGTTGCGGATGAGCTGACCGATGATTTCCTTGAAGGACTTCGCAAGACAACAAAGGAGCTTTCAGGAGGAAAATCCGTCATCATTGGCGAGGTTTGGGAAAACGCAGCAGACAAGATCGCATACGGCAAGAGAAGAAAATATTTCAGAGGGAAACAGCTTGACAGCGTTATGAACTATCCCTTCCGCTCTGCCGCAGTGGATTTTCTGACAAACGGAGATTCTGCCCTTCTTGCCTGTGCTCTCACAGAGCTTTATGCCTCATATCCCAAATGCGTTTGCGATTCGCTGATGAATATTCTCGGCACTCACGATACCGAAAGGATCCTTACCGTTCTTGGCGGCGAGGATAATTATGACAAGACCAACGCCGAGCTTGCAAGAATAAAAATGGATGAGGAGACAAAGAAAAAGGCTGTCAAACTTCTGAAAATCGGAAGCGTCCTTCAATATACCGTTTACGGTATTCCATCAGTTTTTTACGGGGATGAAGCGGGGCTTGAAGGCTACCGTGATCCATTCTGCCGTATGCCCTTTCCATGGGGCAAGGAAAACTCCGAGCTTCTCTCTCATTATACTGCCCTTGGAAAGATCAGAAGAAAAAACAAGATCTTTTGCGAGGGGCTTTTCAGAATAAGGAAGAGCGAGGGAGGCTATATAGAATACGAGAGATATAATGACAAAGAAAAGCTTATAATCGCCATAAACCGTGGAAGTACGCCTTATTTTGCAAGACTTTCTGGAAAGGAGCTTCTATCTGGCAGGGTATATACGGAAAATGATCCGATACCGCCTCTTGAAGCTGTGATTTTGAAATGAAAAACGAAAGAAAAAAGCTATCGAGCAAAACACTGTTTATATCGGCAATTATTTTTTTCCTCGCAACACTCATTATCGAGGCGATGCGCCAGATCTTGCCGAGATATACGGCAAAGCCCCCAATTACCGATGGCATATTGACTTTTATCAGAAGTTTAACCTTTATAATCTTTGCCATTACCCTGAATGCGGTCATTTTCCCTTTGCTTCGAAAACGCTTCGGTAAAATGAAAGCGGTGTTTTTCACGATCTATTCCGATTGCGCCATCGGATTCATCATCGGAATGATAATCACGACTCTCGCAGGCTCGCAAAATTCCGCAGCATTCGGAATGACACCTCTTGAATCCATCTATTATTATTTTCTCGGAACATTTATTATGCTGATCTCTGTTCTGATAGTCTTCATCGGGATGATAACATATGGAATTTGGCAGACAATTAATGCCCGAAAAATGAAAACACACCAATAACACAGTTAAATTCAACACTTTTTTGAATCATCATCATAAAACTGTCACATTTTGCGATTATAATTTAGTCACTAAAGCAAAATCGTCAAGGGAGGAACCAATGATGAATGAATTTGAAAACAACACAAATAATTATCAAAATCAAAACGATAATTTTTCATCTGTGAATGAGAATAATATCCCCTCTGATCAGAATCCAACACCCACATATCAGAGCACTTATACCCCAACACCTGAGGGATATACCAGAAATACCGCCGGTACCGGTGCTTATACCTGTAATCCCGACGGAACATACAGCCGTACCCCCACAGCTCCATATTATGGAACACCCGTAAAAAAGTCGGGAATGTCAAAGGGGGCAATAATTGCCATCGCAGTATGTGCTTTTCTTGCAGTTTCGGTCATATTCACCTTGGTCGGCATAAGCATTGCGGGCATGATGTCCATAACAAACGGAGTGATCGAAGAAAACAAAGTGGTTATGGGCGATGAGAGCATAGCTGATACCGATTCTGTAATGTCCTCGGAAACAGAAAAATCTCCCGAAAATACAGAAAAAGCCCCCGAAACAGAGGGCAACACTGCAACAATAACAAAAACACCCGGCGGATCTGTCGTGACAGTTGAGGGCAAAGTTGGCGAGCTTATGTCAAAGCACCAGGTTGTGGCACTTGTAAAGGACAGCGTTGTTGAGATAACCACCGAGCAGGTGGTAAATGGACATAGCTTCTATCAGTATGTTCAGAGTGGCGCAGGAAGCGGTGTTATCATCGCAAAAGAAGGTCATGTTATCACAAATAACCATGTGATCGACGGTGCAAGCAAAATAACCGTTCGCCTCACAAACGGAAACGAATATGAGGCAAAGCTTATAGGAACCGATGCAAGCTCGGATATCGCAATTCTCAAGATCAATGCCGATGAAGAGCTGACAGTTGCAACCCTCGGCACAAGCGCAAAGCTTTCTGTTGCAGAGGAGGTTATCGTCATCGGAAATCCTCTCGGTGAGCTTGGAGGAACAGTTACAAACGGAATCGTCAGCGCTCTTGCAAGAGAGATCAATATTGATGGCGAAAAAATGACGCTCATTCAGACAAATGCAGCAGTTAATCCCGGAAATTCCGGCGGAGGTATGTTCAATCTTTATGGTGAACTTGTGGGAATCGTCAACGCAAAATCAAGCGGAAGCGATGTTGAAGGTCTTGGCTTTGCGATTCCGATAGATACCGCATATGATATCGTGCTTCAGCTTATGGATTACGGCTATGTCAGAGGAAGAGTTGACCACGGTCTTGAGCTTATCGACATAGGAGATCTCTTTACTGCCGCTTCATACAGAGTAAGCACCCTCGGAGTTTATGTTTATGAATCCAAATATACGGACGAGATCAAGAACGGTGACAGAATAGTTTCAATAAACGGCAAGGAGGTTTCTACTTCTGCCGGAGTTAAGGAAGCTCTTTACGGTTGCTCTGTGGGAGACACGGTTAAGGTCACGGTTGCAAGAGGCGGAAAATTTGTGGATGCAAATCTCACCCTTCGGGAATATATACCAAAAAATGCTAACGAGGTATCCTTCGAATAATATGAAAAATGAAGGGCGGCAGGCTCTGCCGCCCTTCTCCATAAGGAGGCAATATGTATAACATACTTGTAGTTGATGATGAAGCAAGAATACGAGAGCTGATAACAAAATATGCAGTTTTTGAGGGGCATAGCGTAACAGAAGCTCCCGACGGAATGGAGGCAGTTCTTCTCTGCCGCCGTCAAAAGTTCGACATCATTATCATGGACATAATGATGCCGGAGCTTGACGGCTTTTCTGCCTGCCGTGAGATACGCAAGATATCCCAAACACCTATCATCATGCTCAGCGCAAGAGGCGAGGAATATGACAAGATAAATGGCTTTGAGCTTGGTATCGATGATTATGTTGTCAAGCCATTTTCCCCAAAAGAGCTTATGCTTCGTATTGAAGCGGTAATGAAGAGAGTAAGGGCAAATCCCACCGATATGTCCCGTCCGAACAATGAAATCATCGAATTTGACGGCGGAGGACTGCGTGCTGATATCACGGCAAGACTTGTCTATGTGGATGGCGAGCGTGTTGAGATGTCGCCAAAGGAATATGATCTCTTCTTCTATATGCTGAGAAATAAAAATATCGCCCTCTCAAGAGAAAAGCTTCTCAGCGAGGTTTGGGGATATGATTTCTACGGAGATGCACGAACCCTCGATACACATATCAAGCTGCTGCGCAAAAGTCTCGGTCAGTACAGCAGGTTTATCGTGACTTTGCGAGGCGTCGGATACCGCTTTGAGGCTTGATGAAAGGAATACATAATGCAAAGAAAAATTTGCGATAATAAATGCAAGGGAATGGGCATCAGGTGGAACCTGTTTGCCTTTCTTGCGTTATTTGTGGCTTTTATTTTGGCTGTGGTTTGGATCTTTCAGGTTCTTTTGCTTGGAAAATTCTATGAAAATTCAAAAATGAAGGAGCTGAAGCTCACAGCCTCAGTCATTGAATCAAATGTAGAAAAAAATAATCTTGAGCATACCGCTTATACCCTATCGGGTGACTATACCATCTGCATCATTTTATATGAGATCGAGGACGGAAGAGCACGCGAGATCATCAGCTGCGATGCTTCAAGCGGTTGCATGATACATCATATGTCCCCGAGAAGCTTCAGCCAGCTTTATAACGAAACTATTGCAAACGGCGGAGAATTTACAAAAACCTATTCCTTTGATGCTTTTATCACCAAAGGTGAGATCAAGGGAGAATCACTCAACACGGTTTATACAAAAAGCTTCAAGGACTCAGATGGGAAACTTTATGCTCTTTTCCTTGATTCCGAGCTTGCCCCCGTCAGTGCCATTGTTAGAACATATTCTGTTCAGTTCCAATGGATCGCCATGATACTCATTATCGGTGCGCTGATTCTTTCCCTCTTTATGTCAAGAGTTATTTCAACTCCAATCATCAAGCTGAACAAGTCTGTTAAAAAACTTGCTGCGGGGGATTATGATGAAGTCTTTGACGGAAAGGGCTATCGTGAGATCAAAGAGCTTTCGGATGCCCTCAATTTTGCCTCTTCCGAGCTTTCAAAAAACGATAATCTTCAAAAGGAGCTTATCGCCAATATTTCCCATGACCTGAGAACCCCTCTCACGATGATACGAGGATATAGCGAGATGATGCGTGATATTCCCGGTGAGAATACCCCCGAAAACGCACAGATCGTCATTGAAGAAACCACACGCCTTTCAGAGCTTGTTGGAGATATGCTTGATCTTTCAAAGATCAAGGCCGGAACAAGAAAGCCCGATATGGAAATTTTCAATATGACGGAAACCATAAGAGCCACCATGCTACGCTATGAAAAGCTCACAGAAAAGGACGGCTATCATATCTCATTTGAAAGCGACAGCGAAGGCTATATCTTTGCAGACAGAACCATGATGCTCCAGGTGGTTTACAATCTTATAAACAATGCCATAAACTATTCGGGAGACAGCAAGGAAGTAAATGTAAAGCTTCAGAAGATAGGCGATAATCTCCGTTTTTCGGTCTCTGACAGCGGAGATGGAATCGCTCCCGAAGAGCTTCCTTTTATCTGGGACAGATATTATAAGGTGGATAAGATACACAAGCGTGCCACGGTGGGCACAGGACTTGGACTTTCTATCGTAAAGAGCATTCTTGAAGCTCATAAAGCGGTATATGGCGTTGAAAGCACGGTAGGAGTTGGCAGCACCTTCTGGTTTGAGCTTCCAATGGCAGAGAATCAGGATTAATTTCAAAAAACATCTTGTATTTAAGGTGATTTTATAATATAATATATAGGTAATAATAAGGAGGGAGTAAGTATGGGATTTTTCAGAAAAAAAAGAAATGAAATATGCACAGACTCAGAAGAAGAAATCTCGGTTTTTGAGAAATCTCTCATCGAACTTACTATGGACGATATTGCCCCTCCTCAAAAAAGCAACCGCAGTATCTCCGCCTACAGTATAGTCAGAATACTGCTCATATTGCTCTGCCTTTCTGTTTTTGCATATTGCGTCTACCTTTTTGTCAATAATATGAGAGAATATGATAGGGCTGATGACATCTATCTCTCCCTCTCCGATGAGTTTTTCGATCTTGAAAGAAACGATAAGGCAATGATCGACGATAAGGTCACCAAAATGAAGCTTCCTCAAAAAAGTGTTGCAATTCCGATATTTGCCGAGGCAATAAAGCTTGACGAGAATGAGATAAGCAAGTTCTATTCAGAGGGAAATACCGAATATAATATGGAATTTGAACGCATGAGATCCAAGCTTGAGGCACTTCATACACAAAACAGCGACATTGTGGGATTTATGTATGCCGAGGGAACAAAGATCAGCTATCCGGTTACTCAGTATAAGGACAACGAGTTTTATCTTGACCACAGCTTTGATAAAAAAACGCTGAAAAGCGGCACTATCTTCATGGATTACAGAAATCTCCGCAGCATCGGTGAGAATAAAAATATCGTTATCTACGGACATAATATGTCAAACGGTTCAATGCTCGGCGGAGTTACTAAATTCTATAAAAACGAAAGCTTCTTTAATAACACGCCAATAATTTTCTATGCCTTTGACGGCATATATACCTTTGAGGTGTTTTCGGTTTACAGAACAACAGCAGATTATCAGTATTTTAAGACAGAGTTCAATTCAAAAGAGGAATTTTTAAATTTTGCCGCAGAGATGAAGGGCAACTCCATCTATTCAAAGGATGTCACCTTTGATGAAGATGATATCATCCTTACCCTCTCAACCTGCACAAACACAACCCAGCTTGGCAGATATGCTCTCCATGCAAAGCTTATAAGGATAGACAAATAAAATGAAAAACAACTGCTTTATATGCCCGGTCTGCAAAAGTCCGCTGAGGCTTTCGGAAAACGGTGCATCACTTATATGCGAAAAGGAAATAAAGCCACATTGCTTTGATATCGCCTCAGAGGGATATGTCAATCTTGACCGAGATCATGCAGGGGGCGGAGACTCAAAGGAATGCGTCAGATACCGCACATCATTTCTCGATAGCGGTTATTATGACCCTATAGCAGATAAAATGTGTGAAATACTGAAAAGCATCGCCCCAGAGAAAGGGATCTTGCTTGATGCAGGGTGCGGAGAGGGGTTCTATACGACCTCATTTGCCCGTGAGCTGCCGCAGCTTTCGTTTTACGGAATCGACATTTCAAAGCACGCAGTTCGCCACGGTGCGAAAAGAGCAAAAAAAGAAGCTCTCTCAGGCTGTATTTATGCTGTTTCAAGTATTTTTGAGCTTCCCTTTGGGGCGGAGAGTATTGATATCATAACAAGCCTTTTTGCTCCCTGCCCGGAGACAGAATTTTCAAGAGTGCTGAAGCCTGGCGGATATCTCATAATTGCCGCAGCGGGAGAAAAGCATCTTCTGGGACTGAAAAAAGTGCTCTATGATGAGATTTATTTGAACGAGGAAAGAGCAGATATGCCCTCCGATAATTTTGAGCTTGTAAAAAAGGAAAATCTTTTCTTCAAGATAAATCTGAGGAGCAACGAGGATATCCGGAATCTCTTTTCGATGACACCATATTATTACAGGACATCCCAAAAGGATAAAGAAAAGCTCAACTCACTTTCAAGCCTTGAAAGTGAGATCGAGATAGACTTTTTTATCTACAGAAAGGTTTAGCATGAGAATTTCACTTTGCATTCCAATGTACAATGAAGCACAAATAATCGAGAACACCGCAAAGGAGCTTTCAGCTTATATGCAGAAAGCCTTCCCATGTGATGAATATGAAATAATCTTCTCGGATGACGGAAGCACTGATGGCTCGGCAGAGCTTGTCAAGGCACTTCAGCTTCCCTTTGTAAAAACTGTCGGTTATGAGAAAAACAGAGGTAAAGGCTCTGCGGTGAGAAATGCGGTATTGTCCTCATCGGGTGATATTGTTATGTTTACCGATGCCGATCTTGCCTATGGCACAGAGGTGGTGAAAAAAATGACAGAAGCACTGGAAAATGACGGCGAAGCATCTCTTGCAATCGGTTCGAGAAATTTGACAGGCGACGGTTATTCGGGATATACATTTATGAGAAAGGTTGCTTCAAAGGCATATATCAAGGTGCTTTCCGTTGTCGGAGGGTTCAGGCTGACAGATTCGCAATGCGGCTGCAAGGCATACAGAGGAGAGGCGGCAAGGCGGATATTTGCAAAATGCCAGGTCGACGGCTTTGCCTTCGATTTTGAAACGATCCTGCGAGCACAAAAGGAAAAGCTCAAGATTATTGAAGTTCCTGTTAAGATAGTGAATCACAGAGATTCGAAGATCAGCGTTCTTCGAGATGCCATAAAGATGCTCTCGGACCTCAGGAAAATCAAAAAAGATATAAAAAACGAGGATAAATAATAAAACCGTAGCGGTTGCCAATAGCTCCGCTACGGTTTTGTTTTTCAAACCGTAATTTTTTTGATCGCCTTATCTCGAAAGAACCTCATCGACGATCTCCTGTGCAAGAAGATAATCATCCTCATCAATTTCAGCCCCGAAGATCCTGAAGGGATTTCCTTCCGCTTTCTTGCCGTTTATGACCGAGTTCCATGTAAGACCAAGCATATATTCTCCGAGAGCCCCCGCATGGAAGCCATCACCTCCGTGAACGGTAAGTCCTCGTCTTACGCCCTCAATCATAACCTCACCGCCGGGAATATAAAAATCTGCGTCAATAACCTTTGCCGCCTTCTCATAGCAAGGCTTAATTCTTGCATACATATCCTCGGTGCTCTCAAGTCCGAATCTCGTAAGTCTCTCCTCACTCACATACGCCCATGTTTCATGGATTCCCAGCTTTGCACCGGGGCAAAGCGTCCTAATATGATCTGCAAGAAACTTAACATAAGGCTCATAGCACTCCCATTTGAAGCTCTCGCTGCTTGCCTGCTGAATTGTTATATAATCCCATGTGTCCGAAAGAAGCACCTTGCCGATCGAAACCTTTAGACCCGTGCTTTCTCCATTAAACTGAAAATCATATGCCTCATTATTTTCCATGATATTTCTGAAATGAAGGCTCATGGGGCATCCGCCGATAAAAAGATTGACATTCTTCTGCGCCACTCCCGATGCCACAGCTATCTGATGAAAATAATGATTTGCATTCTGGGAAAAGCTGTTTCCAATTGCGAGTATCTTTACCATTTTATTTTCCTTTACCTTTCATAAGTTTTCCAAGCTCTTCAACATCATTTTCATTTGTTGCAAAGCTTGCAGCAAGACGAACGACAGTATGCTCCTCGTCATATTTTTCCCAAAAGCTGAATTTCACCGACCTTGAAAGCTCTTCCAGCTCCGAATCCTCAAGGATCACAAACTGCTGATTTGTATATGAATCAATGAACAGTCTGTAGCCTTTTTCGATGAGCATTTTCTTTATCTTCATCGCAAGAGAAACCGCATGTCTTCCGATCTCAAAATAAAGACCGTCCGAGAAAAGAGTATCAAACTGAACGCCCAGAAGCCTTCCCTTTGCAAGAAGTGCGCCTCTCTGCTTTACCGTTGTCAAAAAATGTTTTGGCATATTTTTCTTTGTGAAAACAACTGCCTCACCGCAAAGTGCTCCGACCTTTGTTCCGCCTATGTAAAACACATCACAAAGCTCTGCGATCATGGGCAATGTCACATCCGTCGCCGGACTCTCAAGAGCATAGGCAAGCCTTGCACCATCCAAATAAAGCGGAATTTTATATTCTCTGCAAACCTTTGAAAGTGCCTTCAGCTCATCGGCACTGTAAAGAGTTCCGTACTCTGTAGGATGGGAAATATAGACCATCCCCGGGAACACCATATGATCATGATTTGCATCGGCATAGAATGAAGCAAGATATTTTCCGACATTTTCCGCTTCAAGCTTGCCTTCCTTCTGGGGAAGCGCAAGAACCTTATGTCCCGTAACCTCAATCGCCCCCGCCTCGTGAGCGCTGACATGACCTGTTTCCGCAGAAATAACGCCCTCATACCCATTTAAAACAGACGAGATAACTATCTGATTTGTCTGTGTTCCGCCGACGATGAAAAATATCTCCGCATCATCGCACCTGCAAGCCCTTTTTATCTTCTCCTTTGCGCTTTCGCAGTATATATCGCTTCCGTATCCCGAAAGCCTTTCAAGATTTGTTTCATAGAGCCTTTTCAGTATTTTTTCGTGTGCGCCCTCAATATAATCGCTTTCAAATGACAGCATATAAAAACCTCCACCGGCATTTTATATATGATAACATACAAAGCGAAAAAAGTCAATGAAATTCCACAAAATTACGAATTTTTTTCGCTACATTTACTATTGACACGAAAGATTAAAAGTGCTACAATATAAAAAAATCGAAAGAGGTAGAATTATGCACTATTATTCAATAATGATGTTCGATACAGAGCATATTAACGAGATATGCGACGATATAAAATTCCAGGTAGAAAACGGCATTGCCGATTGTCCGCTGTTCAACATGACACTTGTTCCCGAAGGGAATCCCCCTGTGGACAAGGCATCGGCGTTCTGCGAAAAATACCGTCTTTTTCAGGATAAGCTCCATGCAATGGGACTCAAATGCGGCATTCTCGTTCAGGCTTCTATAGGCCACGGCTATGCCCTTGCGGCAGATTTCCCATTTGAGCACACAATAAATCTTACAAACGGGGCGCGCAATAATATTGTTTGCCCATATGACGAAAACTTCAGAGAGCATTTCAAAAAAGTCATGTCGCGTCTTGCTTCCGAGCATCCGGACGTCATTATGGTCGATGACGATTTCCGTCTTTATCACACCAGCGGCAAAGGCTGTGCTTGCCCTCTGCATCTTGCCCAATTTAACAAAAGAGCGGGAACAAGCTTTGACCGTACCGAGCTTCTTAAGGCATTAAATGAGAGACAAGATTACCGCGATATTTATGTGGAGACTCTCGGTGATTCTCTTATAGGAGCGGCAAAGGCAATGCGCGCGGGAATTGACGAGATCGATCCTTCGCTTCCCGGAGTTTTCTGCGGCTGCGGACACAATTTCGAATTTGCGGCAGAGATCGCAAAAGAACTTGCAGGCAATGGAAATCCCATCGTTGTCAGAATCAATAACGGTAATTATCTCGCAAACCACGGAAGAGGTTTTTCGAATGTATTTCTCCGCGCCGCAAATCAGATGGAGTTTATACGCGACAAGGTTGATGTCATTCTGGACGAAACAGACACCTGCCCTCAGAATAGATACAGTACCTCTGCACAGATGCTCCACGCACACCATGTCGGAACGATACTTGAAGGTGCCAGAGGCGCAAAGCATTGGATAACAAGGCTTGCAAGCTACGAACCTCAAAGCGGAAAAGCCTACAGAAAAAAGCTTTCCGAAAACAGGAAAATGTATGATGCGCTGGCAGAAATCGCCCCCAAGCTTTCATGGCGCGGCTGCAAGATACTTCTCGCACCAAAGCCGTATTTTGTTTTTGATAACTCGGAGATCTATTCAAACAAAATAAACGCTTGGTGCACAAATGTTCTCGAAAGACTTGGACTTCCCATGTATTATTCCTCAAAGTCGGGCGGCGTTTCTTTCATGAACGGAAATTACGATGCAAAATTCAGCGATGAGGAGATAAAAAGTATGCTCTCCTGTGGTGAGAAGGCAGTTCTTTCCTCTGATACCGCCCAAAACCTCATAGACCGTGGCTTCTCTTCGCTTCTTGGTGTTGAGATCAGAGAATGGAAGGGGCTTCCCATGAGAGGTGAGCACATTGAAGGAATCGGTCGCTGCAATGTTCAACCCGCTTCGCTTGAAATCGTACCAAAGGACAAAAGAATAAGGATAGATTCGATGGTACAGCATACTATCGACAAGGCAAACTATACCGACCTTTTCCCCGGCGTTACGATTTTTGATAATGATAATGGAGGTAAGGTTGCTGTTTTCAGCGGAACTCCCGATTGCGAGTGGAATTATACCCAGCCATTCTCTTATCTTTGCGAATCAAGAAAAAAACAGCTTGTGCGCCTGCTTTCCGAATGGGGCGAGCTTCCCATCTATTATCCCGAGGACGCAGAGGTGTATCTCAAAGCCGCAGATATGCCGGATGGCACTCTTTTCTGTGCATTTATAAATCTCGGTCTTGACGAGCTTGAAACAATACCTCTTTGCTGTGAAAAAGAGGTAAGCAAAGTGGAAATGCTGGATTCCGATGGTAAAAAAATCAAATGCGATTTCACCGAAGATGGAAATATCATAAACGTTCAGAAAAGTGCAAAAGCGCTTGAACCTGTAATTCTCTTCATTTCATAGTAAGCGTTGAAAGGACAAAAACATGGAAAGACATTTTAAGGTATTAGCAATATTTTTTATTCTGTCTCTTATAGTTATTTTTTCATCATGTGCCGATGATACGGGAATCACGATATATGGCAGTGAAACCACCCCCGAAGCCGAAAGCACCCAAATCTCAACCGAAGAAATAACAACCGAAACACAAGCAGAAACTGAAGCCATCACAAAAGCCATAACAGAGACCGTTCCACCGGTCGACACAGAGGCTGAAACCACATTTGAAACTATAACAAATCCTGTTCAAACGACCACCATTCCCGAAATCGAGCTTGTTCCCGAAGAAACAACCGTATCACCGAAAGCAGAGGAAGATACTCAAAAGGAAACCGCCGAAAATATTGAAAATGACTACAAAACCGAATATCTGCTGAATACCAATACGAAAAAATTTCACCATCCCTCCTGCAAAAGCGGACAAAAAATAAAGGACACCAACCGAGCCGATTATAATGGTTCAAGAGATGAAATAATCGCAAAAGGATATTCGCCTTGCAAAATTTGTAACCCATAATAACTGACATTTTATAATGAAAACGGAGATAAAAAGACATGATATGTAGAATTTGCGGAAAAGAAATATCGGAGAATAGTAATTTTTGCGATAATTGCGGAAATCCCATAAACCCTGCGGCGCAGCCGCCCATCCCCGAACAAAAATTCATAAATTATGAAAAGCGTGCTATAACACTGGGAATCATCGGAATTGTAATTTCGTTTATATTTTCCATCGTCGGCTGCATAGTCTCTGGATTTGGAATTTATTACGGCAGTAAGGAATACAAATTCACAGGCAAAACAAGCGGCTTGATATTGAGCATAATAGGAATGATTTGCTCGGTTATAGCAACCCTCATAGGCTTTTGGCTGTTAGACTTCATCCTCACAACCGTCCTCTCAATAACTGCAACCGCCTCTGCCGTCGGCAATTCCTTCTACCTGATCAACGCTATCCTATCCACCCTCAATGATGCAGCAATGAAAATATCAAACTTTCTATCATAAAATTCCAAACAAAACAGGGCTGAAAAATCAGCCCTGTTTTTCTCTTATTATACTTTATTTTATCTCCTGCTCGAGGTCGTCAAACAAATCAGAGTCAAAAAACTCTTTGATATTTATCTCCAAACCGTCGCAAATCTTTTGAATAGTTGACACAGTTGCGCTGTTGTTTCGCCCACCCGTTATATTACTCAGCGTCGATTGAGTTATTCCGCAAATAGTCGATAACTTATTAACAGTTATCTTCCGCTCCGCACATAATCCTAATATTCTTAACCTCACAGCCTCGCCAATCGTCATTTTTACCCCCAAATTCGGTTTATGTAATAATTTTACCGCTTTTGAGTTGAAAAAGTTACCTCTTTTGAGTTGACAATTGACAAGTTGTATGATATAATGTAGAAAACGGAGGAATATTATGAAAAAATATTTAATAATTATCATTCTTATTTGTTTATCTATCGAAATGCTATCATGTGATTATTCCCAAAATCACAATACTACAATTACAAATGACAATAAAGCTCAACATACTTTTCAAATAAGTAGCACAACAGAAAAAAACATTGACAGTACATTTTTTACAGAAACAGAATCATATGTCATGCCTGAAACTAATACTGAAGTATTTACTTTGCAATTAGATTCACTTCCTCTCTATAATGAAGCCAACAACAAATTAGCTGCTGCCATTAATGCTGTTTTTCCAAGATTAAGGTATTCTGTAAACAATTATTCATTAAAGGATTATTCAGTTTATATTGATCGTAACAAAAAACAATACTATGATATTAACAATATTGGATTTGATGATTATCTCGTTCTTGCAAATTATGGAAATGAGTTGTTTGATATAAATGCAGAAGTTGATGATGGTGTTCTTTACTATTTAAAGGTATCATCAAATACTATAACCGGTACTTTATTCGTCGAGCCAGAGAAACTAGAAGCGTGCGCAAAAATGGCCCTAGCTCCTGCATTGATTTTTTTTAAAGGCATAAATTATAATTCTCTTGTAAATACGCTTTGGAACAATATGGATCGGCAAGACACAAAAATCATAAAGGAAACTAAATATGCAAAACAAACAGATACAGTATATACTTATGCAACAAAAGATTTTAGTGTGTCACTATCGCTATTTCAAAGTTTTGGCCAAAATGGCAGAGAAAATGAATATACATACTCTCAGATAAATGTTCATGTTAAAATCAACAACAATTTATTAAACAAAGAAAAGTCTTCACAAAAATACATAAATGCAAAAAATAAATACGAAGCCTCATTGCCTAAAGGTACATATGATAACTGGTATTTTGCGACTGATGAAGAAAGGTATTATTCTGCAATAAATCTTTTAGAAAGCATTTTTGCAAAGGATAATATTTTTAAAAAGTGTATTGTTGCAAACATCGGAGGAATATATTCTGATCATGACATATCAAATTCTTTTATTCCTATCAATGTGCAAATTTACGATCTATCATTGGATACTAATAAAGGAAATATTTCTTTTTATGTTTCTGGAGCAAGAGATGACTTGATATATCGAATATATAGCGGAAATGTGAATAATAACAACTATGATTGGTGGAGATTCGATTGGGACGGAAATTTAATTGAATCCACAAGTAACATTGCAATTTCAAATTACATATACGAATTAATTACAGGAACATCATTTAGCAAGGAAAACAAACAATCAAATGATACAACTGATTATTTATCAAACGAACTCGAAGGTATTTGGGTAAATATAGCGAATAGCGAAAAAGATTATTTTGAATTTTTGAATTTCGAGAAAACCACTTACCGTTTTGGAGTATACCCAGGCTCATATGATCGAACAGCTTACTTAACCAATGTTATAGATAAAGGCAATAATACTTATTCAATAACCTTTAAATATCCCTCCGATGAATATTTTGGAGATTATTATGAAGAAGAAATTATAACCGCAAATATTAAACTCGAAAACAATGTACTAGTATTTATCGGTGAAAATATCGAATGGGTTTATATGGGCAAAAATCTAGATGAAGCCATTACCAATGTTTCAAATTATCATAATGGCAACATATCGTATGAAGAACCACCATTGCAGTCTTTTGATAATGATGATAGTGAAATTGTTAAAATTTTAAAAAATGAAAAAAATTTTATTGATTTTGAAACAAAAAAATCCGCTGCAATATCTACACTGCCAATAATAAATAATAACTATATGGGCACCGCAGGTAGATATGCTATTATTGATCTTGATAAAGACGGGAAAGATGAGCTTTTAGTTGAATATAATGCAAATGGCGATACAGCAATTATCAAATATTATAAAAACAATTGGACTGCTTTCTATATTTCATACAGGGAAATAACACTATTAAAAAAAGACGGTACTATGTTTGCGAGCAGCAGTGCATATGAAAGTTATGTTCAACGTATTTTCTTTTCTTCTAACGGGATAGAGTTCGAAAAAATAATAGAATCAAATGATAACGCCAATACATATATTGTGAACAAAAAAAATGTAAGCAAAGACGAATGCCAAAAAGAATTAAATAATTTTTTTGAAAAAGAATTAGTAAATTGGATAGATTTCTAAAAGGAGAAAAACATATGAAAACTAGAATAATTATATTTTTCCTAACAATAATTTTATCAATAACAAGCTGTGCAATTAACAGCCCACCCAAAAAAGATGTAACACCGGATACGACTATAGAAACGTAAACAAAGGCAGAAAACAAAATCCCATATATAAATATAAAGTTAAAAACAGTAGGTCATACATTTAATTGGATTCGAAGAAATATTTCCAACTCATGGTCATGGTCAGACGAATATACAAATAACGCTATAAATGCTTTCAACTTAATAAATTTTAAAAATGTAGATTACTATTTTGATATAAATGGCCTAAGAGCCGGAAGCCCCCCATACACATATTTAGGAGTAACAAACGATACCGCCGTTTTTCTAGGTATTAGCGGAGCACAATATAAAAAAATGATCATAAGAGATAATATAAATACTGGAATAATTGCTGTTGAGCCAGCAGTATTTACGATTTATAATGGAGCAATAGATGCATATGTTTGGCAATTAAATAATGGTTATTTAGTAATTACAGTAAGACCTATAAAAGGTATTCCTTGGTATGACCAATATATAAATGATTACATTGAAATTACGGATATAAATCATATTTCGTATTTAAAGAATATGATAGAATAAAACAAATTAAAAGCGGTAATTCAATTTGAATTACCGCTTTTAAAGCAAAATATTGAAAAAGAGAAGCAAAATCGCTTCTCTTTCTTATTTATCATGATCATTGAAAACCGAACAAAGTGAGAGAGTGAAAACGAAACTCAAGTAATTGCGTTAATTGAGACTTGAACAAAAGCAGTTCAAGCCCTCGGGCTATTAGTATCAATCAGCTAAATACATTACTGCACTTACACCTTTGACCT
>JAFXAN010000084.1 GCA_017517035.1 Clostridia bacterium
CAGAGATGTGTTTTGTAGGGGACGGCGACCTCGACGTCCCATTTGTCATTTAAAATTCACGATTATTTCATGTCTTTTGAGGGACGTCGAGGTCGCCGTCCCCTACAGATTTGCGTTTTTTATCGCACCGATAAATTACTGTTTGAAAACAAAATTTACGAGTAAAGGTAAACAATAAAGATAAATAACATCCGGTATTAAAACTTTTTTAAAAAAACTTCGGCACCGAGTGAGGATAAAAAAATAAAGTAAATTTAGCCCGGTAATTAAAAGTTTTTGCCAAGCTTTTTTCAAAAAGCGGGGAAAGGGGAAGGTATGAGAAATACACAGCTTGCAGATATAATGCGCCCGAAGAGCTTTGACGAAATTGTGGGTCAAAGTCACCTTTTTGGGGAGCGTGGAGTAGTGAGAAAAATGGTCTCCGCAGGCAGAATAAATAATATGATATTTTACGGCCCGCCCGGTACGGGAAAAACTACTGCGGCATCAATTATCGCAGAGAATAGCGGAATGGTCTTTCATAGATTAAACGCAACAACAGCCACACTTCAGGATGTAAAAGATATCGCAAACCAGACAAATAATGTCTTCGGCAGCGGCGGAATACTTTTATATCTTGACGAGATACAGTATTTCAACCGCAAACAGCAGCAGTCTCTTCTTGAATATATCGAGGACGGAAGAATCACCCTTATCGCTTCTACCACCGAAAACCCGCATTTTTATGTCTATAACGCAATAATTTCCCGCTCGTCTCTTTTTGAATTTAAGCCGGTAAAAGCCGAGGAGTGCATTCCTGCACTCAGACGAGCATTTGATTACCTTAATAAAAACGAAAATGATAACAAAACTGTCGAAGATGATATCCTTTTGTATATCGCAAAATCAACAAAGGGAGATGTTAGACACGCAATAGTTGTCCTTGAAAACGCATACTATGCGGCAGATGGGAAAATTACGAGGGAGGATGTTGATTCCTTCAATCCATCATACGGCGGAATGAACGATGACGATCACTATGACCTTCTTTCCTGCCTTCAAAAATCAATCAGAGGATCAGACCCAGACGCCACCGCATTTTATGTTGCAAAGCTGGCTTCTCTCGGTGAGCTTGATTCGCTTTGCCGCCGCCTTCAGGTCATCGCAAGCGAGGATATCGGACTTGCATATCCCATGGCTTCTGTGATAGTCCGTTCATGCTGCGAAAGCGCAAGAGAGCTTGGTTTTCCCGAGGCAAGAATACCACTCATAAATGCCGCTCTCATGCTTGCAACATCACCAAAATCCAACTCCGCATATATGGCTCTTGCCGCTGCCGACGAGGATATAAAGCTGGGTCTTGGGGTGGAATGCCCAAGACATCTCCAAAGCCCTCTTTTTAGGGGATATAAGTACCCTCACGATTATAAAAATAACTATATCGAGCAGCAATATTTGCCATCAGATATAAAAAATAATATCTATTACCGATTCGGTGAAAATAAGACCGAGCAGGCGGCAAAAGCATATGCAGAGTCTATCGGAAGCATAAAATATAAGGACAAAAAATGACAATATTTGTCTCATTAAAGGAAAAGAGATCATAAATGATAAATTCGGAAAAAGAAAACTATTCTGCTGAAATTGAAAATTGTGAAAACACCGCTTCGGTTGCCGTGATCGGCGCAGGTCATGCCGGAATCGAAGCTGCCCTTGCGTCTGCAAGATGCGGGATCGACACCGTTCTTTTCACCATGAGCCTTGATGCGGTCGCAAATATGCCATGTAACCCTTCCATCGGCGGAACGGGTAAAGGACACCTGGTTTACGAGATCGACGCACTTGGCGGAGAGATGGGAAGAGCGGCTGACCTTGTTACGCTTCAGAGCAGAACACTCAATCTCGGTAAGGGTGCGGCAGTCCACTCAAAAAGAATACAGGCTGACAGGAAAAAATATCAGCTCATAATGAAGCATACCCTTGAAAAAGAGAAAAATCTCCGCCTCATCCAAGCGGAGATAACCGATATTATTACAGAAAAAATAAGCTCCGAGCGTCAGAAAATCGTTGGCGTTAAAACAAAGCTTGGTGAAATATGGAAATGCCAAAAGGTCATAATCTGCTGCGGAACCTTCCTTGAAAGCCGTATTTTCGTGGGTCACACAAATTATGAGGCAGGCCCTGATGGTCTTCTTCCTGCAAAGGGGCTTACAAGCTCACTTCTTGAGCACGGTGTTAAGCTTATGCGATTCAAGACCGGAACTCCCGCAAGAATTAAAAGAGACACCATCGACCTCTCAATTCTTGAAATTCAGGAAGGTGAAGAGCCTATAATCCCTTATTCCTCAAGGACAGGCGAGGATGAGCTTGACGGAACACGGCAGATCCCTTGCTACATAGTCTATACAAACCAAAACACACATGAGATAATAAAAGAAAATATCGGAAAAAGCGCAATGTATTCGGGTCAGATCCACGGAACAGGACCCCGATATTGCCCGTCGATAGAGGATAAGATCGTCCGCTTTGCGGATAAGGAAAGACATCAGCTTTTCGTTGAGCCTATGGGAGAGGATACCGAGGAGATATACCTTCAGGGCTTCTCGACCTCAATGCCTACCGATGTTCAGATGAAGATGCTCCATTCTCTTCGAGGCTTTGAAAACGCACAGGTCATGCGCTATGCCTATGCCATCGAATATGACTGCTGCGATCCGCTCGGACTTCATCCGACCCTTGAATTTAAAGGGATCGAGGGACTTTACGGTGCAGGTCAGTTCAACGGAACAAGCGGCTATGAGGAAGCGGCGGCGCAGGGACTTGTTGCAGGAATCAACGCTTCGCTTGCCATAAGAGGCAGGGAACAGCTGATTCTGAAGAGAAGCGGCTCATATATCGGAACTCTCATCGACGACCTTGTTACAAAGGGTACAAACGAGCCTTACAGAATGATGACTTCACGCTCCGAATACCGTCTTCTTCTCCGTCAGGACAACGCAGATATCCGCCTTTCCGAGATCGGTCATGATGTTGGGCTTCTCTCGGACGAAAGATACGAAAAATTCATCGAAAAGAAAAATCTCATAGAAAAAGAGATCGAAAGACTTAATAAAACCAATCTTTCACCGAAATTTGCAAGTGAATTTCTCAGTAAGATCGGTGAAACGCCCGTTTCAAGCGGAGTTTCGCTTGGTGATCTGCTTCGTCGACCCGCTGTCACATATGAAGCGCTTGCGGAAATAGACAGAAATCGGCCGTCGCTTCCGAGAGCTGTCAAAACCACCGTTGAAGTTACTGTAAAATACGAGGGATATATAAAAAAGCAGCTTTCAGAGGTCAGACGCCACGAAGCACTGGAAGAGAAGGTCATTCCGAATGATATCGACTATTCGACAGTAAAGGGACTTCGCATCGAGGCAATGCAAAAGCTCACCTCACATCGCCCGATGACGGTGGGACAGGCATCGAGGATCAGCGGAGTAAGCCCTGCGGATATTTCCGTTCTGCTTATTTATCTCGGTCTGAAATGACCTATTTCTCTCGTCAAATAGAAATTTTAAAATCGAATCTGTGTTTGATTTTCTGATTTTTATTCGATTCAAAAATTGACAAAATCATAGGGTATATAATAATATGAAGAAAAAAGAAGATTTTTTTGCCAAAGTTCGTGAGATTTTCACCGAAAATCACCTTGAAGAATATTTAAAGGATGAAATTCTTGCAAAATTTTATCAGCTTTGCGATATCATGCTTGAGACAAACGAAAAAATGAATATCACAGCGATCACAGATGAGGATGCTGTCATCGCCCGTCATTTTGCCGACTCGCTTTTTCTTCTTAAGGTCGGAGTTGAGAGTGGCACGAGAATTTGTGATATTGGCTGCGGAGGAGGATTCCCGTCCTTTCCCATCGCCATAGCAAGACCCGATATTACCGTTATGGGAATCGACAGTACAGCAAAAAAAATTGCATATGTAAATGAAACAGCAAAAAAGCTTGGACTTGAAAATCTCACTGCCATCAGCGCAAGAGCCGAGGACATTTCGGGTGCTGACGGTGAATACAGAGAAAAATTCGATCTTGTCTGCGCAAGAGCTGTTGCCGCCATGCCCGTTCTTTCAGAGCTTTGCCTTCCTTTTGTAAAAGTTGGAGGAAGATTCGTGGCTCTTAAATCCAAAAGCGCAGAGGATGAATTGAATGAATCAAAAAAAGGCATCTTGACCCTCGGCGGAAAGATAGAAAATGTCGAAAAGCTCACACTCATCGACCACACGCTCGAAGAGGGAAGCGATGCGGAGAGAACTCTCATAACTATTCGTAAAGTTGCAAAAACTCCCCCGAAATACCCAAGACCATATGCACAGATAAAGAAAAAACACTTATAAAATAAACCGTGGTTAACAAATAACCACGGTTTATTTTATGACCTATAATTTCACCATCGCAACTTACCGACAAATTCCTATTTAATGTTTCACGTGAAACATTGAAAATTTAGACAAAAAATGTTTCACGTGAAACATCAACCGACTTTTCTCGGATTTAGTATTGAAATCTCAATTAAAATACCATCCTCATCCTCTTTTTTCTTTGATGAGATATCAATCCCCGCATTTTTAACAATATCAATCGCTCTGTCAAGCGTATTGTAAAAAAGCCTTATATCCTTGATTATAGGTATCTTTTTTCCCGATTTTTCAATAATGCACTCCTTTTCTTCAAGCAGCTTATCCACATATGCCTCGGTGGCACTCACATTCAAATGCGATCTTATCACAACCAAAATCGTCTTTTTCCTCTCCTCGATATCGTTCAGCTTCAAAATTGCCCTCGCATGGCGCTCAGTCAAGCGATTTTCAAGTATCAAAGTCTCTTCCTCTTCACTATAACGAAGCAAACGCAGCTTGTTTGCCACCGCCGATTGGCTCATGGAAAGCCTTTTGGCAACCTCATCCTGGGTAAGCTTAAAATCCTCAATAAGCTTTTTCATGGCTCTTGCAGTTTCAAAAATATTAAGATCCTCACGCAAAAGATTTTCAATGAGAGCAAGCTCTGCGGATTTTTTATCGTCCGCAGTCATAATAATGCAGGGAACACTACGCATTCCAAGCATTTTAGCAGCTCTGAATCGCCTTTCACCTGCGATTATTTCAAAGATCCTGTTTTTGTCACCCTCCGAAGCAATTCTCACCGTTATCGGCTGCAAAATACCATATCTCCTTATAGAATCAGCAAGCCTTATCGTGGCATTGCTCTCAAATGTGGCTCTTGGCTGCGACCGGTTCGGTCTTATAGCGCAGATATCAATATTCACAACCACTCCCTCGTCATAAGTATTTCTTTCATCCGTAAAAACTGAATTTTCCGTCATTTTTAAATAATTCCTTTCTTTGTTTTTGCTGTAAAAATTTTACCATATATCTCTCGCTAAGAGGCTCACATTTTGAGGGTAATTTTTCAATTTATTTCTGATTTTTCTGCCCGAAAATGTTTGGCTTTGACGGGGAATAGATTAAATTTTGGGAAATTGAATGAAAATATGATGCGCTTTTGTCGGTAAGAGGCGCAAGATGAGGTAATTTTAGGATGAAATTTTTTTATTTGCTAAAAATAATTGAAAATATAGTTAAAATGCTCTTGAAAAAAAAGGCTTATGGTGTTATAATATATAGGAGATAAAAAAACCGTAAGGAAAAAGATAAAAATGGGAAAAATAATAACATTTGCAAATCAGAAGGGCGGTGTCGGTAAGACCACATCAGCCGTGAATGTTGCCGCATCCCTCGGTATCCTCGGAAAAAAGGTACTTCTTGTTGACCTTGACCCCCAGGGAAATACCACAAGCGGTGTTGGCATACCAAAGAAAAATCTAAAATATACCACCTCGGAAATAATGCTTGACGGTGTTTCCGCCGCAGATGCAGTAATTGAAACAAAATTTCAAAATCTTAGCGTTATTCCAACAAATATAAGCCTTGCAGGAAGCGAATTTGACCTTTTCCAGGTTGAAGAGGGCGAAAAGTGCATGAAAAAAGCGCTGGACACCATAAAGGATAATTATGATTATATAATCATCGACTGTCCTCCGTCTCTCGGAATGCTCACCATCAACGCACTTGTTGCGGCAGACAGCGTGATAGTTCCCATGCAATGTGAATTTTATGCCCTTGAAGGACTTTCACAGCTTATGATCTCCATCGGCAAGATAAAGCAGAAATTCAATCCGTCGCTTTTCGTTTGCGGAATACTTGTGACAATGTATAATGGAAGACTTGTTCTTTCGATGCAGGTGATTTCGGAGCTGAAAAAGCATTATTCAGATAAGCTGTTTAAGACCGCCGTTTCGAGAAATGTACGCCTTTCCGAGGCACCCGGCTTTGGAATGCCGGTATATTATCACGATAAGCTCTCAAAGGGTACGGGAGAATATCTCGAGGTTGCAAAAGAGCTTATGGAAAGGATATAGGAATAAATATGGCAAGAAGAGCAGGGGGACTTGGCAGGGATATGTTCGATATCCTTGACGATAATACCTCCGGGGCAAAGCGTGAGAGCGTCACAACTCTTCGTATCTCGGCGATCGAGCCGAGAAAGGATCAGCCCCGAAAAACATTCGAGGAGGAGAGCCTCAGTCAGCTTGCGGATTCCATTGCGAAGCACGGAGTTCTGCAGCCGATAATAGTTAAAGAAAGCTCACTTGAAGGTTTTTATGAAATAATTGCGGGAGAGAGACGCTGGAGAGCCTCAAAAATGGCAGGTCTTAGCGAGATTCCCGTTGTGATCTTCGACGGAGACGATCTGAAGGCAGCACAGGTGGCAATAATAGAGAATGTACAGAGACAGGATCTGAATCCTCTTGAAGAAGCCCTCGGATACCGTGATCTCATCGAAAGATTCGGGCTGACACAGGAGCAGGTTGCAAGTGAGGTTGGCAAGAGCCGCCCCACGATAACCAATATGATGAGACTTCTTGAGCTTCCCGATGAGGTCCTTGAAATGCTCCGTGACGGAAAGCTTTCAACAGGTCACGCAAGAGCGCTTTTGGGACTTAAAAAAAGCGAGGATATGCTCTCGCTTGCAAATAAGGTCTTTTTGCGCGGACTTTCTGTAAGAGAGACCGAGGCATCTGTAAAAAGACTTAATTCGGAGACGAAACCAAAGGATCAAGCTCCGACAAAAGAAAAGGAGCAAACAGAGATATATCTCCGTGAGCTTGAAAGAAAAAGTATGTCGCTTCTTGGCAGAAGGATAAAGATCCATAACGAACCGAAGAAAAAGACCCTTGAGCTGACATATATTGATAACGGTGATCTTGAGGAGATACTCCGCAAGCTTTGCGGCTCGGATCTCTTTGATGATAATTAAATTTCCAAAATTTTCCAATTAAACTAAATAAAGAGGTAAAAGAAATGCTTGACATCAGATTTATTAAAGAAAACACAGAATATGTAAAGGAAAGACTTAAGACCAGACAGAAGGATTACAGCGCAGAGATCGACGAGCTGATAGTTCTTGACGGCGAAAGAAGAGCCCTTATTGCCGATACAGAGGCAAAGAAGGCAGAGCAGAATAAAATTTCAAAGCAGGTGCCAATGATGAAGAAGGAGGGCAAGGATGTTGCTCCCATTTTCGCTGAGATGAAGGCACTTTCCGAGAAGGTTAAGGAGGATAGCGACAGAATCGACGCCATCGACGCTCGTATTCGTGATATTCTTCTCTCCATCCCAAATGTTCCTAACGCAAGCGTGCAGACAGGCGTAGACGATAGCGATAATGTTGAGCTTCGCAAAGTAGGAGAGCCCAGAAAGTTCGATTTTGAGCCTAAACCCCATTGGGATCTGGGCAAGGAGCTGGGAATCCTTGATCCTGAAACCGCTGCAAAGGTGTCGGGTCCCCGCTTCCATTTCTACCGTGGACTTGGCGCAAAACTTGAAAGAGCTGTAATTTCTTACTATCTTGATACACATACAGAAAACGGATACACCGAAATTTTCCCGCCCTTCATGGTAAACCGTGATTCGATGCGCGGAACAGGTCAGCTTCCCAAGTTTGAGGAGGATGCATTCAGAGTTGCAAATAACGATTGCTTCCTTATCCCCACAGCTGAAGTTCCCGTAACAAATATGCATAGAGACGAGATCCTTGACGGTGCAGATCTTCCCATTTCCTATTGCGCATATTCCGCTTGCTTCAGAGCAGAGGCAGGTAGCGCAGGCCGTGACACAAGAGGTCTTATCCGTCAGCATCAGTTCAATAAGGTCGAGCTTGTTAAGTTCACAACTCCCGAAACATCCTATGAGGAGCTTGAAAAGCTCACAAATGATGCAGAAAGAGTTCTCAGGGGACTTGGACTTGCATATAGAGTTGTTTGCCTCTCCACAGGCGACCTCGGCTTCTCCAGCGCAAAGACATACGATATCGAGGTCTATATGCCCTCCTATGACAGATATGTTGAGATAAGCTCCTGCTCGGATTTTGAGGACTATCAGGCAAGAAGAGCAAACATCAAGTATAGACCTGCTCCCGGTGAGAAGCCGAGACTTGTTCATACACTTAACGGCTCGGGAGTTGCAGTTGGAAGAACAGTTGCAGCGATCCTCGAAAACTATCAGAATGCAGACGGCTCCGTAACAGTTCCCGAAGCACTTCGCAAGTATATGGGCGTTGATGTTATCAAGTAAAAATCTATGTCAAAAATAAAGGAATTTTTCATGGAGCTTCTTTATGGAGGCTCGGATATGCAATATGAGAATTTCTCCTTTGGAAACAGCATCATAACATACCGCATGATGATCCTCGCCATAATGCTTGGTATCATCATAGCGGCGTGTGTTGCATTTTATAAAAAAAGAGTGCCCGGAAAAATGGTGCGAGCACTGCATGAGGCAGGAGCAAACTGCCCCGAGAGAGCAAAAACTCTCGCAGAGCTTGGTCTTTCGGGCGAAAAGGGAGTGATCTATTCCCTTTGCCACGGAACCCTCCGTAGAATGCTTTATTCAGCCGAGAAGGATGCCTATAACGAGAAAATGAGGGCAGAGCTTGAGGGCGGCAAGAAAATAAAGATAGTTGAATATAAGCCCGATCCTGCCCGAGACAGATATTATATTCCGGGCGATAGGGAAAAAGAGATGGCAAAGCTCTTTGCCATTCGAGGAAACGGAATAATGAGCTTTATTCTGACGGTCATCCTTTGCATCGTCATGACGGCGATGCTGTTTGCGCTTGTTCCGTGGTTTTTGAACCTCATCGACGGAGCACTGTAAAAATTTGAAACGGAGATATTGAAATGAACAGAGGAGAAAATATATCAAAGCGTACTCCGAGAAACCGCATGAGAACGGGTAAGAGAATACTGATCATATTCGTAATTGCTCTTGTTTGTGCGGCAGTGATAATAGGAGCACTCTTTGTCAGCGGAATCAAGCTCATAAGAGAAGAGGCTGCAGACGGAGGAGAGATCAAATTTTTCGGAATGACCGCAGGGGGAGAGCCTTATAAGGGAACGGTATATTATCCCGGCGGACTTACCGCAAAGCTTGATAAGAAAAATAATACTCTCACATATTCCGACGGCTCTGTATATAAGGGAGACATAGCAAACCTTCTTCGTGACGGCAGAGGCGAGATGACATATGCAGGCGGAGATGCCTATGAGGGGGATTTTGACGGTGACCTTATTACGGGAAGCGGAAAATTCACCTTCTCAAACGGTGATAGCTATGAGGGAGAGCTTGTTTCGGGTCTCAAGAACGGATACGGAACATATAAATGGGCAGACGGCTCATATTATACCGGACTTTTCAAGGACGATCAGAGAAACGGTGCAGGATTTTCCTATTGGGCAGACGGCACAAGCTATGACGGAACATATCTTGGTGGCATGAAGCACGGAAGCGGCACATTTACCTTTGCAAATGGCGATATTTATACCGGTGAATACGAAAATGATCAGAGAAGCGGCTATGGAACATATAGCTGGGCGAATGGCGAGAGCTATACGGGTCATTTCAAGGACAACACGCTGAATGGCGAGGGAACATACACCTGGGCATCGGGCAGAACCTATACGGGAATGTTCGAGAACGGCAAAATGGTCGCAAATGAAGGCGAAGAAGATATTTCACAGCCCGAAGAATGATAAATAGTAAAGAAGGAGAGATTTGAACTCTCCTTCTTTTTTGTTCGAATTTTCAATTCGCCTGTTCGATAAATTCCTGTTTAGCTGAATTATTTATGCAACAAAAATTTGGGACTGTGTCAAATGCTCATTGAAAGCAAATGACGCAGTCCTTTTTGCCTTTCTTTGAACCGTAAAGCCCGAATTTATCGGTACTTACGGCTTGGCAGGATGGCTGAAAGCTTTCCCGATCCGAAAATCTCATTTGCCCTTTTTCTTTCATATGCTTCAAGCTCCTTTAGGATATTTTCCGCAAAATGAGCCTCGATTGGGGAATATTTTCCTTTTTCGCTTATATTGATCATTTCCCCCACATGGCGGTAGCCAAGGGCTGCAGGCGGAAGATGCGTCACCGCATCGTCGGGATTTCTGACAACGGTAAATCCATGGAATCTGCGTTTGACTTTTTCGCTTTGTATTCCCCAAAGAACTCTCGGACAGCCAAAGCCATAGCTTTGGATATCCTGAATATCGGGGCGGTGAAATTTTATGTATTCGTGACAGAAAAGTGCCATTGCCGCCCCGTGTGAATACCCCACCACCGTAATTTTCCTTATCCTGTCATCGGAAACAACAGCTGCTATGACCTTTTTCAGCACCTGCCAAACACCGAGGAATCCACGGTGAGCAAACCAAAAATCATCCATGCTGCCATATGGCTTTGCGGGAAAATCAAGATTGTTTTTCCAATCGGTTGCCCCTCTCGAATGCTGAAAATATATCTTCAGATGATCGCCTCTTCTCCGAAGGGCATAATTTGCCGATCTCTCAAGCTCCTTATATTCAATTTCAAGGCATTCGTAAAACAAATTATAAAGCTCCATTCATTTTTTCCCCTTTTTAAAATTATTAAAACTGTCAAAATTCACATCAAAGCTTAAAAATATCGTTTTTTCTTTGTAAATATGGAAGAAATTATGCTCAATATTATAAAAGCTATTGACTTTTTCACTTCACTGTGCTAAAATAGTGAAGTAAAATTTAAAACCGATCCTAATAAATACTATTCGAGATCCACTTCTTTATAACAGAAAGGAAAATATAATGCAAAAAATTCATTCGGAAGAAACCGATAAGCTTTTTGAGGCGATACTGAGCCTTAAAAATTTGGAAGAATGCTATTCATTCTTTGAGGATATTTGTACAATAAAGGAGCTTCGCGATCTTTCGCTCCGCCTTGAGGTGGCTTCGATGCTGAAGGCAGGCAAGAGCTATCAGGAGGTCACAAAGGAAACGGGAGTCAGCGCAGCGACTATTTGCCGAGTAAACAAATGCCTGATGTATGGCGAGGGATATAAGACAGTCCTTGAAAGAAGAGAGGATAATAACAAATGAAGATAAATGATCAGAAGCTGTCAAGCACCGAGAGAGCGGTTTTTGCGCTCCGCTCGCTATATGACAGATATGGATATTCACAATATAAAATGGGCAAATTTGAGGAATATGACCTCTATGCCGAGAATAAGAGCTTTCTTGTTTCGGACAGCATAATCACATTCACGGGAAGCGGAGGAAAGCTTCTTGCGCTGAAGCCCGATGTCACTCTTTCTATCGTAAAGAGCACAAAGGATGAGCCCGGCACCGTCAGCAAGGTATATTATAATGAAAATGTATATCGTGCCAAGGACGGCGACCGTGATTTTGGCGAGATAATGCAGGCGGGGCTTGAATGCATAGGCGATATCGACGCTTATTCTGTCTCCGAGGTCATAATGCTTGCGGCAAAGAGCCTTTCGCTTATCAGCGAGGATTTTGTGCTTGATATTTCTCATCTTGGAATAATCTCAAGTGCCATAGAGAGTCTTGGGCTAAGTGCTTCGGGAAAGAGCGGTGTTCTTGCGGCGATCTCGGATAAAAATCTCCATTCTGCACTTGCCATCTGTGCTGAGGAGGGAGTGGAAACAGAAAAGACCGCACTTCTCTCCGCCCTTATCACCTCCTATGGTGAGCCTCAAAAGGTACTTTCGGAGATCGAGGGATATCTTGACGAAAACGGAAAGGTGGCAGCAGATGAGCTAAGAAATGTTCTCTCGATGCTCGGAGACGATATTCCCATGGATAAGATCAGAATTGATTTCTCGGTTGCGGGAGATATGAGCTATTATTGCGGATTTGCCATAAGCGGATTTATCAGAGGCGTCTCAAAGAGCATCCTTTCGGGCGGTCAGTATGATAATCTCCTGTGCAGGATGGGAAGACGCAGCGGTGCTGTCGGATTTGCCATCTATCTTGACCTTCTCTCGGAGCTTGAGGAGGAAAGGGACGAATTTGATGTTGATGTGCTTCTTCTCTATGATGAAAAGGCGGATATCTCGGCTCTGCGAAAGGAAGCGGATAGGTTGACAAAGGAAGGCATGAGCGTTTCCGCACAGAGAGCGATCCCCGAAAAAATGAGATATAAAAAGCTTTTCAGATTCACGGAAGGCGGTGCGGTAGAAATATGAAGGATATGCTGAATATCGCTCTCCCCAAGGGAAGACTTGGCGAGAGGGTCTATAATATGTTTGCAAAGGCAGGCTTTGAATGCCCCGCACTCCTTGAAAACAGCCGCAAGCTGATATTTGAGAACGAAGAGGCGGGAGTCAGATATTTCTGGGTAAAGCCCTCGGATGTTGCCATCTATGTTGAGAGAGGTGCTGCCGATATCGGTGTTTGCGGCAAGGATATTCTTCTTGAATATTCTCCGAATGTCTATGAGCTGCTGGATCTGAACACGGGAAAATGCAAAATGGCGGTGGCGGCAAAAAAAGGCTTCCGTGATGACACGGAAAAGACGCTGAAGGTTGCAACAAAGTTTTCCAATATAGCAAGAGCGCACTATGCGTCCTTTGGCAGAGATATTGATATCATCCATCTCAACGGCTCAATTGAAATTGCGCCGATCCTCGGTCTTTCCGATGTTATCGTTGATATCGTTGAAACAGGCACGACCTTAAAGGAAAATGATCTTGAGGTCATCGAGACGGTCGTTCCCATAAGTGCAAGACTTATCGCAAATAAGGCAAGCTTCAAATTCAAGGGAAGCGATATCGAAAGACTGAAAAATCACATTGCAGAGCAGATAAAGGAATAAAAAATGATTAAGATACTGAAATACGGCGAGGTTGCAAATAAGGACATCTTCGCAAGAGTTAACCCAACGGCAAAGGTTGAGGGAATAGTGGCGGAGATCATCGAAAATGTAAAGGCAAACGGAGATAAGGCTCTTCTTGAATATACCGAGCGCTTTGACGGTGCGGCTCTCACATCACTTGCGGTGAGCGAGGAGGAGATTGAGGAGGCATTTGCGTCCGTTGAACCGAAATTCATTGAAGTTCTCGAAAAGGCGGCAAAAAATATCCGCAAATTCCATGAAAAGCAGAGAAGAAACAGCTTTATTATAAACGATGAGGACGGAATTGTTGTTGGACAAAAGATAATTCCCGTTGACAGAGCAGGACTATATGTTCCGGGAGGCACTGCGGCATATCCCTCAACGGTTCTCATGGATTCGATCCCGGCAAAGGTTGCGGGAGTTCGTGAGGTGGTCATGGTGACCCCTCCCCAGAAGAACGGAAAGGTAAATCCCGTCATTCTTGCGGCGGCAAAAATTGCGGGAATTGATAAGATCTTCAAACTTGGCGGAGCGCAGGCAATTGCGGCGCTTGCTTATGGCAGCGAAAGCGTTCCCGCGGTTGATAAGATCGTTGGCCCCGGCAATGCCTTTGTTGCAGAAGCAAAAAAGCAGGTTTTCGGCAAGGTCTCCATCGACATGATAGCAGGCCCCAGCGAAATTCTCATCGTTGCCGATGATAAGACCGATCCACGTCATACGGCGGCAGATATGCTTTCACAGGCGGAGCACGACAGAAACGCAAGTGCGGTTCTTGTTACCGACAGCGAAGATTTTGCCAAAAAAGTTCAGGCAGAGCTTGAGGTTCAGATACCGCTTCTGCCGAGAGCGGAGATCGCAAGAGCATCCATTGAGGACGGTGGCAAGATAATCGTTGCACCAACTCTTGAAGCGGCGATCGAGATCGCAAACGAGATCGCTCCCGAGCATTTTGAGCTTCTTCTTGATAACCCATTTGATTATCTCGATAAGATACGCCATGCAGGCTCGGTGTTTATGGGAAGAAACTGCCCCGAGGCACTGGGAGACTATCTTGCAGGTCCAAATCACACTCTTCCAACAAGCGGAACGGCGAAGTTTTCAAGTCCCCTTTCGGTTGATGATTTCGTGAAGAAAACACAGTATACCTATTATACCCGTGAAGCACTTGCAAGAGTTGCGGATGATGTTGCATTTTTCGCACATAAAGAGGGTCTCGACGCCCACGCAAGAAGCGCAACGATAAGATTTGATGAAGAATAAACAGTAATTTGTCGGTGAGGGAGTTTCGCCTCTGCGGAGGCGACCGACGCCGCCGTCGGCTTGCGCGACCTTTTAAAAAAGGTCGATCAAAACTTTGAAAAAGGGAATTTTTATTGTTGTTTATCTGTGTTTATACGGAGAATTATTGTGAGTTTATGTAGAAGAACAAACATCAACCCCATACTCGTCATCCTGAGCGTAGCGAAGGATCTGGAAACGCTAAAGGATGATTTCACCGCTATCTGACAGTTCGACAAATTACTGTTTACCAAACAAACAACGGAGTTAAAAATGAGCAGATTTATGAGCAAAAAATATGCGTCACTTGTGCCATACACCCCGGGTGAGCAGCCAAAGGAGCGCAAATATCTAAAACTTAACACAAACGAATCGCCATTTCCGCCATCGGAAAAGGCAATAGAATACGCATCGGAGGCGGCAAAGAGCCTTCAGCTTTACAGCGATCCCGAATGTACGCCGCTTCACAGTGCATTTGCAAAAATGTGCGGTGTTAGCGAGGACATGGTTCTTGCCACAAACGGCTCGGACGAGATTTTGAATTTTGCATTTATGGCGTTTTGCGATGCGGAAACTCCCGCAGTTTTTGCGGATATAACCTATGGCTTTTATAAGGTCTTTGCGGATATAAATAATCTTCCGTCAAGGATAATTCCGCTCGGAGACGATTTCACCATCAAAATCACCGATTATTTTGACGCAAAGGGAACTATTTTCATTGCAAATCCAAATGCACCAACGGGAATCGCCCTTTCAAGAGATGAGATCGAGCAGATAATCATCCACAATCCGGAAAATGTTGTGGTGATTGACGAGGCATATGTGGATTTCGGCGGCGAGAGCTGCATTCCGCTTCTTAATAAATACGATAATCTTCTTGTGACTCAGACATTTTCAAAATCAAGAAGCATGGCGGGTGCAAGGCTTGGCTTTGGAATCGGCTCGCCCTCACTTATGGCGGATCTTAAGACCGTGAAATATTCCACAAATCCCTATAATATAAATTCCATGACCATGGCGGCAGGCGTCGGGCAGCTCCTTGACGATGAATATACGAGAAAAAATTGCCTCACAATTGCCGAGAACCGTGAGTTTTTAACAAAAGAGCTTGAAAAGCTCGGCTTTACCGTCCTTCCCTCAAAGACGAATTTCGTCTTTGCAAAAAGCGACAAAATGGAAGGCGGCGAGCTTTACCGTAAGCTCCGCGAGCGGGGAATTTTAGTCCGTCACTTTACAAGCGAAAGGATCTCTGCCTTCAACCGTATAACGGTCGGCACGAGAGAGCAGATGGAAACTCTTTTGCTTGCCATAAATGAAATTTTAGATAAGGAAGTATAGAAATGAGAGAAGCAAAAATAGAGCGCAAAACTGCGGAAACCAACATATCTCTTGCAATAAATCTTGACGGCTCGGGAAAGAGCGAGATAAAGACAGGCTGCGGCTTTCTCGACCATATGCTGACCCTCTTTGCACGCCACGGAAGATTTGATCTTGCCATTTCCTGCAAAGGAGACACAGAGGTTGACTATCACCACACCGCAGAGGATATCGGAATCTGCCTCGGAGATGCTTTTTCTGCAGCTCTTGGCGATAAAAAGGGCATAATCCGCTATGGAAGCATCATGCTCCCCATGGACGAGGCTCTGATCACGGCGGCGGTTGATATTTCGGGCAGAAGCTGTCTCTGCTACGGTCTTGAGATACCTACCGAAAAGGTCGGGGATTTTGATACCGAGCTTTGCGAGGAATTTTGGCAGGCGTTTGTGCGAAATGCGGATATCACGCTCCATATCCTTCAGAATGCGGGCAAAAATTCGCACCACATAATCGAGGGTGCATTCAAGGCTGTTGCAAGAGCTTTGCGCTTGGCTGTGAAGCTTGATGCGGACTTCCCCGATGAAGTTCCGTCAACGAAGGGAGTTCTCTGATGATCGCAGTTGTTGATTACGGTGTGGGGAATCTCTTTTCTCTTGTCAGCTCGCTTCATGCGGTGGGAGCCGATGCCATCGTGACGGGCGATGCGGATGAAATAAGAAAAGCAGAAAAGATCATCCTTCCGGGCGTCGGTGCATTCGGTGATGCGGCGGCAAAGCTACGCAGCACAGGACTTGATAAGGTGATAATCGAGGAGGCAAAGGGGGGCAAGCCGCTCCTTGGCATATGCCTTGGAATGCAGATGCTCCTGGAAAAAAGCTATGAATATGGTGAGCATGAGGGACTTGGACTTATAAAGGGTGAGATACGCCCGATTTCAGATGTTATTCCGAAGGATTTGAAGATCCCCCATATCGGCTGGAACGCCCTTGATTTCACAGAGAATAAGTCCGAGCTTTTCAAATATATAAAGAATGGCGACCATGTTTATTTCGTTCATTCTTATTATGGTGCAAACTGTGCCGATGCCACCATTGCAACATCCGAATACGGCGCACCGCTTACCGCTGCTGTGCAAAGCGGAAATGTTATGGGCTGCCAGTTCCACCCCGAAAAAAGCGGCAAAGTAGGACTTAATATTTTAAAAGCCTTTTGCGAATAAGGATTTTTCATTATAAACAGTAATTTAGCGAACAGTCAGATAGTGGTGAAATCATCCTTTAGCGTTTCCAGATCCTTCACTTCGTTCAGGATGACGAGTGTGGGGTTGATGTTTGTTTTTCTACATAAAACTCACAACAATTCTCCGTAGAAACACAGATAAACAACAATAAAAATCCTCTTTTTAAAGTTTTGCTCAAGCTTTTTTAAAAGCTTGCGGGAGCCGGCAACGGTGCCG
>JAFXAN010000085.1 GCA_017517035.1 Clostridia bacterium
CATAATGCTCATAACATTCTGGGTGTTCGGCTCGATACCCGATACCCTTTGCACATCTGTATTCGCCGTCCTTGGCGGCGAATGCGGTGCAATGGCGTGGATCAGAACCGCAAAGGAACGCTACCGTGAGAGAAGATTCGAGAAAGAGGACAGAGAATATTCTGAAAAGAATGATCGAAAGGAAGAAAAATTATGAATATTGCAGAATTTTTTATTACACATTGGCTCGACATTATAATTGCCGTACTCTTTGCGGCTCTGCTCGGGCTTCTTTATTATAAGGGACACAAGAAGTGGGTATATACCATCCTTTATTCTCTTGTCACCGAGGCTGAGAAGCAGTTCGGAGGCGGAACGGGAGAGCTGAAGCAGGCATATGTCATAAAGCAAGTATATAACGCTCTTCCCGGCATTCTCAAAACATTTATCTCTGCCGAGAAGATCGGCGCATGGGTTGACGATGCACTCATCACGGCAAAGGAAAAATGGAAGAAAAACGGTTATATCGCTGATTATATTGAGGATAAGCAGTAATTTGTCTGCCTTCCCTTGCAGGGAAGGTGGCTCGGCGAAATACCTTTATTTAAAGTGATCTGCGTAGTTCGCCGAGACGGATGAGTAGATACCGCTTTCATCCATAATCTGTAGAAAGATGACGCATTAAATAGTAACTTTCAGTAACTAAACAATATTTATTTTGTCATTTGAAATAGGATCAAATGGTGACTACTCATCCACCGCAAGCGGTCCCCCTTCCCTGCAAGGGAAGGCTAAGAAGAACAGAAAGGAAAAGATATGATAATACCATTCAAAACAAACAAAGTAAAGGTAACATCTGCCTTTGGTAACCGAGTTCTGAACGGTGAGAAGCAATTTCACGGTGGTTACGATCTTGTGGGTGTTGGCTCACATGAGGTCATATGTGCCGTCCCCGGCAAGGTCATCCGCTCTCGCATCATCACCGACAAAAATAACCCCACATGGCAGTGGGGCAATTATGTCTGCGTGAGAGGCTCTGACGGATATGATTATTATTACTGCCATCTTGCTTCCCGAGCCGTCACCGAGGGGCAGACGGTGAAGGCAGGAGACAAGCTCGGTATCATGGGCAATACAGGCTATTCCTTTGGAGCGCATCTTCATTTTGAAGTGCGCAGAGGACACGAAAAGATAAATCCCGAGACGGTTCTCGGAATCCCCAATAAAACAGGCACCTATACCGCAAAGAGCGAGTTTGAGGAGGACATCGACATTCTTTATGAGAAGAAGATCATCAACTCCCCCGACTATTGGAAGGCAAGAGAGAAGATCGACAAGCATTTTTCCACCCTCATTCATAGCTTTGCCGAGAGAGTGAAATGATCATTCGAGATCTTTCTCATCCATGTTTAAAGTGCGTATGGTGCAAAATCGAGAATGGCGTGTTGTATTGTCCCTTTAAAAATTGTTTTGTAAAGAAATAATGTAATAATATTTTTATTCAAAACAGGCAGAGAATTACTCCTCTGCCTGTTTTTCTTTTTCATCTAAAACAAAGCCTTCCTTGATTAGCTTATATTCGAGCAAGTCAAGAAGATATTTAGGGCAGGATCTTTCACCCATATCCCAGCTTTCTATGGTTCTTTTCGGTATACCGAAATATTCCGAAAATTGTTTTTGCGTCATTTTCGATTCTTTACGCAACTCTTTGAATCCCATTTAGTAAAAATTCTCCTTTAGTTTACTGTTGTTTTTCATTTTTATAAGATTTTTGTTGGTTAATGTACCCCTTCAGATTGTATATAACATTGATTAAGATAAGAACAGCATTTGCACCAACTGCTATTCTTATAGGGATATTCCATCCTATCACAGACGCAATAATTAAAAGTGCACATAGAGATATCATCCAAAAATTTTTCATAAACTCTTGCAATTCTCCTTTCTTTGTGGTATAATAAATTAGCTGATTCCCCCATTCGGGGGAGGGGCTTTCGCCCCTCGGCGGCTCACCACCATTTGATTGCGGTAATCAAAGCAGCCAATGCAACAAGTGCTTCGATTATCAAGCTCGCAACCTCATAGGCGGTGGGCTTTTTGTTTCGTTTTTTCTTTTTCATATCTCTCACCTCCTTTCTGTATATATTATACCGCACAATGCGCGGTTTGTCAAGCCTTTTTTGAAAAAAAGTTGAATTTTTTTGCAAAAACTGCGAGTATCCAAATTATTACAAAACCGCTTTGGCATGAATATTATAATATAACTTTTAAAGCAGGGGCTGTCTCAAATGCTTTTTTCGCATTTGAGACAGCCCCTTTTACTTATTAATTTAGAAAATCTTCGATCACGTCCAAAAGATGTATCGGGCTCAGCTGATGTATGGTGAAAAGTTGACACATCTCGGTGATGAAAACTTCATCATTGGATATATCCGATATCTTTGCAAGCTCTCGCCCATTATCATCTTTTAAAATCAATCCGAAAGATGTATAATCCCCAATTTCATTTGAATGTAAATGTTCTTCTAATGGCATGTACAGGTACAACTAAACCCACCTCCTCTCTAAGTTCTTCAATGTCGATACCAAGAAAAAGAAGAATGCGAAGTGCTGTTAGCGTGCCCGGCAGTTTTCTGCCTGATTCTATTTTCTGATACCAACGAACCGAAACGGAGACAGCCTCAGCAACTTCACTTTGAGTGTAACCTTGCTCCTTTCTTGCCTTAAATGCGAGGCTTGAAAATTTTGACGCCAATTTCATGGTATAGTCCTCCTTTTCGGGCGACCATTATACCATCACAGAAATCTCAATAAAACGTCCTACAAGTTCGCTTTTATAAATATTTTGACAAAATACGCCAAAATAACGAAAAAAAGAGACGCATATCACTGCGCCTCTTCTTAGCGACGAACAACAATTCCGAAAACACATTCGTTTGTGAAAATGTGTTCGATTACTGTCATTCTTGGTGGGGCATCAGGGACTCGAACCCCGGACCGACCGGTTATGAGCCGGTAGCTCTAACCAACTGAGCTAATGCCCCATATTCAGTTGAACAAGAGATATTATACAACAAATCCCCATATTTGTCAAGTGTTATTTTTAAAAAAAAGAAAAAAAGTGTTCGACAGATGGGTATTATCGCTCTTTTTGGCAAATACTTATATAAATATCCAAGTCAAAGGAGCTTAAATAATGATAGAAAACGAAAAAAATCAAAACGAAAGTGATATTTCCGAGCAAAAGGATCCAACCATCGGTGACAATTTTGAGGGGATCATCAAAAGCGGCAGCGTTGTTGCAAAAAATTCAAGAGAAACTATACATTGTCTTTCAATAATCGGGCAGATTGAGGGACATTATCTCCTGGGAGAAAGTCAGAAGGCAACAAAATATGAGCATGTTATTCCTCTTCTCGTTGCAATTGAGGAAAGTGAGGAGATCGAGGGGCTTCTCATCGTACTCAACACCATGGGCGGAGATGTTGAAGCGGGTCTTGCCATTGCGGAGATGATAGCTTCAATGTCAAAGCCCACTGTTTCGATCGTTCTCGGCGGCGGTCATTCCATCGGTGTTCCTCTTGCCGTTGCCGCAAAACGCTCGTTCATAGTACCCTCTGCCACGATGACTATTCATCCCGTGAGAATAAACGGGCTCGTCATAGGTGTTCCGCAGACCTTCAGATATTTTGATGATATGCAGAAGCGTATAATAAAATTCATCACTGATCATTCGGAGGTTGCGCCGGAAAAAATAAGAGAGCTTATGATGCGCCCCGATGAGATGGCAACAGATGTTGGCTCGATTGTGGATGGAAATGAAGCCGTAAGGCTGGGAATCATTGACAGAGTTGGCGGTCTTTCGGATGCTCTTGAAGAACTTCGAGGATTGATTAAGAATAATTCCTAAAAAATTTTTGAAAAACTATTGACAAATCAAAAAAATGTGGTATAATAATATCAGAGTTAAGAATCATTCCTAAAAAGTGAGGTCTAAAATGACTAAACAAAGAAAGCTTATACTCGATATTATAAACCGATCGCATTCTCATCCAAATGCCGATGAAATATATCATGAGGCAAAGCTGATAATGCCAAGCATAGCACTTGGAACGGTATATCGAAATCTTGGTCTTATGGTCAAGGAGGGCGAGATCCGCAGACTTGTTTCGGAAAATGCTCCCGATCGGTATGATCGAGTTAAACCGCTCCATGACCATATGGTCTGCACCAGGTGCGGTGCTATAATCGACACAAATATCGGCTCGCTCTGGGATGCCATCGAGCATAGTGTCGGTGAAAAGATAGTCGGCTATGAGCTGACGGTAAAGCATGTTTGTAATTGCTGTAAAAGCGAACAAAAATAAATTTTATTATCGAAAGGATAACTAATTATGGAATTTAAGGGATCAAGAACAGAAGCCAATCTTATGGCGGCATTTGCCGGCGAATCTCAGGCAAGAAACAAGTATACCTACTATGCTTCAAAGGCAAGAAAAGAGGGTTATGAGCAGATAGCTGCCCTCTTCGAGGAAACAGCTCATAACGAGAAGGAGCACGCAAAGCTTTGGTTCAAGCTTCTTCATGACGGTGAGATTCCCACAACTGCAGAGAATCTGAAGGATGCTGCGGCAGGTGAGAACTATGAGTGGACAGATATGTACGCTGAGTTTGCAAGAGTTGCTGAGGAAGAGGGCTTCAAGAGAATTGCTTATCTTTTCAAGGCAGTTGCCGATATCGAGAGGGAGCACGAGGAAAGATACCTCAAGCTTCTCGCAAATGTTGAGGGCGGACTTGTATTCTCCAAGGACGGCGACGCTATCTGGAAGTGCAGAAACTGCGGTCATATCGTAGTTGGTAAGGCAGCTCCCGAGCTTTGCCCCGTATGTGCTCATCCCAAGGCATTCTTTGAGGTTAAGGCTGAAAACTATTAATTGAAAATTACTGAACGGCTCATTTGAGCCGTTCTTTTTTTTATAAAGTAACAAACAGGCACATTTTGGTGACAAAAAGACTTGAAATTATTTCCTAAATTTGGTATAATAAAATTGTGTACATTTTTTGGAAAAAGTCTTGAATTTTTTTATCTAAAATGGTATAATTGAACAAAACGATTCGATTTTACGGCGAATGCCTTAAAATATAAGTATTTTTTGAAAGGAACACTGACAAATGAAAAAGACAAACACAAGATTGATTTTCGCTTTTCTTTTGGTTCTTGTTTTAGCTGCTCTTATGGCTGTTGCGGCTTTTGCTGCAACTCCCGGAACAGGCTATTGCGTGAACAGTGAGAACAAGCAGACAAACATCAAATGGACAATGGAAGAAAACGGCGTTCTCACATTTGAGATAGACGCCGCTGCCACCGATAAGGTGCAGACAACAGCTCTTTACGGCAAAGACCCCGTAACCGGCTCCACAAACGGTTGGGACAAATGCCTTCCTACCTTTGCCGAAGCTGTAAAGATAGTCATCGGTGACGGCATTACGAATGTTGCAGGCTTCTCTGCATTGCCCAAGCTCCAGCAGGTCGAGCTTGCCGCATCTGTGACAAAGCTTGTCGGTGCTACATTTGAATGCAGCCGTGCGCTTCAGTCCGTTTATATAAGGGGAACAGAGCCAACAACAGGTCTTTTTGACTTTTCTAACATCGTTTCCTTCGGCGGTTACTGCTGTGACGGTGTTCAGCTTATGACAAAGGTTGTGCTCAATGCCAATCTTGCGGGTGAGCTTCCCATAGAGGTGCTTAAGGGTACCAAGCTTTCGGAGATTGAAATTCCTGCAGGTGTCACTCTTATCAAGAACAACGCGTTCATGCAGACGCACTCCTTGAAGATAGTTACCGTTCTCGGCATGGAAACAACATTTGAGTCGGATGATGTTTTCAAGAACAACAATACATATCCCGCAATCAAGGCAAAGGCAGGCTCAAAGGCTGCTGAATTTGCGAAGGCAAACGGATATACCTTCATTGACCTTGATACAGGTGAGGAGACAAAGGGTACAAAGCTTACAACAGGTGATTCCACAGGCGGCAACCAGGGCGGAACAAGCGGCGGAACAACAACACCTTCGGGTAATCTTCCCGAATTTAAGCATGACGGTGCTACCCTCTGGGGACATTCCTCCGGTAAATACAACGGCGGCGACATCATCAATACATATTGGGCATACTATGATGATACAAAGACACTTGAATTTGTCTCCGCAACAACAAAGTATAACGAGACAGGTGCTCTCAGCCATGTAGATAAGGAATATACCAACTGGGGCGAATATAAGGATCAGATCGAGCATATCATCGTAGGCGATTATATCGTAAAAATCTCGGGAAGCGCATTCCAGAATTATACTTCTCTTATCGATGTTAAGATAGGTAAAAGTGTAAACCAGATCGACGGCAATGCATTCACAGGCTGTACTTCTCTCACAACTATCTGGAGAGACGGAACAGAGCGCATTGAGGGCAGAGCTGACCTTCGCGGACTTCAGAAGGTAAATAATATTATCAGCGGCACGAATGTCAATGAGGTTATCCTTCCCAACAACACAAAGGAGCTTTCTGTTGACCTTCCTCCGTCTGTAAAGACCATCTGGAACAACAATCTTACTCCCGAGCTTATCGAATATGCAAAGACAAACCTCTTCAATCTTCAGAATATCAACAATCCCGAAGAGATTCACGAATTCTGGATATATGTTGATCCCACACTCCCCGCTTGCGGCGGTAGAAGCGTATTCAGCTTTGACGAGGCAACAGGCACTATGACGATTCACGGTGCAGGAGCTATAGACGATATCGTAAACTATTACGGCGGCGGATCTAAAAAGCAGCCTTGGTTCTCTATCAGACAGAATGTTAAGCATATTGTTCTTTCCGATAACATTACAACTATCGGTAAATATGCTTTCTGCGAATTTACAAATCTTGAAACTGTTCAGATCCCTGCTGGAGATATCGAGATCCTCAATGCGGCATTTGAAAAGTGCCATAATCTGAAGTCGATTTACCGTGCCGGCACAGAGCCTATCGAGGGTACAGCAGACCTTCGTAATGTTCATGCTCTAAATTCCTGGACATTCGCTTATGACTGGCTCATTGCCAACATCATCGTAAGCCCTCAGGTTGAAAAGATCGGTTCTTCGGTATTTGAAGAGAACATAAATCTTGCAAATATATATGGTACTCCCGGCTCTTTTGCTGAGACATATGCTACAGAAAACGGCAAGACATTCTTTGATGTTTCAGCAAATACTCCTCAGCCTATCACCTGCACACCTCCCGAGACAACAGCCGCAGAGACAGAGACAGAGGAGCCCGAAACAACTCTTGCTCCCGATACAACAGCAGCTCCGGATACAGAGACCGAAACAGAGACCGCAGACACAACTGCCGCTCCCGAGACAATGCCCATATTCGTTGATGAAGGCGATGCTTCCGCTTCCTCTTCTTCAAATATGCTTCCCATAATCATCGCAGTAGTTGCGGTTGTGGTTGTGGCTGCAGTTGTTGTGGTTGTTATCATCGTTGCAAAGAAGAAAAAGGCAGCGAAGTAATTTTACAATTTATAACCGAGAATAAAATAAAACGAAATCCGCTGATTTTTCAGCGGATTTCTGTTTTGAAAATGGCATTTCTAAAAATGCTGCAGAATAAAGAGTAAATAACTTGCCGATAAACAGTAATTTGTCGGTGAGGGAGTTTCGCCTCTGCGGAGGCGACCGACGCCGCCGTCGGCTCGCGCGACCTTTTAAAAAAGGTCGATCAAAACTTTGAAAAAGGGAATTTTTATTGTTGTTTATTTGTGTTTCTACATGGAATTTA
>JAFXAN010000086.1 GCA_017517035.1 Clostridia bacterium
AAAATCAAAATATCATTCATAAAATGGTAAAATAACAGATTTTTCAAATCAATAATTCATTTTTTTACAAAGATTCGAAATTTTCTTGTGATTTAAAGCATTTTATTGACAAAAAAATGCAAAAATCAAAGGAATTTTATGTTAGATTCTTGTACAATCTTCACACTTTCTTAAAATCTCCTATTGCATTTTAACAAAAATCATGCTATAATATTTAGACGGTTAAGTTTTAATGCTCAAAAAAATACGAAAGGGAGATTTTGTAATGTATTACAAAAACGAGCTGGCATTTTTTTGTGACACTTTGAGTAAAAAGCATATTAAAAATCAAATAATCACATCGAGCAGCAAACTGTCGGAAATTTTTTCACAAAATTTTGCCCCTTTTTGTTCAGCAGAAATTCTCGATAATCATACCTTGGAAAGCTTCGTTGACGAAATTAATGAAAATACAATTTATAATTATGTCGACAGTCTTGAATTATCATATGTCTATATGCTTCTCCCGGATTCAGAGAACAACTCGATTTTGTTTATTGGTCCATTTAAAAAAGAAGCTTTTTCCAAAGATAAGATCGCAGAAATATGCAAGAAAAACGATATAGACAAAAAGAGTCACGGTCTTTTTGAAAAGCTGCTTGACAGCTTTCCGATAATAGAAGCTGACGGCATCGAAAATTCGATGATAGAAACTCTCGGTGAAGTTCTCTGGGGAAAAGACAACTTTGAGGTTGTGGATATCGCAAAAAATGTGTCCACCCCCGCATCCCCGATAATAGATGAGTTCGACGAGGTCATGGTTGACATGAAAAAGATCGAATCTCGATATGAAATTGAAAACGCTCTCATAGAAGCTGTAAAACACGGTCACATTTATAAGGCAAATCAGCTCTTGGCCATGTTCACCGTTGACGATATCGAACACAGAAGTAATGATTCTGTCAGAAACGGCAAGAATTACTGCATCATAATGAACACTCTTCTCAGAAAATCCGCAGAAAGCGGAGGAGTTCATCCGATATATCTCGATAGCGTTTCTTCTGCTTTCGCTAAAAGGATAGAGCTTATCCCCTCACTTAAGGATATTCCGACCATCATGGAAGAAATGGTTCGCTCATATTGCAGACTTGTAAGAAAGCATTCAATAAACGAATATACTCCTCTTGTTCAGAAAACGATAATCTCAATAGATTCAAACATATCGGCACCTCTCTCCCTCAGCATCCTCGCAAGAGAGCAGAAGGTCAGCCCCGGATATCTTTCCACCGTTTTCAAGAAGGAAACCGGAAAGAGCGTTACAGAATATATCCGAGATAAAAGGATCAGGCATGCAGCTCATTTACTGGCAACCACACATCTTCAGATCCAGACAGTGGCTCAGCATTGCGGTATTCCCGATGTTCAGTATTTCTCAAAATTGTTCAAAAAGGAAATAGGCAAGCCGCCAAAGGAATATAGAGAAGCAGTCAAAAAAGGCTGATCATAATACTTTTCTCATATGGTTAATTGTAAACAATATGAGAAAAGTATTTATTTTTGCTCATTTTTATGTTATACTAATAAGGATGTGGGCGCACTATGCCCAACACATTCCGGCTATATGCCAAGGAGGAAAACAAAAAATGAATTTAAAAAAGCTCTTAATCACCGCACTCGCACTTATCATGGCATTTTCCCTCGCATCCTGCCAGCTTTCAGAGTACATAGACGAAGGACCGCAGACAAATGCCGTAAGCGATACAAAGGATGCGGATACCGATGCTACAGCAGCCAATCCCGATGCAAAGCCGGAGGATTATATTCCCGAGGGAGTTGACATAAGCTACCAGATGGACTATATGAGCGAAGATCTGACAAAATATATCACCCTCGGACAGTATAAAGGCTTTGAAAGTGAGATCGCCACTTATGCCGTTGATGATGAATACCTAAATGAACGCATTGAAAAGCTTCTTGAGGACAATGCAGTTGAAACAAAGATCACAGACAGAAAAACCGCAGAGGGCGATAAAATATATGTTGACTATGTGGGAACGCTTGACGGTGTTGCATTTAATGGCGGCTCTGCACAGAATGTGGAAATAAGCCTGACTTCAAACAGCGGCTACATTCCCGGTTTCACAGACGGAATGTACGATGTTATGCCGGGTGAAACAGTTTCATATGAGGTCACCTTCCCCGAGAACTACCATGCGGCAAATCTTGCAGGAAAGCTTACCGTCTTTACCGTTACGGTTCATTATATCGTTGGCGATCCCGTTGCCCCGGAGCTGAACGACGCTTTCGTTAGTGAAAAATACGGAAGCGAGGGTTGCAACACAGTTGAAGAATTTAAGGTGTATTACAAAGCTCAGCTTGAAGACGAAAGAAAAGAGCAGATAAAGGACGATCTTGCAGAGGATGTCTGGGGAATGATCATGGAGGATGTGACAGTTATCGAGCTTCCGCAGGATGCGATAAATTCTCTCTACTGGCTCAACCGAGCAAATTACGAAGCATATGCCGCACAGCAGGGTATGTCATATGAGGAATTTCTTGCAGCATATGTGGGTCAGACCGACGAGCAGCTTTTGCAATATGCCGAGAATTATATCAAGGAAGATATCGTTATATACTCCATCGTAAAGGCTGAAAACCTCGAAATTACAGAAGATGAGCGTGCGGAAGAGATTGCAAAATTCTGCGTGCAATATGAAATGACAGAGAAAGAGCTTATAGAGGCTTACGGAGAAGACCGAATAATGAGCGTTATTCAGTGGAACAAGCTGATGAAAGCCCTTTGCGAATGGAATACCGCAATTGAAGTAATTGGATAAAAAATGTGCCGTCTCCTCGGAGACGGCACATTCTGTTTGTAATTTTTCAAACAGTAATTTGTCGGTGCGATGAAAAACGCAGATCTGTAGGGGCGATCATTGATCGCCCGAAAAAACAAACGGCGTAAAATAACGATATTTTGAGCTGTTTATGAGACGGGCGATCAATGATCGCCCCTACGGATTACGGCTTCGACTGTTC
>JAFXAN010000087.1 GCA_017517035.1 Clostridia bacterium
CATAATGCTCATAACATTCTGGGTGTTCGGCTCGATACCCGATACCCTTTGCACATCTGTATTCGCCGTCCTTGGCGGCGAATGCGGTGCAATGGCGTGGATCAGAACCGCAAAGGAACGCTACCGTGAGAGAAGATTCGAAAAAGAGGACAGAGAATATTATAACGATAAACAGTAATTTGTTGAACGATTTAAAAGCTGATGTGGTGAAATCATCCTATATCGCTCGCAGATCCTTCGCTTTGCTCAGGATGACAAGTGGGGAGAAATGCGCTCTCATCACAACTCGTCATCCTGAACGTAGTGAAGGATCTATTAGCATTAACGGATGATTATATTACAAGAAATACACCGACAAATTATTGTTTACACAAAGAAAGGAAAAACAAAATGAACATAGCAGAATTTATTATTACATATTGGCTTGACATTATAATTGCCGTACTCTTTGCGGCTCTGCTCGGGCTTCTTTATTATAAGGGACACAAGAAGTGGGTATATACCATCCTTTATTCTCTTGTCACCGAGGCTGAGAAGCAGTTCGGAGGTGGAACGGGAGAGCTGAAGCAGGCATATGTCATAAAGCAGGTATATAATGCACTTCCCGGCATTCTCAAAACCTTTATCTCTGCCGAGAAGATCGGCGCATGGGTTGACGATGCACTCATCACCGCAAAGGAAAAATGGAAGAAAAACGGATATATTTCCGATTATATCGAGGGTGGTGAGGGAAAATGATCATCCCATTCAAAACAAACAAAGTAAAGGTAACATCTGCCTTTGGTAACAGGGTACTGAACGGACAGAAGCAGTTTCATAGCGGTTACGATCTTGTGGGTGTTGGCTCACATGAGGTCATATGTGCCGTCCCAGGCAAAGTCATCCGCTCTCGCATCATCACCGATAAAAATAACCCCACATGGCAGTGGGGCAATTATGTCTGCGTGAGAGGCTCTGACGGATATGATTATTATTACTGTCATCTTGCTTCCCGAGCCGTCACCGAGGGACAGACGGTGAAGGCAGGAGACAAGCTCGGCATCATGGGCAACACAGGCTATTCCTTCGGAGCGCATCTTCATTTTGAAGTGCGCAGAGGACACGAGAAGATAAATCCCGAGACCGTTCTCGGAATCCCCAACAAAACAGGCACTTATACCGCAAAGAGCGAGTTTGAGGAGGACATCGACATTCTTTATGAAAAGAAGATCATCAACTCCCCCGACTATTGGAAGGCAAGAGAGAAGATCGACAAGCATTTTCCCACCCTCATTCATAGCTTTGCCGAGAGGGTGAAATAAAAGGGAAAAGTGACCCGAGCGAGCGTGTTTATTTATTACAATTGTTCGTTCTCATGCGCTCGCATTTTCAAATCCTGCGGATTTGAGCGGGTTCGATCGGTAAGTATAACAGAGAAAAAGAGAGGCAGGATAAATCCTGTCTCTCTTTTTCTGGTGACCCGTACGGGAATCGAACCCATGTTACAGCCGTGAAAGGGCCGTGTCTTAACCGCTTGACCAACGGGCCTTATGGTAGCGGAGATTGGACTTGAACCCATGACCTATCGGGTATGAACCGATTGCTCTAGCCAACTGAGCTACTCCGCCACATTTAGCGTCGCTTTCGCAACGCAGGTTATTATACCACATATTTTCCCATTTGTCAACCCCTATTTTAAAAAATTATTGACAAAAAAATATTTATCTTCGGGGAAATACAATATTAGTTTTGCAAATTTAATAAAATTCTATTCTTGCTATTGCACTTTTTAAAAAAATAAGTTAAAATATATATATAATTTTGTTTTAGAAAGAGAGTTGATGTTTTTTGACTTACACCTTCAGGGGCGGCACTCATGTTGCCGAACACAAAAACACCCGTAATTCTCCTATCGAAAAAATGCCTGCACCCGCCGAGCTTCATATACCCATGTCACAGCACATCGGTGCTCACTGTGCTCCCACAGTCAAAGTTGGAGACAGAGTTCTTCGCGGTCAGATCATCGGAGAGATCGAAAGCGGTCTCGGCTGTCCCGTTCATTCAAGCGTTTCGGGAACTGTCAAAGCGATCACATCATATAACAATGCTCAGGCACAGCCTGTTAAAACGATAGTCATCGAAAACGACGGTGAATATGAGCTTCATCCCGATATCAAGCCCTTCGACAAGAAGCTTACCGAAACAACGACCGAGGAAATAATCGAGATCGTTAAAAAAGCCGGAATTTCCGGAATGGGCGGTGCTTCCTTCCCTACCTATGCAAAGATCAGCTCCGCTATCGGAAAGGTAGACAAGCTGATAATCAACTGTGCGGAATGTGAGCCGTTCATCACAGCGAATCACCGTCTGATGCTCGAACGCCCTGCCGAGATAATCAACGGCACAAAGATCCTTCTGAAGGCCTTCGGACTTCGCGAGGCTGACATTGCTGTTGAGGATAACAAGCTTGATGCTGTCGACAAGCTGGAGGAGAAGATCGGTGACAGCAAGATGATCAAGGTCAAGGTTATGAAAACCAAATATCCCCAGGGAGACGAGCGTCAGCTCATCTATGCCCTCACAGGCAAGGAAATTCCACAGGGCAAGCTTCCCGCAGATGTTGGATGCGTTATTTTCAATGCGGAGACCTGCGCTTCGGTTTACCGTGCCTTCTCACAGGGACTTCCCCTTATCGAAAGGATCGTCACGGTTGCGGGAGACTGCGTAGTTACACCGAAAAATGTTCTCGTTCCCATTGGAACAACATTTAAAGACCTTATAGATTTCTGCGGCGGTCTCAAAAAAGAGCCTAAAAAGATCATTAGCGGCGGTCCCATGATGGGATTTGCTCAGTGGGATATCAATTCTCCGGTTATAAAGGGAACATCTGCGATCCTCGTTTTCTCCGAGGCAATGTGTCCCGAGGACAAGCAGGATTATGCCTGCATCAGGTGCGGCAGATGTGTTAAAAACTGCCCTATGCACCTTATGCCAAACTATCTTGCTATGTTCTCGCAAAAGGGAAAATATGAGGATGCCGAAAAATACGATGTTATGAGCTGCGTTGAATGCGGCACATGCTCATATAACTGCCCGGGTCATGTTCCGATCGTGCAGTACATCAGAGTTTCAAAGGGAGCGCTCAGAGCAAAGAAAGCGGCAGAGAGCGCAAAAGCGGCATCAAATATGCCCGATATCGAAAAGAAATAAGGCTTTTTGAAAGGATTACATATATGAATAATGAAGCAAAACAGACCGCAGCTCTTCTTACGGTCTCTCCCTCGCCTCATATCAAGCACAACGATACGACACGAACCATTATGGTCGATGTTATCATTGCTCTGATACCGGCTCTCATCTGGGGCGTTATATGCTTTGGACTCAGAGCACTTGCCATCGTTCTTCTTGCAGTCGGCTCATCTGTACTTTTTGAATTTGCATTTAATAAGCTGCTGAAAAAGCCAAACCCCATCGGTGATTTTTCCGCAGCGGTAACAGGTCTGCTTCTGGGGCTTAATCTCCCGGCTGCAACTTCCTATTGGATTCCCGTTATAGGCTCCTTCTTTGCCATCGTAGTGGTGAAAGGACTTTTTGGCGGAATTGGAAAGAATTTTATGAATCCCGCTCTTGCGGCAAGAGTTTTTCTCTTCGCTTGGCCCGAAGAGATGACGATGTTCACAGAGCCATTCAAGCGCCTTGGACTTTTTGCGAGCAGCGAAAATATTTCTGATGTTATCGCAAGCGCAACCCCTCTCGCATCCCTTAAATCAGGCAATCTTCCCGATATTTCCTGGGTGGATCTGATCACGGGCAAATGTGCAGGATGCATAGGTGAGGTGTCATCCGCTCTTCTTATCGTTGGCGGAATATATCTTCTCGTGAGAAAGGTCATCACATGGCATATTCCCGTTTCGTTTATTGGCTCTGTTGCCATCCTTTCGGCAATTTTCCCACAAAACGGAGATATTCTTTCTTTTGTTATGAGTGAGGTTTTTGCAGGCGGTCTGCTTCTCGGAGCGATCTTTATGGCAACCGACTATGTGACAAGTCCCGTGACCGCAAAAGGTAGATTGATCTACGGTGCGCTTTGCGGTGCTATCGTTGTATTCATCAGATATTTTGGAGGATATCCGGAAGGAGTTTCATTTGCAATACTCATAATGAACACTCTTGTTTACTATCTGGATAAATTCACAAAGCCCAGACCCTTCGGAAAGATAAAGGGAGGTGCATCACATGGCTAAAAATACGGAAAAAAAGCTTGATTTGAAGGATATCTTCCGCATAGGCGGAGTTCTCTGCATAATCTGCGCTTCAGTTGCACTTATCCTTTCCTTTGTCAACATGATCACCCTCGAAAAAATTGCCGAAAATGAGGAAATGGAAAAAAGAAGCGCCATCATCGCTCTTTTCGGCACAGAAAGTGTTGAATATACCCCACTTGAAGGTACGCCCGAAACGGTCAATGACATTTATAATGTAACCGATGGCGGCACAGCACTTGGATATTGTGTCAGTCTTGCTCCAAACGGATTTGGCGGCGGTGTCAGCATGATGGTTGCCATCGACAGTGAGGGCAAGGTCATCGGAACTCGCATAGTTTCACATTCCGAAACCCCGGGTCTCGGAAGCAGAATTGAGAATGAGGACTTCCTCTCGCAATTTGTGGGGGTAAGTGCCAAAGGCTCTGATTATGATATCATTTCCGGCTCAACAATCAGCTCAAGAGCTGTTATTGCCGGTGTAAATACTGCGCTCGAGGCACTTTCGAGCGTTCTCGGAGGAGGTGCAGCAAATTGAGTGAAAAGAATACCAGTATGAGTTTTTTCGCACAGCTTAAAAACGGAATAATTGATAATAATCCAACTCTTGTTCAGCTTCTCGGAATGTGCCCTACCCTTGCGGTCACAACATCGGTTTCAAACGCCATCGGTATGGGACTTGCGGCAACTGCGGTTCTTATCTGCTCCAACATTTTCATTTCGCTTCTGCGTAAGTTTATCCCCTCTCAGGTGCGTATTGCCGCATTTATCGTTATAATTTCCGGCTTTGTTACGGCGGTCGAGCTTCTCATCAAGGCATTTTTCTTTGATCTTTACGGATCTCTCGGTCTTTTCATACCGCTTATCGTCGTTAACTGCATAATTCTTGCAAGAGCCGAAGCCTTTGCATCAAAAAACAAGGTTTTGCCATCAGCCATTGACGGTCTCGCTATGGGACTTGGCTTCACTGTTGCACTTATTATAATCGCAACTATCCGTGAAATTCTCGGTGCCGGAACATTCCTCGGCTTCCCTGTTCTCGGTGCAGGCTATAAGCCCGCAATACTCTTTATTCTGCCGCCCGGGGCATTTTTGACTCTCGGATTTGTCATTGCAGCAGTTCAGAAATTCCGCAATACAAAATCAGATAAAGAAAGACTCGCAAGACTTTCAAATATTGAGGACGAAAAGGAGGGTGAAGAATGATCTCGTTATCTTTTGTTGATACATTGCTCCTTATGTTCAGCGCCATAATCATTGAAAACTTTATTTTCTCAAAATTCTATGGCTGCTGCCCCTTCCTCGGTGTTTCGGAAAAGCCAGATACAGCTCTTGGCATGGGTATGGCAGTTACCTTCGTTATAACCCTTTCAAGTGCCGTCACATGGATAGTTTATTACGGAATACTTGTTCCGCTGAAGCTTGAATATCTCAAGACCATCGCATTTATTCTTGTGATTGCGGCGCTGGTTCAGTTTATTGAGATGTTCCTTCGCAAATTCGTTCCTGCGCTTTACAGCGCACTTGGAATCTATTTGCCTCTTATCACAACAAACTGCGCAGTTCTCGGCTCGGCACTTGTGAATATTCAGAACAATTATAACTTCATCACCTCTGTTTGCTATGGCTTTGCCGCAGCTCTCGGATTCACGCTTGCCATCGTCGTCTTTGCGGGAGTTCGCCAGAGAATGGAGTTTGCAGAGCCTCCCAGAGCCTTTGCAGGATTTCCCTTGACACTCATTGCAGCAGGACTTGTTGCAATGGCATTTTCGGGCTTCTCGGGAATACATCTTTAAGGAGGAGTGCAAATGGTTGAAATTCTTATAACAGTCCTTATTTTCGCAGGACTTGGCATACTTTTCGGAGCGATTCTTGCAATAGCATCAAAGATTTTCGCAGTCAAGGTTGACGAAAAAGTGCCTCTTATTATGGAGAATCTTCCGGGTGCAAACTGCGGAGGATGCGGATATTCAGGCTGTGCCGCTCTTGCGGAGGCAATCGCAAGAGGTGATGCAAAGCCCGATGCCTGCACGGTTTGCGACAGTGCAAGTGCAAAGGCGATCGGTGAGATAATGGGCATCTCCGTTGGCGAAAAAAAGAGAATGAGAGCACAGGTAATGTGCTCGGGACATAGCGATGCAGCAAAGAAAAAATATGCTTACAGCGGTGCGCCCGACTGCATTGCTGCAGAAAGGCTCGGAGGCGGTGATAAGCTCTGCCCCAACGGCTGTATCGGTCTTGGAACTTGTGTTGCAGCTTGTCCAATGGGTGCTATCAGCGTTGTGAACGGTGTGGCTCAGGTCGATTATAAGAAATGCGAGGGCTGCGGAGTTTGCGTTTCCGCTTGTCCAAAGCACATAATCAAGCTGATCCCCTTTGATGCAGCGCACTGGGTTGGATGTATGTCAGTTGAAAACGGTGCAAACACCCGAAAGCAGTGTGACAGAGGCTGCATAAGCTGCCGTCTTTGCGAGAAAAACTGCGAATACGGCGCAATAACCGTCAACGACTTTGTTGCATCCATTGATTACAGCAAATGCGTCAACTGCGGAAAATGCGTTGAAAAATGCCCCAGACACATCATCTGGTCGGCACATAAGGAAAACGGCAATCTCGTTTTCATCAGAACCGAATAATAAAAAACGGCATCACCTTGATGCCGTTTTTTATTATTTACTATCTCTTTTTCTTTTTCCGCAAATCACAAGAGCAAGAATTATTGCAAGGATTCCCGCAATGATCTTTCCTGACATCATCGAAACAACATATGAAGGATCAAAGGAAAGAGTGAAAGCCAGATGATCCGCAAGAACAAAGGCTGCAGGAACAGCAAATGCAGAATTTATTATTACTCCTCTGTCATCCATTTCGCCCATTTTCTCAAATGTGGTTATGCTCGTTGCAAGGGTGGAAACAAGCCCAAATGATGAAATCTCGTTTATCCCCAATCGCTTTCCGAAGCAACCTAAAGGCTTCGCAAACACCTTTGAAAGAATGAAAAGCATTGGCAGCGCACCTGTCATGAATGCGGCAATGGAAAGGCATATATCAGCTCCGTATTCAAGGGTATTCAAACCTTTTACAAGCTCAAATCCCGTAAGAAAACGGAGGATACCAAGAGCAAGACCGACTGTTATGATGATTTTTATAAGCTTTCCGAAGATATCGAAGATTTTAACGCATATGTCTCTAAAGAAAAAAAGTCCCAAAGCAATAACGATCGAAAAAAGCGCAAGAGGTGCAAGATTAAGAAGCAAAGGCAGAATCGGTATGCCGCAAACAAGACCTGCAAAAAAAGAGCCTATGGGTATCGTGACTATTCCGCAAAGAAGTCCCGTCAAAAGCGGCTTGTGCTTCGAGCTATCCACCATTCCGAGGGCATTGGGGATCGTAAAGGAAACGGTGCAGCCCATCATCGAGGACATCACAAGACCGTTAAATGAGCCAATCTCCGCATCCTTTGCAACACGCAAAGAAAGCTCTGTACCACCCATATCATTTGCAAAAAGCGATGCAGTTATAACAGACGGATCAATATGTAAATATCTGTAAAAAGCATCAAATGTCCCCGAAAGTAATTTTTCAATGGCAGGAGAAATGATTATCATTCCTATCATTGAGAGGGCAAGCGCACCGAAAATATGAAGTCCCCGCTCAAACTCCTTGCCGATACCAAACCGTGAACCGAAAAGGCGGTCAAGCGCTCCGAGGAGCGCAAAAAACGCCATGACAAAAGAAAGAATATTCATCTTGTCCAGCCCTCACCGTTAATTTCGTGAGCCTGCGAGATCGTCACAAAGGCATATTTGTCATTCTTCTTTATGATATCCATAAGACTGTTATACTGCGCCATGGTAAATGATACCATGACCATTTTCTTGCCGTCGCCCGAATAACCGCCCACAGCGTCGATTATTGTTGTCGTTCTTTCAAGCACCTCAATAACACCACGATTTATCTCTTCATATTTGTCGGTTACGATATGAGCAACATAAGCTCTCGACATTCCGAGGAACACCTTGTCCACCATAACAGCGGAAATAAGCGCCGAAAGAATACCGAGAAGTGAAAGCACAAGATCACCTATGATAAACATACCTAAAACGACCGGTGTAGCATCTATAAAAAAGATCGCATATGAGCTTTTCAGTCTTTTGAAAACCCTACAAAGGGAAAAGGCAATGATGTCAACTCCTCCCGTTGAGCCGCCTCCGATAAAGGTTACGGCACATCCAACACCAATGCAAACACCGCCAACGACCGCCGCAAGCATAATCGAAAGCTCTGAATAGGAGGATGCGGTCAGATCGAAAAATCCACCGAGAAAATTCGGTTCTACCAAATGAAGGAAGGCTGAAAGCGCAGGGGGATAAACAATGGTGGAAATAAGAGTTTTCATTGCAAAATCCTTGCCGAGAACTATAAGTCCGATAAAGAAAAGGACCCATGTTAAAACGGTGATTATCAAATCGACCGTTATAAATTCATAGGGCAAGAGCGCATCAAGAACGAGCGCAATACCCGAAACTCCTCCCACAACAAGATTGAAAGGAAGAATGAAAACCGCAGTTCCGAATGCAAGAATAACCGTTCCAAGAATCACAAGAAATAGATTTTTTATTATACCGAAAAGCTCGGATCTGCCAAGCTTGTTTAACATGAAAGCCTCCAAAAAATGTATTTACCTTATTATTTTACCACAAATACATAAAAAATGCAACTTTAGCTTGAAAAGGGTCAAGAGAGCACCTCACAAATAAAATCCTCCGTGAGCTTCGTATATCTTTCGCACGAGACCATATAGCTGAGCCCATGCCCTGCCCCCTCAAAGGTATGAAGCCTTACCATTTCGGGATTTGCCTCGGCAATTTTTCGGCTCATTTCAAGAGGTACAAAATCGTCATCCTCACCATGCAAAAGGAGTATAGGTATCTTTGCATTCTTTGCTCCCCTCACAGCATCGCATTCGGTAAGCTTGAAGCCACCGAAGATCAGTGCTCCGCAATATATGAGCGGATAGCAAAGAAGAGGAGGAAGTCCCATCCCGGCGCAAACCTTGAGGATTATCTCCTTGGGAGACGAATAGGGACAATCTGCAATGATTCCTCGAACATTCCTCGGCAGAGGCTCGGCGGCTGCCATGATGACTGTGGCTGCGCCCATTGAAAGTCCGGAAATTATGATCTTCTTATCCTCTCCGAATCTATCTACTGCATAGTTTATCCAATCAAGGCAGTCAAAACGCTCCTTTATGCCAAAGGATATTGTATGCCCTTCACTTTCGAGATGCGCACGCTGGAAAACCACAAGAGTATTATGCCCCATATCAATGGCAAGCTTGTTTCCGCCACAAAAATCTCTATATGGCGTACCACGGTATCCATGAAACTGAATATGAAGCGGTGCTTCGTCCGATATATGATAATAAATTGCCGCAAGACGAACCCCGTCTCTCGAGCTGATATGTACTTTTTCCCAATCTCTTGCCTTCATCTCCTCGGAAAGAAGCCTCGTCATCTCTCTGTGAGCATCATACTGTTCACTTTTCGGCATGACAGAAGCATCCCTCTTTTTACCCCTTCTGTTATAAAACGCTTTTCTGTAAACAGCATATGACAAAAGCAAAAATATAAATAAAATTGCCGCTAAAGCAATCAAAAATCCCATCATTATTTCCTTCCTCCATTTCTCTGATATTTTAACATTTTTGCTCTCCGATGTCAAGAAAAACAGAGAAATATATTGAAGAAACGGTATATATGTGGTATAATGTAAGAAAAAAACGGAGGGCAGACAATGCTAACAAAGAACGAAATAACAAGGGTCAAAGGAAAAGGATTCCTATTAAACAAAGGTACAGAGTGCTTTTCGGGCAGAGTTGTAAGCCGAGGCGGAGTTTATACCTCGGAGCAGCTAATTGCCATTGGAGAATGTGCAAAGAGATTTGCAGACGGTAAAATATCCTTCACCAGCCGCCTTTCGGCTGAGATTGTAGGTATCCCCTATGACAAGATCGAACAAGCCGTCGATTTTCTCGCAGAGCATGATCTTTACTTTGGCGGAACGGGTCCGAAGGTGCGTCCCATAACGGCTTGCAAGGGTACGACTTGCGTATTCGGAAACATTGATACGCAGAGCATCGCCTCAGAGCTACATGACAAGTTTTACATAGAAATGGCGTCCGTCAAGCTTCCCCACAAATTCAAGATCGGAGTTGGCGGCTGTCCCAACAGCTGCATGAAGCCAAGCCTTAACGATGTTGGAATCGAAGGCAGAAAGATCTTTGATTATGATCGCGAGCTTTGCCACGGATGTGCAAAATGCGCAACCATGTCGGTCTGCCCAATGAAAGCCATAAGTATAGAGAACGGCAAGGCTGTTCACGATAGGAGCAAGTGCATAAATTGCGGTCTTTGCATCGGCAAATGTCCCTTTGGTGCTTTCCCCAAGGAAGCCGAGAGCCGTGCGGTCATTTATGCCGGCGGAACATGGGGAAAAACACGCAGAGACGGAACACAGCTTTCCCGTCTTTTTACGCTCGATGAGATCATTCCCACAACCGAAAAAATACTTCTCTGGTTCAAGGACAACGGATATGCAAAGGAGCGTCTCGGAAAGGCTATCGACAGAATAGGCATCGAAAAATTTGAAGAAGAAATTTTCTCGGACAAGCTTCTTTCACGCAAAGATGAGATCATCTCCGCTCCAATAAAAGAAAAATGAAAAGATTTTTGCTGATCCTTTTACTGATCTCGGCATTCTTCATCACATCATGTGAAAAAAACAATATCAAAACCGAAGATCAAGAAAGAAAAACCGCTGTTCTCTTTTCTTCTCTTGCAGAAGTCTGGATAAAAGCCGGGGGAGATGTGGATATAACAGTTGGCGAAGCGGTTGAGCGAGGCTTTGCCAAGGAAGGAACTCCTCTTGTTGACAGCGGTGCGGGAAAAAGCATAAATATTGAGCTTCTTCTTTCATATAAGCCCTCACTGGTTATATATTCATCTGACATCCCGGCTCAGAGAGATGCCGCAGAAATTCTCAAAAGAAATGGAATAGATGTTCTCGCCTGCCGAATCGAGAGCTTTGCGGATTATCTTGACACTCTCCGAATAATGACGGATATAACAGGAAATACCGCAATTTATGAGGATGAAAAATCAAGTCTTGGTGCTCAAATCAAAAGCATCCTCACAAAAAACGAAATAAAAGCGTCAGAAGGCAAAAAAATCCTTTTTCTGCGTGCGGGAAGCACAGCAGCATCAACCAAAACAAAAAGTTCACAGGAGCATTTTGCCGCTGAAATGCTAAAAGAGCTTGGATGCATCAATATTGCGGATACTGCCCCATCATCGGAGCTTGGGATCGAAGCGATCCTCAGCGCATCGCCCGAATATATTTTCATTTCTCTCATGGGAAATGAGGAGGCGGCAAGAGCAAATGTTGAATCTCTTTTATGTGACAAAGCTTGGGCTTCTCTCGATGCAGTGAAGAAAAATAATGTCTATATTCTGCCAAAGGAGCTTTTCCATTTCAAGCCCTGCACCCGTTGGGGCGAGGCTTATGAATATCTTGCAAATATCCTAACAAAAGGAATTGATAAATGAAACCGAAAAAATTGCTACCGATATATATTGCGCTTATCACGGTGCTTATAATATCCGCCTTGCTTTCACTCTCCCTCGGAGCTGCAAGGCTTTCGGTGCATCAGATGATCTCTGGGATCATAGGAACCAAGGGGTTTTCTTATGAGCGCACCATCATGCTTTCGGTGAGACTTCCAAGGCTTCTATCTTCTATTCTTGCGGGGATCGGGCTTTCGCTTGCAGGCGTTATTCTCCAGAGCGTGATGGGAAACGAGCTTGCAAGCCCAAATACTGTTGGCGTCAGCTCCGGTGCGGGACTTGCGGCTGTCATCTGTCTTTCGCTTTTCCCTTCCCTCTCGCATCTTTTACCCATCGGTGCATTTTTCGGTGCGCTTGGAACATCAATTCTGATAATGGCACTCTCACGCATCATCGGCGGCGGAAAAGCAACCATAATCCTTGCGGGAATAGCGTTAAGCTCACTTTTCGGAGCGAGCATTTCCTTTTTCAGCGTTCTTGATACAGATGTTTTAGCCTCTTACAGCGCATTTTCCGTTGGTGGATTTTCCGGCGTGAAAATGAGCGACCTCACACTCCCTGCCATATTAATCCTGATATGCGTATTTCTTGCGATAGCACTCTCAAAAGAAATCGCCATTCTTTCGCTTGGAGACACCATCGCATCGGGGCTTGGAATATCTCCCAATAAAATAAGGGTGATCTCGCTTATGATCGCAAGCCTTTCTGTGGCATCTGTCATCAGCTTTTCCGGACTTTTGGGCTTTGTTGGACTTGTGGTTCCACACATAACAAGAAAGCTCCTTGGGTCAGAGCTTAAATATCAGCTTACAGCCGCACCTCTTGTGGGTGCATCACTTGTGACGCTCTCGGATCTTGCGGGCAGGATAATTTTCGCCCCTTCCGAAATTTCGGTGGGAATAATCATGGCATTTATCGGTGCGCCCTTCCTTTTCGTTCTTCTGCTCGGAAGGAGGGAAAAAAACAATGCTTGAATTTAAAAATATAACACTCAAAATTGGCAGGAAAACAATACTTGACTCCGTAAATCTAAAGGCAAAAAAGGGCAGGATCACAGCTCTTATCGGCAAAAACGGAAGCGGAAAAACAAGTCTGATCACAACCGCCTGCGGTCTTTCCCATTATGATGGCGAAATATTGCTCTGCGGAAAAAATATTCAAGAATACAAAAACAAAGATAGGGCAAAGATCATCTCATTTTTACCTCAAATGATGCCCGAAACCTCAATTTCTGTCTATTCTCTTGTTTCTATGGGAAGAAGTCCCCATTTAGGCGGAATGGGAATACTGTCAAAAACCGATAAAGAAGCGATCCTTTCGGCACTCAGAATCACAAGAACGGAGGAGCTATCGGGAAGAAGCATCTCTTCCCTTTCGGGCGGAGAAAAAAGGCGTGCGTTTCTTGCGCTCCTTCTGGCTCAGGAAGCACCGCTTCTCATTCTCGATGAACCAAATGCTTACCTTGATATATCGTATTCATCAGAGCTTTGCACACTTCTTCGTGAACTTTGCGACGATCACAAAAAAACGATCCTCGTTATTATGCACGACATCTCGGAAGCTACAGAAATCGCTGATGATATTGCCATTCTCGATGGCGGAAAAACCGTCTTTTACGGCACAAAAAATGAGCTTCTGGCAACAGAAACAATCGAAAACATCTTCGGTGTTAAAAGATACAAAGCCTATGACGGAGATAAAACAAAAATATTCTTTTCTTAGGAGAAAAAATGAACATCTTATATTTGAAATATGCACTTGAGGTTGCAAAAACAGGCTCGATCATGAAGGCTGCAGACCGGCTTTATATGGCACAGCCAAATTTGAGCCGCGCAATAAAGGAGCTTGAATCCTCTCTGGGGATCAGTATATTTGAAAGAACAGGAAGAGGCATGGTGCCCACTCCCGACGGAGAAAAGCTGCTTCAATATGCCGAAAGAATACTATTGCAGGTCGATGAGGTGGAAAATATGTTCAATGACGGTCACACCGAGCACCGCCGCTTCTCAATTTCCGTTCCCAGAGCAAGCTATATCGCCCATGCTATCGCACAGCTTTCAAAGCGAATGGAGCCGGGACAGAAGACCGAGATAGTATATAAGGAAACTAACTCATCGAGAGCTATAAATAATGTTCTCCATGCGGATTATAAGCTCAGCATAATCCGCTATGCCGCAAAGCATGATGCCTATTTTAAAGAAATGTTCGAGGAAAAGGGGCTTGTTTCATCTCTCATAACCGAATTTAAATATCAGCTTGTCATGAACAAAAATCACCCTCTTGCAAACAAGGATATTCTCCATTATTCAGATCTTGAGCCTTACATCGAAATAGCTCACGCAGACCCATATGTACCCTCTCTTTCTCTTTCCGAGGTGAGAAAAAGCGAGCTTCCGGACAATACCGAAAGAAGGATATTCGTCTTTGAAAGATCAAGTCAATTCGAGCTTCTTGCAGAGAATCCCGAAACATTTATGTGGGTTTCCCCGATGCCCGACAGACTTCTTGAAAGATATGGACTTGTCCATAAAAAATGCCCCGACAATAAAAAGCTCTACCGTGATGTGCTTATTTATAAAAAAGACTATAAGCTCACAGATCTTGACAAAATGTTCATATGCGAGCTTGAGGATGCAAAAAACAAATATGTGAAATAAGTCTGTTAAACATAATAAAGCGGAGCAACTGCTTGTGAGGCAGTTCTCCGCTTTTTATTATTTTGTGCCTTTAGTCAGACGCTCTTTATCACTTTGGAGCATATAAAGACTATAATAGCGTCCTTTTCTTGCGAGAAGCTCCTCATGTGAGCCTTGCTCGATTATCTCGCCGTGAGAAAGATAGAAAATGTTATCGGCACGACGAATGGTCGAGAGCCTATGTGCAACGATAAGAAGAGTTCCGATATTCATCAGCTTTTCAAGCGAATCCTGAATAAGCACCTCGGTCTCGGTGTCGATATTGGCAGTTGCTTCGTCAAGTATCATGACCTCGGGACGGTGAATTATCGTTCTTGCAAAGGAGATGAGCTGTCTCTGCCCCTGCGAGAAGTTGTTTCCTCTCTCTCTGACCTCCTCGTCAAGTCCTTCCGGAAGCCTTTCGATTATCTTATCGGCATTTACATATCTGCAAGCCTCCATGATCTTTTCTTCATCAACATCTTCCATGCGAAGCAGAATATTGCTTCTCACAGTGCCTGCAAAGAGGAAAACATCCTGAAGCATCTGACCGAAATGGCTGCGAAGGGATGAAATTTTGATCTTTTTGATGTTTATTCCATCAATGAGGATCTCACCCTTCTGAATATCATAATTTCGGCAGATAAGCGAAAGGATCGTGGTTTTTCCCGAACCTGTTGAGCCGACAAATGCCACGGTCTGCCCCGACCTCACTTTAAAGGATACATCCTTCAGCACCCATTCGCCCTCGTTATAGGCAAACCAAACATTCTTAAATTCGATATCTCCCTTAACCTCGCCAAGCTCGATGGCATCGGGATCGTCAACAACATCCGGCTCGATATCGAAAACCGTGAATATCTTTTCCGCAGAAGCAAATGCGGATTGAAGCCAGTTGAACTGCTCCGCAAGATTCTGAATCGGGGTAAAGAATTTGTTTATATACATATAAAATGTAACAATAGTTGCACTTGATATGGTCTGACCGAAGAATGCAACATCGTCAATATACCCCTTACCGCCAAGATAAAGCAGGCAGAGAATAGACGATATATAGAGCATATAAACAACGGGACGGAAGATGCCGAAAACGAATATCTCCTGCATTTTTGCTTTGCCAAGCTGATCATTCTGCTCTGCAAAAGCCTTCATTTTTCGTTCCTCACGGTTGAAGATCTGAATTATCTTCATTCCCGAAAGATTTTCCGAAAGGAAGGTGTTGATCGCAGTCGTTCCGTCCTTGACACAGCGATATGCACGCCTTGAGAATTTACGGAAAATAAATGTGAAAAGGAATAGGAACGGAACAAAGCAAAGCACCATAAGTGTCAAAGCATAGTTCAGCACAAGCATTGCAGCAAGAACACCGAGAATTATGAAGACATTCTTTATCAGGTTCACCAAAATGTTGGTAAACATCATGGAAATGGCATTCGTATCGTTTGTAACTCTTGTAACAAGCTTGCCCACGGGCATGGTGTTGAGCTGTGCATGAGATAGGCTTTCGATATGAGTGAAAATGTCCTCACGAAGTGCTGAAAGTATCTTTTGTCCTGTTTTCTGAAGAACTATCGCCTGAACATATGAGCAGGCAAGAGAAAGAAGCAGTATTGCCGCATAAACTATAACGATCGCCATAAGGCGGCTCATCTCGAAATCGTCCTTTATCATGCCCTCGATATATCCCACAAGAAGCGGCGAAATTATCTCATAAGCAATTGAGAACGCCATGAGAAGAAGTACGAAAACAAAGCTCTTTATATGAGGCTTTGCATAAACAAGAAGTCTTTTTACGAGCTCTCCGTCCTTCATGCTTCTCTCAAAGCCGATGGATTGCTTTTTGTCCTTGATGGAAAAATAAGCAATGAGGAAAACGATGGCGAAGGTGCCGATTATCGCACCCATAATAAGAATCGGTAAATATTCACGCATTCTCGCTCACCGTCCTTTCGTTTTCACTCTCGGAATGCTTATCGTCAAGCTTCTGAAGATCCACCGTGTTTTTATATTCCTCGCAGCTCTCATAAAGCTCTGCATGAGTGCCGACGGCAAGGATTTTTCCGTCATCAACAAAGATGATCTTATCCATGTTTTCAATGGTTGTAACTCTGTGTGCGATAAGGATAGTGGTCTTGCCCTTTCTAAGCTCTCGCAGATTTTTCAAAATGACCTTTTCGGTCTTGACATCAACTGCAGAAACAGAATCATCGAGAATGAGAATGGGCGCATTTTTCATAAGCGCTCTGGCAATGGAGATCCTCTGCTTCTGACCGCCCGAAACCGTAACACCTCTCTCGCCGAGAACTGTTTCATAACCATCGGTAAATTCCACTATGTTTCCGTGTACATCCGAAAGCTTTGCCGCTTCCACCACCTCGTCATGACCGCCCTCGTCACTTGCAAAAGCGATATTGTTTTCGATGGTATCGCTGAAAAGGAAATTATCCTGGGGAACATAAGCCGCATTTTTGCGCACGGTCTTGATCGGAAGCGTATTTATATCATGACCGTCAAGAAAAACAGTACCGTTTGGAACATTATATGTGCGAAGAATAAGGTCAACTATCGTGGTCTTGCCCGCACCCGTTCTTCCGATGATGCCCACATTTTCACCTGCATTTATCTTGAATGAAGCATCAATCAGAGCATCATATTCTGCCGAAGGATAACGGAATGTAAGATTTTTAAACTCGATATTACCTTCAAGCGAAGGAACATCTATGACATTTTCAGCGTCGTAAACATCGGGTTTTGCATCAAGCAGCTTTCCGATTCTGAGAAGGGATGCCTTTCCCTTTGATCCCATTTCAATAAGCTCGCTGACAGCCATGATAGGCCATACGATGCTTGTGAAATAGCCTATAAATTCAACAAGCTGTCCCGCATTGAAAACTCCCTCATGCACCAGATATCCGCCATAGCCTAAAATAACGCAGATAACAGACTCAACAAGAAGAGTTACCGAGATACGAAGAAGAGTTGAAAATTTGGTATATTCAACATTTCTATCCTCGTTTTCCTTGTTCAGCTTCTTGAAAGCAAGAAGCTCCTTGCCTTCCTTGACAAATGCCTTAATAACCGCAATTCCTGCAAAGCTCTCCTGCGAGAAATCCGAAAGTCGAGAGAAAGCCTCCTGTCTTTTATCCCATTTTTCGGTCATATATTTGCTGATAACGATACTGCTGACAAGCAAAAGTACCATTGGGATGAGAGAAAGCAGAGTGAGAGTGAGATCCATTATAGCCATTTTTCCAAGGGCGAGAACGCTGAGGAACAGTGCATCGCTGAACATCATGATTCCCCAACTGAAGCATTCCTGAACGGTCTCAAGATCGTTGGTATAAAGAGACATAAGATCTCCGACCTTATTGACCTGATAATACTGCTGTGAAAGCTCCTTTGAATGGTCAAACATACGGCGACGGAGATCGGTCTCAACCTTTATTCCCGCACCAAAGAAGCAGATTCTCCAGAGAAAACGCCCGAAGGCAATGGAAACGATGATAATGAGCATTGGGAAGCATATCTCGTCAAGAAGAAAATCCATATCGAACGGAACCATGCTTCCTTCATGCAGCACCATACCGTCATTGAGTCCGTTTACCACAAGCTGATAAAGCCTTGGAACAACGAGCTGAAGATAGTCGATGACAATGAGTGCCAGCACTCCGAAAAAGAGGGATGGCAGATGCCGCAGGTAATATTTATTTATGTGCTTTCCGAATAGCATATTTAAAATCCTTTCCTCATAATAATATCCGCACGATATTATACAGCATTTTTCCAAATAAATCAATAGTAAATGCAGTTTTTTCCATCCTTTCCATTAAAAAAGGGAGTACAGGGGCGTGTGAGCCTTGACAAAAAGGAAGTATTGTGGTAAAATAATAAGGATGCTTTCAAAGATTTTGATAGGAGAACAGATATATGAAGGTCAGGATTTTTTCGGTAACACTTGCGCTTTGCCTCGCCCTAGGAATGCTTTTTGCATCCTGCGGAAAAGATAATGGTGAAAAGGACAATGATATAGCTTCGGATGACTCCACATATGTGGAAACAGAGGAGGAAACTGCGCCCGAAACAGAGCTTGACACGGTAGAGACACTCCCGCCCGAAACAGAACCGGATGAGGAGATCAGAACTCCCATTGAGAATGAAAAGGCTCTTTCCTTCATAGAATTTCAGTATGCTAAGGCTCTTGAGGCAATCTCTTATGCCGAGGGCGGCCTTACTTATGATATGAATACCGAGATCATTCGTGAGGATGGAAGAATTTGTTATCCTATAAATGACATCGTGGAAAGAGAAGAGCTTGATGGTGGATATATTGATAGCTATGATGATCTTTCGGAATATCTCAGAAGCATTTTTGCACGCTCTATTGCAGATGATCTGATCGACAGGGCAAGTGATTTTTATTCTGATGCTGACGGGGTCCTCTGCTATATAACAGACAGAATGGCTGACGGATTTGAAACGGAAACAGACGAAGTGACCGAAGAAACACAGGAAAGCGAAGCATTGCCTCTTGAAAGTGAATCGAAAAATGAGGAGGAGCCTACGGCACCGATTGTAGCATCCGCAGAATTTTTCCTTAGCGAATTTACCGAAAGGCTGTTCAGATATACCGCAAAGGTAAGCTTTGAGGGTACAGAAGAGGTCAGCTATTTTGACTTTATCTTTGAAAACACCGGAAGCGGCTGGTATTTTACCGAATTTCCTGCCCTTCCCCAATAACAAATGCCGTAAGGGGCGGCGAAATGCCGTCTTTTACATATAAAAATACATAGAAGGAGGTGAGTACATGATAAAAGAGCTCACTTGCCATGCACTTTTTGAGCGCGGGCACAGTGTGGCGGAACGATTGATTTTTTCTTATGAATATCCCTGGGAAGTTCTTCCCCATATCGGTGAATTCATTTTGGAGATCGGCAAGGAATTGCCATCCGAAAAATATGATTCACCCTCGGACGGAATCTGGATCGCAAAAACTGCGTCCGTAAGTCCAACCGCAACAATAAGCGCCCCTTGCATCATCGGAGAAAATACCGAGATCCGCCAAGGTGCCCTCGTGAGAGGAAAGGCTCTTATAGGAAGCGGCTGTGTGATCGGAAACTCTGTGGAGCTTAAAAACTGCATTATTTCCGATGGATGTCAAGTCCCGCATTTCAACTATGTGGGAGATTCGATTCTCGGCTACAAAGCGCACATGGGCGCAGGATCGGTCACTTCAAATGTCAAAAGTGACAAAACACTGATAAAAGTGGCTTTTGAAGATGAAAGGATCGAAACAGGTCTGCGCAAATTTGGTGCAATACTTGGTGACTTTGCTGAAATTGGTTGCAACAGTGTTTTGAATCCCGGAGCTGTTATAGGCAAGGAAACAAATGTCTATCCGCTGAGCAGCGTGAGAGGCTATGTTCCTCATAACAGCATCTATAAGGGCAAAGGCAACATTGCAGAAAAATTTTAAAAAAGGAAGGTCACAAAAATGGGAAGACTATTTGGAACCGACGGCGTCAGAGGGATCGCCAACACCGAGCTCAGTCCCGAAAGAGCTATGGAGATCGGAAAAGCTGCTGCGGAAGTCCTTTCGGAAGGATGCAGAAGGCGTCCGCTCTTTGCTATAGGCTCGGACACAAGAACCTCATCCGATATGCTGCTTTGCGCAGTTGCGGCAGGAATCTGCTCAATGGGCGCAGATGTTATCAATCTCGGAGTTGTACCAACTCCTGCGGTTGCATATCTGGTGGGAAAATACAAGGCTGATGCGGGAGTTATGATCTCAGCATCCCATAACCCCTCGGAATTCAACGGGATCAAGATCTTCAGCGGCGACGGCTATAAATTGCCGGATGCTCTTGAAGAAAGAATCGAGGCAATCGTTCTCGATAATGAAGGCCGACTTGAGTGCCCAACGGGCATAGGAGTTGGAAGGGTCACTTATGCCGAAAGGGCAGCAAAGGACTATATCGACCATGTGAGAAGCAGCGTTCTTTATTCACTTGACGGTATGAATATAGCAATTGACGCTTCAAACGGCAGTGCAAGCGCAACGGCAAGACAGCTCTTTGAGAGTCTTGGGGCGAATGCACACATTTTAAACGATACACCAAACGGAGCCAATATCAATGAAAACTGCGGCTCAACTCATATCGACGCTCTCGCAAAATATGTTGTCGAAAATGGACTTGATTGCGGAGTCGCTTTTGACGGAGATGCAGACAGATGTCTTGCGGTTGATGAAAACGGAAGCGTTATCGACGGAGACATGATAATGGCAATATGCTCACTCGATCTTAACGAGAGAGGAAGGCTGAACCACGGTGCGGTGGTCGGAACTATCATGACAAACTTCGGATTCGGAAAATTCTGCGAAGAAAACGGTCTGAAATTTGTTGCAACCAAGGTTGGAGACCGCTTTGTGCTTGAGGAAATGCTCCTTGAAGATTATTCCTTTGGCGGAGAGCAGTCGGGACATATTATTTTCCGTGATTTTGCAACCACGGGTGACGGTCAGCTTACCGCTTGCCAGCTTCTTTCGCTAATGCGCCGCAAGGGCAAAAAGCTCTCGGAGCTTGCATCGGTTATGACAAGATATCCCCAGGTTATCGTAAATCTTACGGTCAGCTCTGAAGGCAAGCTGCTCTTCTATACCGACAGAGAGGTCAAGGAAAGCATCGAAAAGGCAAAAAATGAGCTGGGAGATCTCGGAAGGGTTGTTGTTCGTCCTTCGGGAACCGAGCCTCTCATAAGAGTTATGGCAGAGGGCAACGATATGGATCAGATAAAGAAAGTCTGTGATGATATTGCCCTGGTTATCGAAAGAAGACTTGACGGAAAAAGAAAGATCAAAAAGACAAAAGCGCCAGACCTTTGATCTATAGCTTCAAAGGTTAACGAGGTGAGAAATTATCGAAGTTTTCGGCGGATATTTCTCCGGCAGAGCAAACTGTCGCAGTCTGTCAGCAAATATACGAGCAATTGTAAAACAAAGGGACAGACAAAAGCTGAAAATTCAATATTTTAAGAAAGATCGGGCAGAATGCCTGACTTTTCAGACCTTCTGCCCGCACAGGTATATAATTATGTGTGGAATAATTGGCTATACGGGTATGGAGGATTCAGTTCCATACCTTCTGGGCGGTCTTCGTGCCCTTGAATACAGAGGGTACGATTCCGCCGGAATTGCCGCTTGCGGCAAGGACGGCATAACTACAGTCAAAACACGCGGCAGAATTGATGCGCTTGAGGAAAAGATAAATTCTTCCTCATGCAAAATCGAGGGTCATTGCGGCATCGGTCATACGCGCTGGGCAACTCACGGCGCTCCGTCCGATGTAAATTCTCATCCCCACAGAGCGGAAAATCTTGCTCTTGTACATAACGGGATAATTGAAAACTATCATGAGATCGAGGAAACTCTGCGTGCAGAGGGCTATGATTTTGTCTCCGACACAGATACAGAGAGGGCGGCAAAGCTCATAGACCACTGTTTCAAGAAGCTTGGAGATCCCATAAAGGCGATTTTTGAGGCTACAGAGATCATTCGAGGCTCATATGCGCTCGGAGTTATCTTCGACGCCCACCCGGGAAAGATCTTCGCTATAAGAAAGGATAGTCCCCTCATTGTTGCCAAAGGAAAGGACGGATGCTTTATCGCTTCGGACATTCCTGCGATACTTGCGCATACAAAGGACTATTACCAGCTCTCCGAGGGAGTAGTTGCCCTCATAGAAAGTGACAAGGTCAGCTTTTTTGATAAAAATATCAACCCCACAGAGCAGAAGCTGCTTCATGTGGATTTCGATGTGGAAAAAGCACAAAAGGGCGGCTTCCCTCACTTTATGATAAAGGAGATAAATGAAGAACCGGAGGCGATAAGAAAAACAGTTTCCTCAAGAATAAGCGAGCGTTCCCTTCCGTTTTTCGGAGTTGATATGCTTGATGGCGAAGGAATATCGAAATTTAAAAATATTCACATCGTCGCTTGCGGAACAGCTATGCACGCAGGACTTATCGGCAAAAATATAATTGAAAGACTTGCAAGAGTTCCCGTGAATGTTGATATCGCATCGGAATTTCGCTATCGCGACCCGATACTCGGGAAGGACGATCTTGTTATTCTCCTTTCACAGTCGGGCGAAACAGCAGATACTCTTGCTGCTCTGCGCCATGCAAAAAGCAAGGGGGTTTATACCCTTTCGATAGTGAATGTGATCGGCTCAAGCGTTGCAAGAGAATCAGACAGCGTGCTTTATACCCTTGCAGGTCCCGAGATTTCGGTTGCCAGCACAAAAGCATATAGCGTTCAGTGCGCACTTCTCTATCTTTTCGCAATCAGGCTTGCATATTCGCTTGGAAAAATAAGCGAGGATGAAGCAAAAGCTCTATGCAATTCTCTTCTTCATGATGTTCCTGTGTATATTGAGGACACTTTGAAGCTTTCGGACGAAATAAAGTCTGCTGCATCCGAGTATCTTGATTTTGAGCACCTTTTCTTCATCGGAAGAGGTATCGACAGCGCACTTTGCACCGAAGCTTCCCTAAAGCTGAAGGAGATCTCATATATCCACAGTGAGGCATATGCCGCAGGTGAGCTGAAGCATGGCACAATTTCACTTATAAGCGAAGGAACTCCTGTTATTGCAATTATGACATCATCTTCTCTTGCGGAAAAAATGATCTCGGGAATAAGAGAGGTCAAAAGCCGTGGAGCAAAGGTTCTTGCGATAACAACAAAAGAAATTGCCGAGAATTATACAATACCCTCGGAGGAGATCATAACCGTAGGCTGCACAGACGAGCTTTTTGCTCCCTTTGCAGTTACAACTTGCTTCCAGATGTTTGCTTATTTCGTTTCCGCACTTCGTGGAAATGATGTTGATAAACCCAGAAATCTGGCAAAATCGGTTACGGTCGAATAAATAATAATCTATACCGATCGGGGCTATCTCACTAAGAGATGGCCCTTTCTGTTTATAATTGATTTTCAAACAGTAATTTTGCGAACAGTCGGAGATGTTTTTTGTAGGGGACGGCGACCACGACGTCCCTCAAAAGACATTAAATAACCGTGAATTTTAAATGAAAAATGGGACGTCGAGGTCGCCGTCCCCTACAGATTTGCGTTTTTTCATCGCACCGACAAATTACTGTTTAAAAGCAAAAGGCGATATCTTAATGCGAGAGCTATAAAAAAATTTTTTTCTTTTTTTGTTTGTGGGTTATTACATAAAAGCTTTTTCATACTTTGTGCAAAAGATACATACTTTTTTCGATATGCTTTTTTCGCAAAAAAAATCATTGATTAAATGCCCAAAACAATGCTGTTCGGATTGTTCAAAATCACGATTTTTCCTCGATTTTGCCTCTCTTGACTTTTCACAAAATATTCAGTATAATTTAATCATACGGCATAATGCCAAATAAATTCTCGGAGGTACAGGATGAAACTTGGAAGAAAAATTTCAACTCTCGTGAGCTTTGCAATTCTTATTTGCGCTATGCTTACAATCAGTGTTTTTGCGGCGGACGGCTCGGGCTATATGTTCGATTCTGACGGAAAGACCTATACCAATATCAAATGGACTTTTACAGAAGCTACCAAAACCGTTGTTTTTGAAATTGACGCTTCTGCAACCGACAAAAAGGCATCCACCGTTCTTTATGGCTTCGACCCGCTGACCGGTGCCCTTGCTTCTTGGGGTTCACCCATTCAGAACGGCTGGGGACAGCTGACAGGTCTGAAAAAGGCTATAATCAAGGAGGGTATAACAGAGATCAGTGGCGGACTTTTTGCACTCAACAGAACCGTTGCAGAGGTCGAGCTGCCTAAATCCCTTAAGAAGATAACAGGAGACGGAGCTTTCCAGGGCTGCCATGCTCTCACATCAATTTATATCGCAGGTGGAACACCCTCGGGTGAATTTGATCTTTCGAGCATTGAAAGCTTTGAGGGTGCCAAATATGTATTCGATAACTGTAAGTCCATGAAGGCAATGAAGCTTTCCGAAAACCTTAAGGGCGCTCTCGATACAGAGTTTATTAAGAATACTCCTCTCCTTGCAGAGCTGACGATTCCTTCGGGAGTAACATCTCTCAATGCAAAATCTCTTACATCCACACAGGGACTCAAGGTTCTGACTATCCTCGGTGAGGAAACCACCCTTGCAGGTGATGCTGTATTCAATACCAACACCGTTTTCCCCTCCATCAAGGCAAAGGCAACATCAAAGGCTGCTGAATTTGCAAAGGCAAACGGTTATACCTTTATCGACCTTGACTCGGGCGAGGAAACAAAGGGTACAAAGCCCGCTCCATCCGATACACCTGTTGTAACTCCTCCACCGTCGAGCGGAACAACAACTCCCTCTGTCGGTGTTGGACTTGATGCTTTTGATCAGGATGAGTGTACAGCATACGGTTATATCGGCGGTCAGTATTATGATACATATTGGGTATATTATAAAGAGACAAAGACCCTCAAATTCTTCTCAAACAAAACATCCGGCTGGAATGAGACGGGAAGAATTGATAAGTGCGAGGATAAGGAAGGCTGGATGGGTTACAAGAGTGAGATCGAATATGTTGAAATTGGTCCGCAGCTTGCAAAGGTAACCAGTCAGGCTTTCAGGGATCATACAGCACTTAAGGAGGTTAAGCTCGGAAAAAATATTACGCAGATAGATGGAGATGCTTTTTCGGGATGTACATCTCTTACAACCGTTTGGTATGACGGTGGAGAGAGAGTTGAGGGCAGATGCGATCTTACGAAGGTTCCGAAGGTCAATACCATCATCACAAATACCGCAATTGAGGAGGTTCTTCTTTCGTCCTCAGCAAGCCTTCTCGGAACACTCGGATTTAATGTTAAAAGAATGCTTTCTCCAAATATCAATGATGTTCTTATCCAATATGCAAAGGACAACGGCTATAAGCTCGTAAATTCCACAAATCCCGAAGAGGTTTATGACTATTATGTGGAAATGCCTGCTGATATCGTCATGTGCGGCAAACGCTGCGCCTTCGGTTTTGATGAGGCAACCGGAACTCTTACCGTATATGGTTCGGGCGCAATTTCCGATATCATTAACTACTATGGCGGAGGATCAAAAACTTCTCCTTGGTTCAGTATAAAGAAGCAGATAAAGCATGTTGTTATCGGAGATGCGATAACCGCTATCGGTAAATATTGCTTTACTCAGTGCGAAAATCTTGAAACTGTTCAGCTTCCCGATTGCGAGAGCTTCATAATCGAAAATGCGGCATTTGAAAAATGTACAAATCTCAAATCCATCTACCGCAAAGGTACAGAGCCTGTTGAGGGAACTCTTGACCTTCGCAATGTTCATGAGATCAAGGCTTGGACATTTGCATATGACTATCTCATTGCTAACGTCATTGTCAGCCCTCAGGTGGCTGAAATCGGAACATCCGTATTTGAGGAAAATGTAAATCTTGCAAACATTTACGGAACTCCCGGCTCATATGCCGAGACATATGCGAGCGAGGGCGGCAAGACCTTCTATGATATAGCGTCAAATACTCCTCAGCCAATCAAATGCGAGATCCCCGTTTCAGAAACGGAAACAGAGGCAGAAGATATCACAACTGCCCCGAACGAAACCAGCGTACTCGAGAGCGAGGGCGAAACAACCGAACCACTCTTTGTGTTTGATGATGAGACCGAAAGTAAAAACGAAAACGAAAACAAAAACGCAGATGATACCGACTCCGTACCTTCCACAGGCTCTGAAGATGAGGATGGCGGATTCCCGATCGTTGTAATAATAATTGCAGCAGTTGTCATCATAGCAGCTATTATAGTCATCATCATTATCGCAAAGAAGAAAAAGAAATAATTTACTAAAATAGGTGCTATCTCACAGGGAGATAGCACCTTCTGTTTATAATTGATTCTTCAAACAGTAATTTGTCGGTGAGGGAGTTTCGCCTCTGCGGAGGCGACCGACGCCGCCGTCGGCTCGCGCGACCTTTTAAAAAAGGTCGATCAAAACTTCGAAAAAGGTAATTTTTATTGCTGTTTATCTGTGTTTCTAC
>JAFXAN010000088.1 GCA_017517035.1 Clostridia bacterium
GGAGATAGTAGTAAATATTCAGTATCGGCAGGTTATTGGAAATTAAATGATTCTGGAAGTGCTTTAGATAAAAGTTCAACCCAATTTGAAGCAGGACAGACATATACTTTATATCTTACTTATTATCCAGAAGATGGATATAATATACCAGATGATGCAACATATACAGTAAATGGAATACCTACTGAGTGGTCAGGATTTGAAGCAGAATCAAATAGAAAAATAAGCTTTACTATACCTGCAGTAACAACCTATACTGTAACCTTTGATGCTAACGGCGGTACTGGCACGATGACTGCCGCGACCGTTGAGTCCGGCGCAGAGTACACGCTTCCTGCAAACGGCTTTACTGCCCCCGCAGGCAAGCAGTTCAAGGCTTGGAGCGTTGGCGGCGTAGAAAAGGCAGTCGGCGATAAGATCACCGTCACAGGCGAGACCATCATATACGCAGTTTGGATCGAGAAAGCGCCAACGCCTCCACCTGAAACAACTAAATTCGGTGATGTAAACGGTGATGGCACGATTGACACAAAGGACGCAGTTCTTCTTGCTCAGTATCTTGCAAAATGGAGCGTCACGGTAAGCGAAGCAGCTGCCGATTGCAACAATGACGGCATAATTGATACAAAAGATGCTGTACTGCTTGCGCAATATCTTGCAAAATGGGATGTAACCCTTGGATGAAAATTAATTTATTAAAAAAAACAGCCGAGAAAAAATTTTTTCTCGGCTGTTTTTTATTTGTAAAGTTTTTTGTCAAGCAGACTTATTTACAAAAAAAATTACTCATTTATTTATATTTTGTGCAAAACATAAAAATTTTCCAAATCCACGCATTTTTTGCATTTTTTTAATCAAAAATATTGATTTTTCCTCAAATATATGATATAATTACAAAGCTTGTACTGGGTGTACTATACCAAAACCGGTAATTAACATAGTTGGAGGAAGCAAATGAATACGAATGTAAAGCGTGTACTGAATATTATCTCCACCATTGTCGTTGCAATTGCAATCATCTTCGCTGTATTATTGGTTGGAGTTCGACTTTTTGGACTTCAGGTTTTCACTGTGCTTTCAGGATCAATGGAGCCCGAATATCACACCGGATCTCTGATCTATGTAAAAAAGGTAGATACAACAAAGCTCAAGGTAAGAGATGTTATAACCTTCATGCTCAATGAAGACACCGTAGTTACACATAGAATCATTGAGGTTGTTCCGTCCGAAACCGAGCCGGGAGTTGTGCGTTATCGTACACAGGGAGATGCCAATAAAGATCCCGACGGTTCGCTTGTGCATTATAAAAATGTCATTGGAACACCGGTATTCAGCATCCCTCTTCTCGGATATGTGTCCGCTTATATCCAGAATCCTCCGGGTACATATATAGCAATTTCAATCGGTGCTCTCTTTCTCATCTTTGTCTTTCTTCCCGATCTTTTCGGAGATTCGGAGGAGGATAAAAAGAAAAAGAAGAAGCAGGAGCTTTCGGCGCAAAATGTTCGTCAAGCCCCTCAATTGCAAAGACCTACCCCGGGACATCCCGATCCCAAACAGCCAAGCGGTGCAAGACCCCCTCAAATGCAAAATGCGAGCCGACCTCCGATGCAGAATCGCGGAATACCCACCGCACCGTCAAGACCGCCTCAGCAATATAATCAACAAATCAGACAAATGCCCCCACAGAGAATACAAAAACCATTCGTAGACCCAAATGAACAACCCTCTCAAGATCAAACACAAAATAAAACCGAACAATAATTTTGATTTTTTCGGCTCAGTCCGCAAAAATATATATTTTTAATGAAAGGAGGAACACGAATGAGAAACAGAAAACAAAAAATCAACAAAAAAGGCTTGATCCTTTTCGTTGCATTATGCGTTTTATTCATAGGCAGCTCAAGCGGAACGATTTCCTGGCTTTCGGATATCACTGACAACTTCATCGGTAATATTGCTGTCAGCAATCTGACAATTAATTTTGCAAGTGATACATCCGGATTCTATAGCTCGTCAAGCACCGAGGTCGAACTTCATATTTTGCCCGGAGCAGAAATAAACATCAATGCATCTCCGATCATTGTAGCTCCCGAATGTGAAGATTGTTACATATTTATTAAGTTTGATGAAAACATCGGCGATCTGCCGCTTGCGCCTTTCAGCGATTATTTTAGTTATTCTGTTGCCGACGGCTGGCTGTCATATGATGATGGCACACTACCGGATAATGTTTATTACAGAATAGTAAAAAGATCGCCGATCGAACAGCAATTTATTGTTGTTGAAGATCAGAAGATGGAAATCAGCGACCGCATCACTTGTAAAATGCTTGACGCACTTTCACTTGACGGTGCTAATCTTCCCTCTCTGACAATCTCTGCTTTTGCCGTTCAATATACCGGTGATGGCATAACGCCGCTTTCTGTTTCAGAGGCATGGGACATTGTCAGCTCCAATAGCTCAAATTCGTGATCCCCGAAGCATAGAAAGGATGATGTGATTGACAAAAATTAAGAGAAGACTTCTTCCGCTGGCTCTTGCTGTGATTTTCTTCATACTTCCGTTTGCTGAAAGCTCGCTGGCTTATTTGACAGACACAGAAGCAACCGTGAATGTAATGACGGTCGGCTCTGTCAAAATTGAGCAGAACGAAAGTCAAAGAAAATTTGATTCCTCCGGTAACACACTCGGTCTTGAACCCTATACCGATAGTGGAAAAATACTGCAGCCGACAGTTGGCTCTGAACTTTTCTTGTACTATTCTAAATTCCCCGATGGATCGCTTACATCTCAAAGCGAAGCAAGTCCTTACAGATTTTTATCAAATTCAGCAGGAGAAAGTCTGCCATTGCCGGTAGACAAGATCGTCACTGTCAAAAATACGGGAAATGTCCCGGCATATGTAAGAACGATTTTTGCTTTTGAAGCTCCCGAAGGTATGGACAGAATACCAAGCGATTCCGCAAATGAAGCAGGCGAAAAAAAGCCCGGCTGGACAATCGTTTACAATGATGATTTTGGCGGAAACGATTCGGATTGGAAATGGACATTCTTTGATGACCACCGTTTTGAGATGGCAACAACAAACGCAGAAGAATCCAAATTCATCATTGCGGTTGCTGAATACCAAAAGCCGCTTGAAGCAAATGAAGAAACCATTCCGAGCTTGCTGCAGTACTATTTCAACAGACGCACAAATGATCTTACAAAATTTGGTGACTCTCTTGAAATTTACGCTATGACACAAGCTGTTCAAGCAGACGGCTTCGAAAATGCAAATCAAGCATTTACAGAAGCATTCGGACAGGTCGAATGGGACGGGTATGAGTTCAAAAATGTACCTTGGGATCAAAAGATTTCCCAAACCCCTTAATTTAGTTCCCCAAAAATAAAAAAATAAAAATAAAAAAGAAAGGCACAAAAAATGAAAAAGAAAATCTTAGCTCTCACGATGATCTTCTGTCTCGTTGGCGTTGCAGTTCTCAGCGGAACTCTTGCATATTTCACAGACAGCGAGCAGGCTACCAATGTTTTCACAGTTGGTAAGATCGACATCACACTCACCGAAGATACATCCGTTCTTGACAAAGACAGCAATGAGATCACCGGTAAAATGACAGAAACAGCAAATGGTGTTTATTATTCAAACATCATGCCCACTAACTACCTTAAAAAGGAAGTTACAATCACAAACAATGAGAACCCCGCATATGTTCGTGTTGTAGTTGTCCTCAACAACAGCAAGGAAATCACTGCTGCAGTTGATAACTACACAGAAGTTTTCGACGGCTGGGGTCTCGCTGATGACGGCTCTCTTGTTAAAAATGCTAACGAGCTCACCCATGTTGACGATATAAATGTTGGAATTACATCTGACAACTGGTATACATATGATAATAATACTATTGGAACAAACGAGCGTGCATATGTTTACTATCTCTATATGGGAACAGGCGATGAAGTTACTCTCTTCAACGGAATCAAATGCCCTGAAGACTTCACACAGGAGCAGGCTAAGATGTTCGATAACCTCAAGATCGAGGTTTATGCTGATGCAATCCAGGCTGAAAGCTTCGCTGTTGCAGGTTCAGAAACTGCAAAAACAAGTGCTGATCCCGCATTTAATGCTCTTGAAGCTGCTCATCACTTTTCTTCTATAAGAACACCTTCCACAACTCTTGTTGAGATCAACAGCGTTGAAGGTCTTAAGTATGCTGCAACTACAGGCGGTACATATGCTCTCACAGCAGATATCGCTTTGACAGAAGCACTTGAGATCCCCGAAGGAGCTGTTTTGACTCTTGATCTTGGTGGAAAGAAAATTACTTCCAATATAGCAAAAGATGTGTCCGCTGTAATCGAAAATGAAGGTACACTTTCCATCGTTGGCGGTACTCTTGAAAACACCTGCGTAAATGGCGGTGCAATCATTAGCAACTCCGGCGATCTCACACTTGATGATGTTACTATCAAGGGTGCGCCTATAGATTCAACCGGATATCCCGAATATGCAGTTACCACATCCGGCAAGCTCGTCATCGAGGACGGCACAGAAATTCTTGCTGACCGTGGTGCTGTGAGAACAAGCGCAGGAGCAGATGTTACAATCAACGGCGGTGAATTTATCGTATCCAACGCCGCTGACGGTCGTAATATGACCCTCCATACCGTCTATGCATATGGTTCAGGCACAAAACTTACTATCAATGATGGTAAATTTGAGATGAATCACTCTTCAACTGGCGGTGCAAGCGTAATTTGTCCCGCAGGAGCAACTATTACAATTAATGGCGGTACTTTCAGCGACTCCATGGATGACAACATTTGGACAAGCACAGGTAATTTCCAGAACTATATGGGATACAGTGCTCCTGTTAATGTTTACGGCGGTACATATGATGACACTACCGTTAATAAGTGGATTGCCGATGGCTATAAGGCTGTTGACAACGGCAATGGTACTTGGTCTGTAGTTATGGCACAGGGTGGCTTTAATACCGCAATCAATGAAGGCGGCGAAATTGTGCTTCCCGCAGGTGAATTTAAGATGCCCAGCAACAACACCATGACTGAAGAAATTTCGATCAAGGGTACAACCGACACAGTTATCGACCTCACACAGGGTGCATACTTCGATCAGACAACAGTTTCCTTTGAAGGCGTTACAATCAAGGGTAGCACAGGTATGGCAAACGGAAACGGCAGTGACTATGCTGCACTTTACACAAAGGATGCTACATACACAAGCTGCACATTCGACGGTCCTTTCAGAGTTGGTCGTGACGGTGCTAAATTCATAAATTGTAAATTCACAAACCTTGGAAATGACTATGTTTGGACATACGGTAACGATGTAACATTCGAAGATTGTACATTCGAAACAAACGGTAAGGCCATCCTTATTTATTCCGACGGTGGAAATGAAGTTTCTAAGGTTACTGTTACAGGTTGTAAGTTCTCTGCAACACAGGGTGCAAAGGCCGGTGCTATCAACAATCAGAATGTTGCTGCTATCGAAATCCACAACTATGGTAACGGTGTTGATCTTGTTACATCAAATAATGAAATACTGTCTGCTAACACATTCTCCGGTATATGGAGAATCAAGACTTATGAAAGCGGAAAGCCCGCTGTCATCGTTAATGGTGTAACATATACCAAGGAAGCTCTTGACGGCAAGCTCATGACTGTTACAGGAAATGTTGCTACATTTGACTAATTATCTTCATTATTATTCTAATTAATTTATCCCAAAAGCGGTAAATTTTTCGATTTATCGCTTTGAAGGAAAATATAATTTTTACTATTGAAAGGAAATTGACATGAAAAAGAAAATTATCGCACTTTGTCTCATCATTTCTATGCTTGCAATCGCTGTTATCAGCGGAACAATTGCATATTTCACAGATGTCGAAGACAAGGACAACACATTCGTAATCGGTGATATTGATATCGCCATCAAGGAAAGCAACGGCGACGGCATCGACAACGGTGCGGACGGCGACGGCGACGGATATGACAACTGGCTCGAAGATCAGGTTCTCTTCCCCGGTGTTCCCGTTAAGAAGATCGTAACTGTTAAGAACGTTGGCGAAAATTCCGCTTATGTTAGAGTTACTCTCACAGTTCCTCAGTACATGAATGCTAACTTTGCTACAGGTTACACAAATGACTGGACACAGATCAGCAAA
>JAFXAN010000089.1 GCA_017517035.1 Clostridia bacterium
GAAATTTGTAGGGGCGATCATTGATCGCCCGAAAAAACAAACGGCGTAAAATAACGATATTTTGAGCTGTTTATGAGACGGGCGATCAATGATCGCCCCTACGGATTACGGCTTCGACTGTTCGCTAAATTACTGTTTATCTCAAAAATTCCATTATCAGATCACAATGATATTGTATCACTTGGTGAGCAAAAAGTCAATTACTCCTCAAAGCCCAATATAAATTCTATAAGAAAAACACTGCTCCATGAGAAATTATTACAACAGAGACCTTTTCCGCTCTTTGAATCATAATTCTCGCAGATGCCGTCACGCTCCGCATAGCACATATCAAGAATGTTTTTCTTTATCACATCTGCAACGGGAAGATCGTAATTCTTCAGCCCCTTTGCAGCAAAAAATGCAACATTCAACCATGTTGGACCTCTCCAATACATATTGGAGTATTTGGGATGGTCAAAGGAAACCGTCGGCATCCTTCCCATAAGGCGATTTTCCGCAATGAAAGCCGCTTTTTCTGCCTGCTCCTTTGTTGCGATACCCACAAAAAGAGGCATGAATATGGCAGGTGTTATGCAATTCGAGATCTCGCCTGTTTTGCAGTTCAGATCGTTGAAAATTCCCTTTTCCTCGTCCCAAAATTCATTTTTTATGCGCTCTGTGAGCGCTTTTTCTTTTTGTGACCATTTTTCCGCTTCCGATCCTTTTCCGATTTCGGAGGCAATGAAGGAAAGAGAACGGTATGCCATAACCATATAACAATTAAGATCAATAGGATAAAGATCCTTTATAGCCTTTCCATCCCATCTCACCGAATTATCCCAGCCCGACTCAAAGCCGATCTGCATATAGTATTTTTCCGAATCCTTGTTTTCCGCATCATAGTGGAAAAGGCCTCCCAAGGTTCGATTATTTTCCCAGAAAGAAGATTCCTTTGCAAGAGCAGGATAAGCCTTTGTCAAAAGCTCCTTATCACCCGTGCGGCGATAAACAAGCTCGGTCGCCCATGCAAAAACGGGAGGCTTTGAAGAGTTTCTGGCAATCCTGCCGCTTTCGCCCAGCAGATCGGGGAGCATTCCCGCTTCATCCTGGTATTCAAGGAATCCCAGAATGTTCTCCTTTGCAAGCTCGCTGTCCCATCTTGATGTTCCGAGAGCGTGAAACGCACTGTCCCAGTTCCAAACGCCCTTAAAGCAACATTTTCCGGGGGAGATCAAACGGTATTTCCCCCAAAAATATTTGTCTTTTTCATAAACATTGCTCATAATCGTCTCATATGAGCGCAAAAGAAGGTCACGCTCAATCTCCGAGAGTCCCTCTCCCAACTTCAAAAATTCTTCTTTTGTCAGTTCCATTTTATTTTCTCACTATCCTTACCAAAACTCCCGGCTCTGAGGTATCGTCCTCTCCCTGCTCGCTTCTGCCGAGCCTTGAAATAAGCTCACCGGGAATAACTATCTTGTTTTCTTTGATTTCGACTTCGTCTGTGATATCATAAGCACTCTCTGCGGCAAGATCCTGCATGAGAACAGAAGTCGCATCCGAATAATTTGCCGCAAGCGTAAGAGACGCATATTCACCGAAAATACCAACGGTTTCTGCATCTTCAATCTGTGCGGTTATATGACATTTCGGAATAAAATAATCTCTTTCGAGGGTTCTTCCGAGAGTTGCAATGGCATAAGCTCCCGAAGGATTTTTTGACGCCATGCAATATGGAATATTTCCCTTTTCATCAGGCTCGACCTTTGGCAGCTCACAGCCTCTTGAAATTGCGGCGGGAGCTGTTTTTGTGAGAAGATCATCCTCGGAAATATGTCTGAAAATACTTCCCATATGCACGAGCCACCAGCCCTCGATCTCCTCTTCCTTGTTTATAAACTGCCATGTATCATCAAGCTTAAGATCGCTTATATTGGTGCTCTCACTCGAGATGGGGAATGCGGGGGCGATCCTATGGAATCGAGCCGCACGAATGACCTCATACTGCCTGGATTTTATATTTCTGTGAAATTCGGGGAATGAGGGGTCTGCTTTTCCGTTCGGAAGCACACCAACATACGGATGGCGCATGATACCCATGGCAAAACCGCCTGCCGCTGCGATATAAGCCTCATCCTCGCAGTCGATGAGGCCAAATCCCTCCTTTTCGGGAGCGGGTACATTGGAATATTCCGCCAGCTTCTCCATCGTCATGGGTATTGACATGATGGCAGGCACATCATATGTTCTGAAAATATGAGAAAAGGGGATAACATCCTTTCTGAAGGAATGCTCTATTATCAGATTCGGAGCATATTTTTCGGCAAGAGATGTGAGCATTTTGCGAAATTCCTTGTCATTATCCTTCTTGCCCCAGTCAACCTTCCAATATGCAAAGCCCGCCTCATCCGCTTCGATGAGCCTTTTTTTCCAATATTCCTCGGGACTTTCATCGCAAAATGCGCTCTCCTGGGCGCAGACCCAGCCTCCAAGTCCCTTCCATCCAAGATCCTTCACCTTTTTTGTCAATGCTCCAAGAGCTTCTGCATTAGTCTTGCCCCGGGTGAAGGACGGGAATTTTTCTTCATTCAGTATGAGACTTCCGTAATAATCGGTATTTCCGTCCATCGGAACATCCCAGCTATCGTCCATGATGAGTAAAAGATCACTTTGCGCCTTTTCATGGAAATATGCCCATCCATAAGGCTTTTCTCTGTCAAAAAGAGATTTTTCGCAAATGGTTTTTCTCTGCATCGGAGGTCTTCCGTTGCTTGTTGCAAAAAGCTGAGTTTGCCATGTGCAATAATAATCGGGTGTTTTATTTTCTATATTCGGAACAAGATTTATTTCTGTCTTTCTCATTATTTATTCCTCCTTTTAATAACGATGACAATTACAAGTGCGATAATGATTGCGGCTGCGCTGATAATGATCACCGGTATAATCTGTCTGTTTTGATCATCCTCTGATGCGTAATCATCTTCAACAAATTCGAGATTTATAACAAGCTCTGTTTCATCGGGAATTTCAGCTTTTTCGGTATCTGCGGCAGTTTCCGCCTCGGTGACTTTTCCGCTTTCATCTGCATTTATCTTTTCGCTTTCGGGTGCGGCTTCCGTCGTTTCCGCAGGCTTTTCGCAAACGGTGTCAGTAGGCACAGCGGAAGAAGCATCAAAGAAGCTGAAGCCGTTTTCCGAAGCAAATTCTTCGGCATAAGAGCCTACAGTACCGTAAATTCCCGAAAGATTCGGACAGGTATCAAAAACTGATGCGCCTATCTTTGCAGTATCAGAGCTGATGCTTGCATTTGCGATGAGATAACAAGCGGAGAATGTCCAGGAATTTAGCTCCGAAACCCTCGAAAGATCAAGATGACCGATTATCGGCTCATTTTCTCTTCTATAGATGGATTTAAGGTTTTCGCACTTTTCAAAAGCACCGTTTCCAATCACGAATGCCTTATCGGGGATCTCAACATATTCAAGATTTTGGCACTGTGTGAAAGCGTATTTACCGATAGCGGTTATTCCGTCCTCGATTATTACCTTCTTTATTTGCTGCTTGAAGGAGAACCAGAACTGATTCTTCGATCCGCCGCCGTAATAGTTTATCGTGTCGCCAATAGGACCCACACCCGAAACCGTCAGTGTTCCGCTTGCTTCATCAAAGCTGAAAACCGCCTTGCTTCCGCAGAACGGGAGACTTTGATCTATATAAACATAGTTCTTTGAAATCGTCTCACCTGTTGTAACATCAATGATGTCCACAAAATTTTCTACGGCAAATGCAAGTAGAGAATCATCGGGAGTGCATTTTATACTTGCGGTAAGTCCGGGGAAAACATTGTTTCCGAGTGTCGGTGTTTTTGCCGCAAGAATAAAATGTATTAGTGCTGTATCCTTAAAAACATTGTCTCCGATCTTTGTCATGGTGGAAAGATCTGCTGTTCCTTCTGCCTTCTGCTTATCAGCGGGAGTTATCGAGGTGAGAGACTTGCAGCCGTTAAAGGCATTTGCATCGATCTGAGTGATCGTGCCCCTGATCTCAACATCCTTAAGTGAAGTCATATTCTGGAATGCTTTCTGGGATATCTTTGAAATTCCCTTTCCTATAATGACATGCTCGATATCGTTCTTTATCGAATCCCAAGCCTTGTTTTCCTTATCATAGTCACAATTTCCCGTTTCGTTATGACCACTCTTATTTGAAATGAATCTAAGGGTCTTTGTTTCCTCATAGTAGAGCCAATATGTATCAACAACAACATTCCCGTTCCACATATTGATGATGTGTCCATGGCTTGTTGCGCCCGTGGGATCAAAAATTTCCGGCTCTTTTGTGGATTTATATATGTATGTATCGGGAGAATTTATATCTCTGAAGGAAATGTCCTTTTCCTTGCACCAAGCCTCAAGGGGAGTGCCTGCGATGCCGTATACATACGCCAGCTTATCACACTGATCAAGTGCTGTGGGATCGAGAGTATAGTTTTCAGCATAGCACCAAAGCTCTGTGAGATTTTTGCAATATCCGAGTGCTCTTTTTCCGATGGCGGTAACGCCTCTCGGAACAGTAAAGCTTTTAAGCGCAGTCCATTTAAAGACCTCGGTATCAAGCTTATCCGAATAGCTCTCGGAGAGTTTGACCTCTGTGAGCTTTTTGCAGTTATCGAAAACATAGCTTCCAAGCTTTGTCAGCGTTGAAAGATCTGCAAGTCCTTCCTTTGGCTCATCGCCCCTATAATATATCGAAACAAGATTTGTCTCACCAACAAAGGTCTTATCAATAATTTCTTTGAGAGTTCTCGGGATCTCAACGGTTTTGAGTGCGCTGAAGCTGTTTGCAATACCGCCTTCGATTCCGGTGATCCCGTCACCCACCTTTATCTGCGTTATACTGTTCTGATAAGCTCCCCATGCAACCGTTGCGCCCTCACCGTAAGAGGCAAGAGTTCCCTTTGCAACATTAACGCCGTAAAGAACAGTTGTATTCATCTTGTCCTTAACATCACTATCTATATCAAAGGACAGAACGACCTCGCCGTCTGCCTTTGTTATCTGCCATTTAATATTCGTTTCCTTTCCGCCCTTGGCGATAACATACCCCTCTGTAACCTCATCTGCAAAGGCGAATGCAGAGAAAACGAGTGCTATCAAAACCGCAACAAAAATGAGCGAATGCCTTTTCAAAATGCTTTTCATATCAAAAAATCCTTTCATATAGCTTTGTATATAAATAATATCACAATCAAAGCCACCTTTGAATGCATTTTTTACAGAAAAACATAAAAAAAATCACTCTATCCGCACCGAATCCTTTTTCGGGCAGACAGAGTGATTTATTTCTGATTTATTTCTGCTTATTATAAAGCTCACCGAACATCTTAACGGTGTCGGCAAAGTCTGCAATAGCATCCTCTATGACCTCAGGCTTCGTAAGGTCTATTCCCGCAACCTTAAGGCTTTCAAGAGGACTGATCCTTCCTCCGCAGCCAAGGAACTTAAGATAGCTTCCGATATAAGAAGCGCCCTCGTTCTCGATCCTGCGAACGATGGAGGAAGCAGCGGAAATGCAGGTCGCATATTTATAAACATAGAACCAACGGTAGAAATGAGGTATTCTCATCCATTCAAGAGCAATTTCCTTATCGGCAACAACATGATTTCCGAAATATTTCTTGATAAGAGCATAGTATTTTTCGCAAAGCAGCTCCTTTGTGAGTGTTGCGCCGCTCTCGCAAAGCTCATGCATTGTTTTCTCAAATTCAGCAAACATCGTCTGGCGGTAAAGTGTGCCTTTATATGTCTCCATGATCTGATTGAGGATGGAGAGCTTTTCTTCATCGCTGTTCGATTCACGGAGCTTTCTGTGAGCAAAGAGAAGCTCATTTACGGTTGATGCGACCTCGGCAACAAAGATGGTATAGCTTGATTCCTGGGGAGTGTTGTCCTTCTTTGAATACCATGAGTGCATGGAGTGTCCCGCTTCATGGGCAAAGGTTGAAACATCATCAAGCTTTCCTGTATAGTTTAGGAGCATATAAGGCGCTGTGTCATAGCAGCCGGAGCTATATGCGCCGCCTCTCTTTCCACGGCTTGGGTAAACATCTACCCATCTCTGCTCCTTGATACCCCTCTCAAGTGTGTCGTGGTATTCCGCACCGAAGATCTCAACAGTTTTGAGGACTTCCTCTGTTGCCTCCTCAAAGGTATATTCCTTTGTGCAGGAGGAGATTAGAGGTGTATAAACATCGTACATATGAAGCTTTGATAGTCCCAGCACCTCACGCTTTATATCATAATAATCAAAGAGAGGCTTAAGTCCCTTTGAAACCGAATTTATAAGGTTGTTATAAATTGCCGGTGTAACTTCGTCATTAAATACAGAGGCTGTAAGGCTGTCGCTGAATTTGCGAACCTTTGAGACGGTTGTACGCTCACGGACATAAGCATTCATAAGAGCCGAAAGGGTATTTCCGTATTTGTCATATGTCTCATAAAGCTTCTTGAATGCAGCACGGCGAACATTTCTATCCTCGCTCATAAGGCGGAGAACATATGTGGACTCGGTAAGCTCAACGAGCTTCTTCTCCTCGTCTCTGATCTTACCGAAGGTCATATCCGCATTTGCAAATATCGTTCTTATATTTGAATGCGATCCCATTCCCATCTGAAGGTCTGCCAGGAGCTTTTCATTCTCATCCGAAAGAGTGTGAGGACGGTATCTCTGCTCAACCTCAATTGTTCTGCGGTATTCCTCAAGCTTCGGAAATTCCTTAAACCATTTTTCGGTGGTCTTTTCATCGAGACGGAGAAGCGAGGGAGAAACAAAGAAGGACGCAGAGCCTGCTTCGCAAGCGAGATTCTGCATCTTGCCCATAAGAGCAAGATAGAAATTGTCCGAAAGATCAAGGTCGGAGCTGAGATGCGCATAGATAAAGAGCTTTTCGATAAGTCTCTCAAGCTGTGTCTTATCGGAGAGCATATTGTAAAGCCCCTCTGCGCTCTTTGTCATTGTTTCTGCGTGCTTCGGAAACTCCTTCACAAGTGCCGATGCTTTCTCAAAATCCGCATCGAACGCAGCCATATCGGGATAGATCGCAGTCAGATCCCATTTATACTTTTCGGGAATATCTTTTCTCTGGTCTGTCATTATTTTTACCTGCCTTTTTCGGTTTTTATTATATTATAAATGATATTTTCTCTTTTGTCAATAAAAAGGCGTTAACTCAAACGCAAATTAATGCATTTGAGCCGTAATACTTTTATTATGCTTTTTTCTTGCTTTTTTTGATCTTCAACAGGATGATGATCACCGCTATGACACAAACTGCGACCGCTGCAATGACTATTATGATCGGCAGGGGATTTGCAGCTCTTGCGGCAGTATTTTCGCCCTTGTTGTGGAACACGATAACAAAATCAGGCTCGGTTTCGGGAGCTTCTTCCGTCTCAACGGCACTTTCCGTGTCGTCTTCATGTATTCCCTCTGATACATTTTCGGGGGGAGTACATTTTATAGCTTCGGGTGTGTTTGAAGCAATATCAAGGAAATTCAGACCGTTTTCCGAGGCAAATGTTTCGGCATATGAGCCCGGAATTCCGTATATCGACTGAAGATTGATGTTTTCCTCGAAAACAGATGAACCAAGCTCTGTTACCGCATCGCTCAGAATAACATTTGCAATGAGGTAATCATAAGCAAACGCCCAAGCGGAAACCGAAGCTACCTTTGAAAGATCTGCCGTGCCCTCGATGGGATCGGTTCCGGCTCTGTAAACATATTTGAGATTTGAGCATTTTTCAAAAGCGGCATTCATTATCACGAAGCCTTCAACATCGGGAAGCTCAACGCTTTCAAGATTTGTGAACTGGCAGAATGCGTATTTTCCAAGCCCCTTTATATGCTCCTCGATAACTATCTTTTTGACCTTTTGCTTTATCGTGAAGAAGGGAGAGTTTTTCGAGCCTCCTCCGTAGTAATTGACGGTGTCTGAGATCATTCCGCCGCCCTTGATGGTGAGAACTCCCGTTGCCTCATCAAAATCGAATACGCATCTCGGTCCGCAGGAGGGAAGGGAAAGATCGACCTCGATATAATTGCGGTAAGCCTCGCTTGGATTGTTGATGTTTACAAGGTCGCAGAGGTTTTCTTTGGCAAAAGCGATAAGCTCGTCTGTAAGAGAGGGGGCATAGATCGTGGTAACTGTCAGCGGAATAGCTGAAGATATGGAGGTGGTTTTTGGCGAAAGCACGATCTCACGAATAGAGGTACCCTTGAAAGCAAGAGCCAAAACGGGTATCTTTGAAAGATCCGCTCTTCCCTCAACTCTTTCGGTTCCGTCAAACCAGATGGTGGTGAGCTTTTCGCAGTTTGTAAATGCTCCCGCATCTATCTGAGTGACATTTTTGCCAAGACGCACATCCACAAGGGATTTATAGCTTGCAAAGGCATTTCCCGTGACCTTTGAAATTTTATCGCCTACGATGATATGCTCGATCTCATCCTTATATTCGATCCAGGTATCACCGTCTCCGTCACAGTTACTGACAGAGCCTGTTTCGTTATATGATGTGCTGTTTGAAACAAATTCAAGAGTTTTTGTGTCGGCATAATATGCCCAGAAGGTGTCAACGATCTTTCCGCCGTTATATTTTTTTGTGCTGTGACCTGAAACGGTTGCGCCCTCGGGCTTATAGGAGGCTGAAAGGCTGACATTTGTATCGACCTCGGCTCCTGTGTTAAAATCAATAAGCTTTACACCTGCATCCTTTGCAAAGACCTTCATTGAGACTGTAACATTTTTTGCGTATATACATTCAAGTGAAGGCGGTGCTGTGAATCCCGGAGAAGAAATCTTCTCTCCGAGCACGACCTCTTTCACAGAGGTATTTGTGAAGAAGTTATTTGCGGCAGAGAATGTGGAAAGGTCAAATCTTCCTTCAATTCTTTCCGTGCCGTTTACCCAAAGTGTAGTAAGTGCAGGGCAATCGTTAAAAGCTCCCGTATCTATCTGACCGACTGTGCTTTCAATGCGGACATCCTTAAGTGCGGGATATCCCTCAAAGCCAAATCCCGTGATCTTTGTTATCTGAGGACCGACGATGATATGCTCGATCTCATCCTTATATGCTTCCCAGCTTGAGGCAGGATCACAGTCTTTTAGAGCGCCTGTTTCGTTATATGCCTTCTGATTTCCCACAAATTCAAGAGTTTTTGTGTCTGCATAATAAGCCCAGTTTGTGTCAACTATTCTCGAACCCTCATAGAGCTTTGAGCTGTGACCCGAAACCGTTGCTCCCTCGGGCTTATATGTGACCTCTTGCTTGACGGTGGTATCTACCGTGCTCATGTCCGCAAGGTTGATGAGTGTAAGCCCTCTGTCGGCGCAGAAGATCTTCACATCGTCATTTATTTCCGAAGCATAAACTGTTTTCATCACCTTTGTGGGTGTAAAAACAGGATTTTTATCGTTCTTTCCGAGAACGACCTCTTTAACGGCAGTTCCGGGGAAGATATCATTGGTTTTCTTAAGGCTTGAAGCATCAAATCTTCCCTCAACTCTCTCTGTGCCGTTTATCCAGAGAGTTGTGAGAGCGGAGCAGTTTCTGAAGGCGTATGTATCAATCTGAGTAACATTTTTTTCAATGCAAACATCAATAATGCTATTATATCCATCAAAGGAAAGCCCTGTGATTTTTGAAATGTTCTTTCCCACAACGATATGCTCGATCTCGTCCTTATATGCCTCCCAGCTTTGCCCCTCGTCGCAATCTTTGAGAGCACCTGTTTCGTTATATGAGGACTGATTGCCTGCAAGATAAAGTGTTTTTGTTTCGGCATAATAACCCCAGTTGGTATCAACGATTTTGCTGCCGTCAAGTAACTTTGTGATATGTCCCTTTGCAGTTGCTCCCTCGGGAAGCTCACCGAGAGCAGATAAGGAGAGAGCGGAGATGATGGCAAGACTCAATATAACAAATACCCAAAAAACAGCTTTGATTTTCGAATTTTTCATAATACAACCTCTTTTTGATTAAATATCGGGCTAAAAGCTTAATTCCAAATATAATTATAAACACAATCAAGTCCTTTTTCAAGGATGTTTCAAAGGTAAAAATAAAAATAATCAATAGTGCTCACTATATGGCATACATTATGTGTTTATTTCTTATTTCACCGTTTTTTATTTTGTCGTTGACCGAATAAGCATGACCCTCGGCTTCGCTGCCCCGATATGAGGTAAGGCAGTCATCTTGAAGTGCAGCGAAAATCTTCTCGCAGATCTTATCAATCATTTCAGATTTTTTCTTCGATTCGGATGCTTCGTTTCCGCTTGAGATCAGATATTCAAGATCGGAATAAATATCCGAAAGCCTCGGAAGAAAAGAGAGCGCTCTGAAGCTCCATTTATAATAGGGCAAATATTGTTTATTTATGAGAAAGGTTGCGTGCATTGCGCTTTTGGCAAACTCGTGAGCCGCAAGCTGTGCCGCCGCCCTTTCGCCTCTTGCAATGCAGCGATTATAGTTATACTGCCCTGCCTGCCCCATGAGGATGAGATTTCCCGCAAGCTTTTTGAGGCGCACATCCTCGGGCATATAGGAAAGTTCATTTCTGATTTTGCTGAATTTCCCAAGATCGTCTCTGAAAATTTTGCCGTTTGTGACCTCAATTAGCGACTGTTCGGGAACGAAAAACCAATCGGAGAGCGAAAGCTCACCGTCAATTTTTCCGGTTTTTGAAGCAAGAAATTCGCTCATTCTGATAACTCCATGGCGATTTCCGCCAACGGGACTTATGGCATTTCTTTTGTACCCCATAAATTCAGAGGGGAGACGGGAATATTCTCTTTCAAGAGCAAACTGAGTCCGAAGGTCGACGAGAGATTCATCGGGAAGAAAAAGGCAGAATCCCGGCTCAAAATCGTGATCATGCGAGATGACATCGTCAAATCCCATACATTCAGAGCCGCTTCCCGCAATTCCTGCGGCAATAAGATGCTCGATATGAGGAAATTTTTCATGTATCATGGGAGCACCGTGCTCAAGATAAAATCTTTCGGAAAGCTCAATTCCTTTCATAGATAGCCTTTGCCCTTTCCTTCAGTTCATTTTCATAGAAAAAGTGACCGTAATAGCCGAAAACGGATGCGCATTTTTCGCAAACAAAGGCATAATATCCTTCTCTTTTTCCGTAGCCCTCAAGAAGTCCCTTTGCCTTCTCAAGGTATTCACCGATCAGCTCCGCACCGTCGCAAAGTCCTACCTCGGCCTCCGCAGCACTTGCCATGTTAAGGTAAGTTATGGCAATATTGGGTGCTCCGTCCTCTGCCTTCTCCATAATTGAAATAGCTTTTTTATAATAGGAACCGGCTTCATCAAACCTTCTGAGATCAACAAGAGAGAGAGCCATGTTGTTATAAAGCCCGGCAAGGCGGTCATCATCTTCTTTGAGTGAGGATTCATATATCTGCTTTGCTTTTTCAAAAAGGGGCATCGAACGGTCTGCCATACCGAATGCCTTATAGACCGTTGCACTGTTGAGATATGTTGTGGCAGAGCCGACCTGCTCACCGATATCAAGCTCCTCGATCTTTTTTAGTGCCTTTTCCGCAAAGCCTATGGCGTCGTCGCGTCTGCCGAGCTTTCTGTAAAGTCCCATCAGCTCGTTTGACATTAGAAGAAGTGTTCTGTTGTCGGAATTTGTTTCAGCCTCTGAGAGCCAATAAAGCAGATGGCGTTCTGCCGAAGCATAGTCATTTTTATTCAAATATTCATCAAGCTTTTCGAGAATTCTGTCTGTGGAAATACATCCGTTTGCCATTTTTCTTTCTCCTTTGTTTGATTTATTATTATATTTTAACATAAAATAAAGCTTTTGTCCATCTACTTTTCGTAAACAATAGAGAACTTAAAGAAAAATTTCCGAAAATATAGTGCAAAATAGAAAAAAATATGCTATAATAATTTGGTATAAAAGAAGTTTTGATGGCAAAGGAGCTTTTTATGTATAAAATCGTAACTAAAAAATGCCTGAATCCCACAGTAACACAGATGGAGATCGAGGCACCTCTTGTTGCAAGAAAAGCTCGTCCCGGACAGTTTATAATCCTCAGAGTTCACGATGAGGGCGAGAGAATACCGCTGACTGTTGCCGGAACGGATGCGGAGAGAGGAACGGTCAAGATCATATTTCAAATAGTTGGCGCAACAACGAAGCTGCTGGGTGAGAAAAATGAAAATGAATATATAAGCGATTTCGTTGGACCTCTTGGTGAGGCAACTCACACGGAGGGAATAAAGAATGTTTGCATAGTTGGCGGCGGCGTGGGCTGTGCCATTGCAATGCCCGTAGCCGAGGAATTTCATAAGCTTGGTGCAAAGGTCACATCAATAATCGGCTTCAGAAGCCGTGATCTTCTCATCCTTGAGGATGAATTTGCGTCCTGCTCCGACAGTCTTACCATTATGACAGACGACGGCTCTTACGGCAGAGAGGGTAATGTTACAGTCCCGCTCCGTGAGATGCTTGAGAGCGGTGAAAAATTCGATATGATAATCACCATAGGTCCTCTTGTGATGATGAAATTTGTGACCCTTACAGCAAAACCATATGGAGTTCCCGTTACGGTTTCCATGAACCCAATTATGATAGACGGAACGGGAATGTGCGGAGGCTGCAGACTTACTCTCAATGTTGATGGCAAAAAGATAACGAAATTTGCCTGTGTTGACGGCCCCGATTTTAACGGATATGAGGTGGATTTTGACGAGGCAATGTCAAGAGGAAGAATGTATGCGGATTTTGAAAGACACGCATACGAGGCGACCTGCAATCTCTTCGGAAAGGAGAAAAACTGATGGCGATAGACCCCAAAAAGCATGAAATGCCAACCCAAGAGCCTTCTGTGAGAGCACACAATTTCAGTGAGGTTGCCCTTGGATATACATATGAAATGGCAAAGGCAGAGGCCGCAAGATGCCTTAACTGCAAAAATCAGCCTTGCGTGAACGGATGCCCTGTGAATGTTCATATTCCGGATTTTATTTCAAAAATCAAGGAAGGGGATATCGAAGGCGCATATGATGTGATCTCGCTCTCCTCATCACTTCCCGCAGTTTGCGGCAGAGTTTGTCCCCAGGAAAATCAGTGCGAAAAGAATTGCACACTCGGTGTTAAATTCGAGCCTGTGGGAATAGGCAGACTTGAGCGTTTTGTTGCAGATTACCACAATGCAAATGAAAAAAGCAATGTGACAGTACCCGAAAATAACGGTCATAGAGTTGCGATAGTCGGCTCGGGTCCCTCGGGACTTACCTGTGCGGGCGATCTTGCAAAGCTGGGATATTCTGTGACGGTATATGAAGCGCTTCACACAGCGGGAGGAGTTTTGGTTTACGGAATCCCAGAATTCAGACTTCCAAAAAGCATCGTAGCAAAAGAGGTCGATGGACTTAAGGCTCTTGGCGTTAAGATTGAGACTAATGTTGTCATCGGTAAAACTCTCACAATTGACGAGCTTTTCGATCTTGGCTTTGAGGCGGTATTTATCGGCTCAGGTGCAGGACTTCCCAATTTCATGGGCATTCCCGGAGAATCACTTAAGGGCGTTTACAGCGCAAACGAATTTCTCACACGAAGCAATCTTATGAAGGCATATAGAGATGATCCCGAAACCCCAATTATGAAGGGCGGCAAGGTTGCAGTTGTCGGCGGAGGAAATGTTGCCATGGATGCTGCAAGAACTGCACTCCGTCTCGGTGCTGAGACAGTATATATCGTATACCGCCGCAGTATGGAGGAGCTTCCCGCAAGGCGTGAGGAGGTTGAGCACGCCTTGGAGGAGGGAATTGATTTCAGACTTCTGACAAATCCCACAGAGATCATAGGCTTTAGTAATCCAGAGGACGCAAGAGACCCCCGAAACGGTTTTGTTAAGGGAATGAAATGTATAAAGATGGAGCTTGGCGAGCCTGATGCAAGAGGCAGACGCAGACCTGTTCCGATAGAAAACTCCGAATTTATCCTTGATGTTGATACGGTTATCATGTCCATCGGAACATCCCCGAATCCTCTTATAAAGAGCACAACAGAGGGACTTGAGGTGAACGAGCGAGGCGGAATCATCGTAAATGAAGATGGGCTTACATCAAGAGACGGTGTTTATGCAGGCGGTGACGCTGTTACAGGTGCCGCAACGGTTATTTCCGCAATGGGAGCAGGTAAAACAGCCGCAAAGGCGATTGACGAATATCTTTCAAGTAAATAAAAAACGGGGCTATCTAAAAGATAGCCCTTTCGCTTTTAAACAGGAATTTGTCGGTGAGGGAGTTTCGCCTCTGCGGAGGCGACCGACGCCGCCGTCGGCTCGCGCGACCTTTTAAAAAAGGTCGATCAAAACTTTGAAAAAGGGAATTTTTATTATTGTTTATCTGTGTTTCTACGGAAATTTTACGGAAATTACATGTAGAAAAACTTAGCATCAATTTACTCTCGAGTCATTCTGAGCGTAGCGAAGAATCTACGAGCGCTAAAGGATGATAATCTCACAGCAGTCACCCTGAGCGGAACACAGTGGAGTCGAACCGCTTGCGGCAACGCCATCGGCGTTGGGGTATAGTTTCACCGTTTCCGACAGTTCGATAAATTCCTGTTTTGAAAATTGATTACAAATAAACGGTGCGATCTCCCGAAGAGACAGCACCGTTTTTTCTGTAAATCAATTATTCGATCATTTCAAAGAAATATTTGTCCCTGTGCGCTCTTACGCTCTGCACAAGTCCGATTATAATGTACATCGAAAGCATTGACGAGCCGCCATAGCTCATAAATGGAAGTGTAATTCCCACAACAGGCAGAAATGCCATGCACATACCCAAATTTTCAAGGGTCTGAACGATCACTATCGCCGCAGCACCTATGCAGATATATGCCCCCATAAGGCATCTTGATTTTCTTGCTATCATCAAAATGCGCACAGCCATAACAGTCAGCGTAATAATGAGTATCATACCGCCCACAAAGCCGAATTTTTCGCAGAACGAGGCAAAAATGAAGTCGGTATGCGAAGCATAGAGGTTTTCATAATACGAGCCGCCGCTGATTCCCTGCCCCCACATTCCGCCGTTGGCGATCGCTTGACGGCTGATAAGCGGCTGCATTCCTTTGTCAAGCGGGTCAAGCTCGGGATTGAATCCAACAAGTATTCTCTTTTGCTGATATTCGTGAAGATGAGGCCAGATATAGGGAAAGCCAACCACCGCCAGTACCCCCACTCCGGCAAAGAGCCATGAGCTAAGCCCTGCGCAGAAAAGCATGATAAGGGTAAATGCCATATAGACAAGAGCAACACCGAGGTCACCCGAAATCAGGATAAGCCCGATGATAAGTCCTGCGTGGAGAGCAAGCCCCGCAAGATTTTTGATGTTATTTATCTTGTCCTTGACCGCCGCCAAATGCTTTGAAAAGGTCATTATGTATGCAGCTTTGACAAATTCCGATGCCTGTATTCCAACAGGACCAAAACGCAGATAGCTTTTGTTTGAACCCTCTGCAATTCCGAAAATTAGGGTTACGCCAAGCAAAAACAGCGCCCCCACATAGAAGATACCGCCGAATTTGTCGATAAATTCCTCATAATCTATCATGGTTATGGCAATCATCATGCCAAGACCCATAATTACTGAAACTATCTGAACGATATAAGCGGATTTTGAAAAATCCATCATTTCCCCAAGTCCTCCGCCGAGAGTTGAAAGGCTCATTGCGGTGAGAACGAGAGTGCAAACGAGGAGCACAGGGTCTATCATGCGCATTCTCTCTTTTGCGGTTATGCTGAAGGATCTTACCATATGCTCCTCCTTTCCTTTTCTTAAAATTTAGGGCTGTCCAAAGATAACAGCCCTAAAAATGTTAAAATCTTAATAAGCTCTTGCCCAGACAACCATGTGCTTTGCGGGCTTTCCGCAGCAGACGCAAACGTCCTCGATCTGCTCCTGCTCGAGAGGTATGCAGCGCGAGCCGATGCCGGTCTTTTCCTTAACGCCGTCCTCGCACTCCTCTTCTCCGCACCACATTGCCTTAACAAAGCCGTCGCCGTTCTTCAGAGCCTCGTTTATCTCGTCGATGCTCTTGCAGGCATATGTTCTTCTCTCTCTGTTGGCGAGAGCCTTCTCGAACATTCCGTCTCTCACCTCGGTAAGCTTTGCGGCAACTGTTTCCGCAAGATTTTCAAGGCTGACAAAAGATTTTTCGAGATTATGGCGAGTTACTATGACGCACTGACCGTTCTCAATATCACGAGGACCGATCTCAATGCGGAGCGGAACGCCCTTCATCTCGTATTCTGCATACTTCCATCCGGGAGAGTTGTCGCTATCGTCAAGCTTAACTCTGAAATCCTTCTTAAGAGCCTCATAAAGCTCGTTTGCCTTCTCAAGAACGCCTTCCTTGTGTGCCGCAACAGGGATGATTACCACCTGAATGGGCGCAACTGCGGGAGGAAGGACAAGACCGTTATCATCGCCGTGTGTCATGATGATACCGCCTATCATTCTTGTTGTGCAGCCCCAAGAGGTCTGGAAGGGATATGCAAGTGTATTTTCCTTTGTCTGATATGTGATGTCAAATGCTCTTGCAAAGCCGTCTCCGAAGAAATGGGAGGTTGCCGCCTGCAGGGACTTACCGTCGTGCATAAGAGCCTCGATGGCGTATGTATCCTCTGCGCCTGCAAACTTATCCGAGGGGGTTTTCTTGCCCTTGATAACAGGGATCGCAAGATCCTTTTCATGGAAATCGGCATAGACATTCAGCATCTGTACTGTCTCGTCAACTGCTTCTTCTCTCGTAGCGTGCATTGTGTGTCCCTCCTGCCAGAGAAATTCTCTTGAACGCAGGAAAGGTCTTGTGGTCTTTTCCCATCTGACAACAGAACACCACTGGTTATAGAGCTTGGGAAGGTCACGGTATGAGCGGATGATATTTGCATAATGCTCGCAGAAAAGAGTTTCGGATGTGGGTCTTACGCACATACGCTCTGTGAGCTTTTCGGAGCCGCCATGTGTTACCCAAGCAACCTCGGGAGCGAATCCCGCAACATGATCCTTCTCTCTCTGAAGAAGAGACTCGGGAATGAACATAGGCATATATACATTTTCGTGACCCAGCTCCTTGAAGCGAGTGTCAAGAATATGCTGGATATTTTCCCAGATAGCGTAGCCATAGGGACGGATGATCATGCATCCCTTTACGCTTGAATAATCAATAAGGTCTGCCTTTTTGCAGATGTCTGTGTACCACTGAGCAAAATCGACATCCATCGCCGTTATCTGCTCAACCATTTTCTTGTCGTTAGCCATGTTTCTCCTTTTTGCTTTGATAAAAGCATCAAAAATCATTTTTACAGTTTATTATATAACAAAAAAGCCTAAATGTCAAGGGGAGAGACACTTTTTGCTGTTTTTATTAAACATAACCAGTAATTTGTCGAACTGTTAAAAAGGTGAATAGACGGTGATGAGGATGAATGGGAGCCTCCACTGATTTTGCAAAGCAAAATTAGGGGAGGTGGATTTTGCCGTAAGGCAAAAGACGGAAGGGTCTTATGAGGTGTAAAGTAACTTTCTTGTTTTATAAAGTTACTTTGCAAGCTACACCCTTCAGTCACGGCGAATAGTATCTATTTTTCTACGGCAAGTTA
>JAFXAN010000090.1 GCA_017517035.1 Clostridia bacterium
CGGTGGCGACCGGCACCGTTGCCGGCTCCCGCAAGCTTTTAAAAAAGCTTGAGCAAAACTTTAAAAAGAGGATTTTTATTGTTGTTTATCTGTGTTTATACGGAGAATTATTGTGAGTTTTATGTAGAAAAACAAACATCAACCCCATACTTGTCATCCTGAACGAAGTGAAGGATCTATGAACGCTAAAGGATGATTTCACCACTATTTGACTGTTCGATAAATTACTGTTTATCACAAAGGAGAAAATATGTGTACAAGTATTTTGATGAATGGAAAAAAAGCAATTTTCGGACGGAATATGGATCTTCATTATCCTCTTGAGATGAATGTTGTGATAACTCCGCGAAAATATCCTTTTTCATTTCGCAAAGCGGGAATAATCGAAGATCATTATGCCATGATCGGTATGGCTATGGTGAGGAAAAATTATCCGCTTTATTTTGAGGCGGCAAATGAATGCGGTCTTGCTGTGGCAGGCTTGAATTTTCCGGATAACGCTTACTATACTCCTCATTTTTCGGATGAAAAAAGCAACATTTCTCCTTTCGAGCTTATTCCGTGGCTGCTTTCAAGCTGTAAAACGGTAGATGAAGCGGAAATCTTGCTACAAAAAACACATATATGTGGAATTGATTTCAGCAAAGAAATGCCGCTTTCGCCTCTCCATTGGCATATTGCGGACAAGGAGCGTTCGATCGTTTTTGAGGTCACGGAAAATGGGCAGAAGATATATGAAAATCCGATAAATGTGATGACAAACAATCCTCCCTTTGATTTTCATCTTCAGAATATAGCACTTTATCTGAATCTTGATAATAATAATCGAGAAAATGTCTTTTCAGAAAAGGGAATAAAGCCCTTTAGCGGTGGATTTGGTGCAATTGGTCTGCCGGGCGATTTTTCCAGCACCTCAAGATTTGTCAAAGCGGCATTTCTGCTTTCAAATCTTCATGAAAACAACCTCTCGGATTTCTTTCATATCCTCGATTCGGTCGCAATGGTGAGAGGCGGGATCAAGGTTTCGGGAGAGGACGATGTTACTCTTTATTCCTCGGGAATTGATCTTGAAAACTTGGTCTATTATTATAAAACGATTAAAAATAACAGAATCTGTGCCGTCAAAATGAATGGCGCAGTGCTTGATAGCTTTGAACTTTATTCTTTCAATGCAGACGAGGAGCAGGATATTTCTTATAAAAATTAAAAAATGCCTTGACATTGTCCTTTGGGAATGGTAAAATGTTTCTGATAATTTTTGGAGGTTTTACTATGCTTGAAGGACTTTTTCTTGATAATAACTTTGCACTTGATAAATCAATTTTGAATATGGGTAATCTCGGCAGAATAAAGAATGTTATCGCGAAGGCAAGGGCAGGGAAGCCTATAACTCTCGGCTTCCTCGGTGGATCTATCACAGCAGGCTCAGGTTCGGGCGAAGGCAAGCCTTATGTAAGATGTGTCAGCGAATTTTGGCAGGAAAGCTTTCCTATGAGCGAGATAACCATGGTCAATGCCGGAATCGGTGCAACCGGATCTATTCTCGGTGTTTTCAGAATGGAAAAGGATGTTCTTTCGTCAAAGCCCGATGTTCTTGTTATTGATCATTCGGTTAATGATAACGGAGATGAGGGAAGACTTCCCGGCTCCACAAGACAGACCTATGAATGCGTTATCAGACGAGGACTTGCTTCGGGTGCTGCTGTTGTTCCGATTTGCTTCTGCTCGCAGAACGGTGCTTCTCAGAGAGATATGAATCTGCTCCTTGCAAAGCATTATGATCTCCCGTTTATCAGCGTTACAGACGGAATTTATGAAGCTCTTATCGCAAGCGGAAAATATCCTTGGTCTGATTACAGTAAGGATAGCGTTCATCCCAATGCCGAGGGACACAGAATGGCGGCAGAGCTTCTGATAAACTATTTTAAGAAGGCAATGAACGAGGAATTTGCCTCTCCCGATGAAAGGCACAATATTCCCGCTCCGCTTTTCGGCGATGCTTATATGAATACCGAATTTTTTGGAGCTGCGGATATAATTCCTATGTCAAATGGTAATTTTGAAGAGGGCGGCTTTGGCTTCGGTCAGTTCAAGGGAGGCTGGAGATCGGAGGATGTGGGTGAGCCGATAACTTTCAACCTTAAGGGATGCAAGCGTGTTCATATTGCCTATGTCAGAGATGTTTCGCCTCTTGCGGGAAAGCTTGAGGTTGAGGTGAACGGCGAAAAGACGGTGATCGACACCTCATTTGAAGGCGGCTGGGGCTCATATGCCGAAACAAAATTGGTTTTTGATTCGGAAAAAAGCCATGATGTTAGCCTTAAGATCGGAAACATAACCGAAGGAAAAAGGATTGCACTTCTCAGAATTATGGTTGCCAAATAAGTAAAAAAACGAGCTACTTCGCTTTTTGCAAAGTAGCTCAAATATTTTTTTGTGTATAATTTGACAAATTTCAGACATATTTTTACAAAACTATGCATAATAGGGTTGAATAAAAGAAAAAAATTGTGCTAAATGACGATGAAAATGGGCATTGTTATTGACTTTTTATAAAAAACATGTTATAATTAACAGAGGTAGACATGTGAATTCCTTTTAAAAAATATGAAGAAGGAAAAAAACTATGAAAATTAAAAAGTCTTATACCAAAACAGTGATAATGCGTGGGATGAAGCTTCTCCATTTTGTGGTTAGCTTCGTAATTTTTGCGTTGTGCTGGCATTTTTTTTACAGTATTGACTCAAATCTCTCGATTTTGATGAGATACGATGTTCTGATGTGTTGCTTTTTTGGCGTTTGTACTGTTGTTTTCAATCGTATTTATCAGTCTTATGCAGTTGGCTATGATCGTATTTCAAATCTTATCTATTCACAAACGCTCTCAAATCTTGTTTCATATGCCCTTGTTTATCTGTTCCATAGTATCATCTGGTTCAGGTTCATCAATCCATTGATGATCATTGCAGCATTTGCCTTGCAGACCATATTTAATTTTATCTGGTGCTTTGTATCAAACAAACTGTATTTTTCGATGCATTCAAAAAAGCGTGCTGTTTTGATTTACCGTAATGCGAGTGACCTTGAAAGGCTTCAGGAGGTAAGATTTTTCACGGATAGATTCACATTTGAGGCAAGCATTGAGAATCCCACGGGAAACTATGCGGATCTGATATCACTTATCAAGGAATATGAAGCTGTTTTCGTTGCGGGTGTAAATGCAACACTTCGCAATTCTGTTGCAAAGTACTGTGTTGAAACCGGTATACCGGGATATTTTGTTCCCCATGTAGGTGATACTATTATGATGGGATCAAACCATATTCAACAATTCAGCATTCCGATAATGAATGTAAAAAGGGCCTATCCGCCACCGGAGTATTTGTTTTTGAAGAGATTTTTTGACATAGTTATTTGTGGAATAGCAACAGTAGTTTTAAGTCCCATAATGCTCATAGTGGCACTAATGGTAAAGCTTTATGACGGCGGTCCTGTTTTCTATAAGCAGGTAAGGCTAACAAAAGACGGAAAGCATTTTAAGATACTGAAATTCAGGAGCATGCGCGTTGATGCCGAAAAGGACGGAGTTGCAAGGCTTGCATCGGATAAGGATGACAGAATCACGCCTGTAGGCAAAGTCATAAGAGCTTGTCGGCTTGATGAGCTTCCGCAGCTTTTCAATATTTTGAAGGGTGATATGACGATTGTAGGTCCTCGTCCTGAAAGACCTGAAATTGCCGAACAATATGAAGAGATTATTCCTGCATTTTCTCTCAGATTGCAGGTTAAGGCAGGACTTACCGGTTATGCTCAAATATACGGAAGATATAACACTGCTCCATATGATAAACTTTTGATGGATCTCATGTACATAAATAAGATGTCGATCTTTGAGGATCTTAAGCTTATGTTCGCAACAGTGAAGATCCTGTTTATGAAAGAAAGCACCAGCGGAGTAGAGAGCGGGCAGACGACCGCTGTATCCAAGAAACTAAAGAAAAAAGAAGAAAAAAACAAGATATAAATGAAACGGGGAGAATAAAAAATGTCACTTTTTAAGGATAAAACATTATTGATAACCGGTGGAACAGGATCTTTCGGAAATGCCGTACTTAACCGCTTTTTGCGCTCGGATATAGGCGAGATACGCATTTTTTTCAGAGATGAAAAAAAGCAGGATGACATGAGACATGAGTTCCAGGTCAAAATGCCCGAGGTTGCTGAAAAGATCGAGTTTTATATAGGTGATGTCCGTGATATTGCATCCGTAAAGAACGCAATGCACGGAGTGGATTTCATTTTCCATGCGGCTGCTCTTAAGCAGGTGCCTTCCTGCGAGTTTTTCCCCATTGAAGCGGTAAAAACAAATGTTCTCGGTACAGAAAATGTGCTTACTGCCGCAATTGAGGCAGGTGTTAAGAATGTTGTTTGCCTTTCAACCGATAAGGCGGCATATCCTGTTAATGCCATGGGAACATCCAAGGCAATGATGGAGAAGGTTATTGTTGCAAAAGCGCGCACAACAACGACAACAAAGATCTGCTGCACAAGATACGGTAATGTTATGTGCTCACGCGGTTCTGTAATTCCGCTTTGGATAGATCAGATAAGAAATGGAAACCCCATAACTCTTACAGAGCCTACTATGACACGCTTCATTATGTCTCTTGACGAGGCTGTTGACCTTGTTCTCTTTGCTTTCGAACATGGAATAGCAGGCGATATACTTGTTCAAAAAGCTCCTGCCTGCACCATTCAGACACAAGCTGAGGCTGTTTGTGAGCTTTTTGGCGGCGATAAGGAACAGATCAAAGTTATTGGTATTCGACACGGTGAAAAAATGTACGAAACTCTCCTTACAAATGAGGAGTGCTCCCGTGCGGTAGACATGGGTAATTTCTATCGTGTTCCCTGTGATAACAGAGGTCTGAATTACGATAAATATTTCAGCCAGGGCAACAAAGAAAGAACTAAGCTGAGCGAATTTAATTCAAATAATACAAGGCGTTTAAATCTTGAGGAAACAAAGGAAAAGATAGCATCTCTTGCGTATATTCAGGAAGAACTTAAGAAAAATGCAAAATAAGAACAAAAAAATCATGCTTGTCTTTGGGACACGCCCCGAAGCAATAAAAATGTGTCCTCTTGTTAATGAGCTTAAGAGCCGAAAGGAGCTTGAAACCGTTGTCTGCGTGACAGGTCAGCACCGTCAGATGCTTGACCAGGTGCTTTCTGCTTTCGGAGTTGAGCCAAATTATGACCTTTCGATAATGAAGGACAAGCAGACCCTTTTCGATATTACCACTAATATTTTAAACAGAATAAAAGAAGTGCTTGAGTCGGAAAAGCCTGATGTTGTCCTGGTTCACGGTGACACATCAACTACCTTTGTTACCGCCCTTGCTTGCTTCTATCTTCAGATACCTGTCGGCCATGTTGAAGCAGGTCTGAGAACATATGATATTTATAGTCCCTATCCCGAGGAATTTAACCGTCAGGCAGTTTCTATAATATCAAAATATAATTTTGCGCCCACAGAGCTTTCGAGAGATAATCTCATAAGAGAGGGAAAGAGTGCGGAGAGTATTTATATTACGGGAAATACTGCGATAGATGCGCTGAAAACCACAGTGAGGGATGATTATTCTCATCCCGAGCTTGATTGGGCAGCGGATAGCAAACTTATTATGATCACGGCACACAGAAGGGAAAATCTCGGCGAGCCGATGAAAAATATGTTCAGAGCCATCAGAAGAGTGATGGACGAGCACCCCGATGTCAAAGCGATATACCCCATTCATATGAATCCGGTTGTCCGTGCGGCGGCAGATGAGGTGCTGGGCGATCTTGACAGAATTCATATAATCGAGCCGCTCGAGGTTTTGGATTTTCATAATTTCCTTGCAAGAAGCTATATGATCCTCACCGATTCGGGAGGAATACAGGAGGAGGCCCCGTCACTTGGTAAGCCTGTTCTTGTAATGCGTGATACAACAGAGCGTCCCGAAGGAATAAAGGCGGGAACTCTCAAGCTTGTGGGTACGGATGAAAGCGTTATTTATGATAATTTCAAGCTTCTGCTTGAGGATAAAGAAGCATATGAGGCAATGTCAAAGGCAAGCAATCCATATGGAGACGGCTTTGCCTGCCGCAGAATTGCGGACATTTTAACTAAGAATTAAAGATCGGTTGAATCACAGATGTGATTCAACCGTTTTCTATAAACAGTAATTTATCGAACTGTTGGATTTGTTGAATGGTAGTATACGGAAATTGTTTATCTGAGGAGAAGTTAGTTACTGTTTAGCGCCTCATGCCGGCGAGGCACTTACTTTTTCCCGCGAAAAAGTAAGCAAAGCGCTCCCGGGCTTTCCCCCCTGGGTACCCCCCCTTTTTTCTTCAAGCCAACGCAGACAAAAGACTTTGCCTTGGCAAAGCTCTTTTGCTCTGCTGCAACCTTTGTCATATACCCACTTGCGGCATAAATCACCGCCGCAAGTGGGGTATTTCTCTTTTAAAACTCCATTTTGTCAGTGCAAAAGTGTTTGTTACAGACACACGCCATATTATCCCCTTACGCTTCGCGAGAATTTGATATAAAGATTTTGGAAACGGTGAAACAATACCTTGTAAAAACTAACTATTTTGAATGTTCATATTTAA
>JAFXAN010000091.1 GCA_017517035.1 Clostridia bacterium
TAGAAACACAGATAAACAACAATAAAAATTCCCTTTTTCAAAGTTTTGATCGACCTTTTTTAAAAGGTCGCGCGAGCCGACGGCGGCGTCGGTCGCCTCCGCAGAGGCGAAACTCCCTCACCGACAAATTACTGTTTAAAAGCGAATCAAATTTTATTTATTATTAGAATGTAAGGTTCAAAAATTGTCCACAGTGGGGCGAAAATGTTAAAAAATATTGTATTCTATTGAAAAAAACATTCGGATATGTTATTATATATAATGTATGTCTTTGCGAGGTGGTTATATGGAAGAAAAGCGTTTCAGAAAAAATGATAATTCCTTCGTGTGCGCAAATTGCGGAAAAACCGTTGAGCCTCTGGGCTATAGCTCCCGCAACCATTGCCCCTTTTGCCTTTGCTCGCTTCATGTCGATATAAATCCCGGTGACAGGGCAAACGAATGCGGCGGACTTCTAATTCCCATAAAGGCAGAGACCGACCCCAAAAAGGGATACATCATCGTTCACAGATGTGAAAAATGCGGCGAAATAAGGCGAAACCGTGCGGCGCACGAGGCAAAGGTGCAGCCGGATGACCTTAAAAAGCTGATAAAGCTGACTGCCGGCGAATATGACGGTAAAAATCTGAAAGGATAAGGCTATGATAAAAATTGAGCATTTAGTTAAAAACTACGGCAATTTCTGTGCCGTTGACGATATCAGCTTCTCGGTTGAAGCGGGCGAGATCGTCGGCTTTCTCGGTCCTAACGGTGCGGGAAAGAGTACCACTATGAATATGCTTACCGGTTATCTTTCTTCAAGCGCCGGAAGCATCAGCATCGCAGGAATTGACATTCTCGAAAATCCCCTTGAGGCAAAGAAAAAGATCGGATATCTTCCCGAGCAGCCGCCCCTTTATATGGATATGACGGTTGAGGAATATCTGAATTTTGCCTATGACCTTAAGGACTGCAAATATGACAGAAAAAAGCATCTTGCGGAGATCTGCGAGGTCACAAGAATTACAGATGTCAGAAAAAGGCTGATAAAGAACCTTTCAAAGGGCTATAAGCAGAGAGTGGGAATCGCACAGGCACTTGTGAATAACCCTCCCGTTATTATCTTCGATGAGCCTACCATCGGTCTTGACCCGAAGCAGATCATCGAGATCAGAAACCTTATAAGAAATCTGGGAAGAGATCATACCGTTATCCTCAGCACCCATATTTTGCAAGAGGTGCAGGCAGTTTGCGATAGGATCGTCATCATAAATAAGGGCAAGATCGTTGCTGATGAAAAGACGGAGAATATCAGCCGTGCTATCGAGCAGAGCCGTCGCTTCAATGTGAAGATCTGCGGCCCTCAGAGAGAGGTTCTGGCAATGCTGAAGGAAAAGAGCGGGATCGTTTATGCCGAGGCTCTTGCGGAGCGAGACGGAGATGCTTATACATATATGATCGAAAGCGCAGTTGGCGTCGATATCAGAAAGAGCCTTTTCTATACTCTTGCGGAGAAAAACTGGCCTCTTATCGGAATGGAAGCTCTGGGCATGAGCCTTGAGGATATCTTCATCACCATCGTTGATAAGAGCAACGAGAGAAAGAGCCTCAGAGCTGAAAAGGAAAAAGGATACAGACCGGGCAAGACAGGAATCGAAAAGAAGATCGCAGCGGACATTATGAAAAATACCGCTGAAAACCAAACCAAGGAAGAAAATTAAGGGAGGAAAAGATATGTTTGCAATATACAGAAAAGAATTAAAATCATATTTTATAACTCCCATGGGTTATATCTACATAGGAATTTTCATGGCGCTTTCCGCCCTTCTCTTCAGCTATACCACATTTATGCGCTCATCATATGATGTGACAAGCTATTTCTCTATGATGATATTCGCATTTGTCGTGCTAATTCCGCTTCTCACAATGAAGCTCTTTGCCGAGGAAAAGAAGCTCCGCACCGAGCAGATGCTCCTCACAGCTCCCGTAACCATCACGGGCATGGTAATGGGCAAATATCTTGCCGCTCTCACCATGTTTGTAGGCTCTATCCTTTGCTCCTGCATCAATTTCATTCCTCTTTATGCGGTTGCAAATGTTGAGAGAGCAGAGGCGGCATCAAAAGCCATCCACATCGGTCCCTCGGGAGCGCAGATCATCGGCTCTCTCATCGGAATCATACTTGTTGGCGCAGCTTTTATCGCAGTTGGAATGTTCATTTCAACTCTCACAGAAAATCAGCTCGCATCTGCGGTTATTTCCGTGGCAGTGTTGCTCCTTATGATAGTTTTGGGCTTTGTCAATAACTTTATTTCAAACTATGCGGTGCGTTTTGTGATCGACTGGATAAGCGTGCTGAGCCGTTTCGCTCCTTTCGGATACGGAAGATTCGATTTTGCGGCACTGCTCTATTATCTGTCGCTGACCTCCGTGTTCATTTTCTTCACCGTGCGCGTTTATGAAAAACGCCGCTGGGGCTGATAGGAGGTAGAAAAATGGCTTATTATTCAAACAAAAAGCTTCGCTACGGAAGTGTTTCGGTTGCTTTTACCGCAGCATTTATCGCCGCCGTTATCGCACTTAATGTGGTCTTTTCGGCACTTGCATCAAAATACCTCTGGTATATTGATATGACCGCAGAAACGCTCTATACTCTCTCGGATGAATGCGTTGAGCTTCTTGACGATATCGACGCACCGGTTAAGATCCTTTTCTGCGATGACCCGGATACACTTGAAAAATCCGATACTACCCGTCTTGTTTATAACACCGCTCTTCAGCTTGAAGAGGCACTTGACAATATCACGGTGGAGACGGTAAATGTTATTGAAAACCGCTCTGCGGTAAATAAATATCTCACAACCGCAACAACAGAGATAAAGACCACCGATGTTATCATCGAAAGCGGCACGGAATTCAGAAAAATTTCCCTCAACGCTTTCTATACCTTCGCAAATCAGAACACGACAGAGCCTTGGGCTTATAACGCCGAATCTCGCTTTGCCGCAACCATCATTGCGGTGACAAGAGCGGTCTCTCCCGTTTGTGCGTTGCTCTCAAACCACGGAGAGGCATATCAGGATGCGGAGCTTATCAGCCTTATCAGCGATGCGGGCTATGATGTTGTTCCTCTCGATCTCTCAAAGGACGAGATCCCCGAGGACTGCCGACTTATGATCTGCTATAACCCCACAAGCGATTTTATGTCCTCCTTTGACGGAGTTTCTCAGGTCAGTGAGATTGAAAAGCTGGATAAATTCCTTGACGGACTTAATTCCTTCATGATTTTTGTCTCGCCCAAAACTCCCGTTCTTCCCAATCTTGAGGAATATCTCTACGAATGGGGAATAGAATTTGGCAGAACCACAGATGAGGTCGACAACACATATAATCAGATCGTAAAGGACAGCTCAAATTCCCTTACATTTGACGGATATACCGTTGTTTCCGAATATGTTACCGAAGAAAACAGCCTTGGTAAGCAGGTAAACAACGATCTGACAAATGCAGGAACTGCCCCCAAGATCATCTTCAAGGATGCAATGCCAATCCGCCATACCGACAACTATGATTCCACAGGATATTATAGCTCAAACGGATATTCCAGACAGATAAATGACATCTTCGTCACAAGCGAGGGTGCAGTTATCGAGGCAAACGGAAAGGTCGTTGGCGAGGCGGGAGAATATGACCGCTATCCGCTCCTCACAATCACCACCGAGGGCAGACAGGTTGCAGGAAGCACAAATACAGATTATTCCTATGTTATGGCTTGCGGATCTGTTGATTTCGCATCCGAGAATATGCTTCAGTCAAATGTTTACGGAAACCGTGATTCTCTCTATTCAATGATGAGGATCATGCAGAAGGAGATCGTTTATATCAATCTTGCAAAGAAGCCCTTTGCAAATGTTGATATCGAGAGCCTCACAAGTGCAACTGCCACATCCTATACTCTGATGCTGACCATCATCCCCGCTGCTATCGTCTTTATCGCAGGCACGGTCATCATGGTCAGAAGAAGATTCACAAGATGATAAAAGGGAGCTTTTGCGATGCTTAAAAAACAAACAACTTTACTTATAGTGCTCTGCACTCTCTTCGTCTTGCTCATCGTGGCATACTTTGCCATAGTGAAGCCGCTTGTTGAGCGTGAAGAGCCGATCGAGACCGAGCCTGCGGAAACGCTTCGTGAAAACGAAGCCGAGGCAATGGGCAACACCGGAAAGGTTCTTGCTTATGAATATGTTGAAAGCAAGCAGATCCAGGCGATAACGGTCAAAAACGAATACGGCAGATACCGTGTTTACAGAAACGAAAAGGACACACCCCAGATCGAGGGCTTTGAGGGACTTGCATTCCATGAGGAGTCGATGTCGGCTCTTATGACAAGCATAGGTTATCCCTCTGCCATGTACAGCTTTGAGCCTGATGGCGAGCTTTCGGAATACGGTCTTGCGCCATATACCACCGCCGAGGGCAAGACAAAGGTTCCTGCAACCTTTGAAATGGTTACAAAGGACGGAAAGAGATATAGCGGAGTTGTGGGTGACAAAATCGTTACCGGAAACGGTTATTATTTCCTCTATGACGGAAGCCCCGATGTTGTCTATGTTGTGGACAAAGCCATTGCGGACACAGTTCTCTCCCCCGTTGAAACTCTCATTGCGCCTATGATCGCAACGCCTATGACGGCAAATGATTACTTCCTCGTTCACGATTATATTCTCATGAAGGGCGAAGAGGTGATAATTCATTTCGACTATATCGAGGAGGAGGACAGAGCAAACAGCGAATTTGTCACAAAGACATATGAGATGCTTAATCCTCAGAACCTGACCCCCGATGCCGAGGCAATTTCAAAAGCGATGCTTGGTATTTATACCACTGCAGAGCAGGAAAACCTTGAGGTCGTTAAGGTTGGCATTGACGATGCTGCTCTTGAAAAATATAATCTCACGGAAAATTGCTATTCACTCCAGTTTACATATAGCGGAATTGATAATTTCATTCTCATAAGCCCGCAGAATGCGGACGGAAGCTTCTATGCGGCGTCTCCGCTTTTCAATCAGATCGTGAAGGCTGAAAAAGAGGTTTTTGATTTTGTCACATGGGAGCTTTTCGATTGGGTCGAAGCACCCTTCTTCCAGATGAAGATCAATTTCGTTACCGATATAACGGTTGAATCGGGTGATTTCAAGGTCACATTTGATCTTGAACATATTGATGCAGGCGTAAACAGCGCAGGAGTTGATATGGGAACAGATCTTGTGGTGACCGAGAGGGGAACGGGCAACAAGCCCGATGTTAAGAATTTCCGTCAGTTCTATAAGACACTGCTTTATGCTTCCTATGAGGGCGAATGCGGACTTATGGAAAGCGAGATGGAGAGCTACCGAGGAATGGGTGACAGCGAGGCACAGCTGATCCTCACCATTCACACAGAAAGCGGCAGAGAGCTTCGTTACCGTTTCTTCAGATATTCCGAGCGCCGCTCATATATTGAGCTGAACGGCGAGGGCGAGTTCTATACTCTGCGCACAATGGCGGATAAGATTCTTGCCGATGCAAAGAGAGTGCAATCGGGCGAGCCTATCGGAAGCACGGACAAGTATTGATCATAATAAGGGGCTGTCATAATGAGACAGCCCCTCTTGTTATTAAACAGGAATTTGTCGGTGAGGCGGGAATGGTGAAATTATACCCCAATGCTACGCATTGCCCTACGGGTTCGACTTCACTGCGTTCCGCTCAGGGTGACTGCTGTGAGATTATCATCCTTTAGCGTTCATAGATCCTTCACTTCGTTCAGGATGACGAGTGTGGGGTTGATGTTTGTTTTTCTACATAAAACTCACAACAATTCTCCGTAGAAACACAGATAAACAACAATAAAAATTTCCTTTTTCAAAGTTTTGA
>JAFXAN010000092.1 GCA_017517035.1 Clostridia bacterium
CCTTATTTTACCGTTCAATTTCACTTGTATTTTAATTCAAACAGTAATTTGTCGGTGAGTTATAAATGGCGGTTGTGGGTTTATCCTCCGTTAATGCTAATAGATTCTTCGCTACGCTCAGAATGACGAGTTGGGGTGAAGTGCTTCGCTCTTCCACTTGTCATCCTGAACAAAGTGAAGGATCTGGAAACGCTAAAAGATGATTTCATCACTATCTGACTGTTCGACAAATTACTGTTTGAAAACCCAAAGGCTGTCTAAATGAGACAGCCTTTTTTGTTTATTCAATTGTAATGAGAAATGTAGAATTTGGTGTTAAATTCAGAGAAATATCGCTCTGCTTGTCTGCTTTAAATGTGCTCATCGGCTTAAGATTGCCTTCCTCTCGCAGAATCTTAAGCTCATCCTCGTTTGGATTTTCGATGCTCATTTTCTTATACAGATTGTATGGATTTGTATTTTCTTTATCAATACAGAAGATGTTGACAGTTTTGCCTGTGATATCCTCATTAAAATGGATCTTTTCTGTTATGCTCGGAATATCCTCGGAAAAATCATCGGCAGAATATGTAAGAAGCACAGCTATGCTACCGTCATCCTTCTTTGTGGGAACAGCATATATGTTTTTGTTTTCATGCTCCTCACCGAGAAGTCCCTCACCAAGCCATGAAGCCATTATATAAGCGTTATAAATAGGCTTTTTTATAAAATTGAGTGTGAAGAAATTTCTGAAGCCCGAAAAGTCGACCACCATCTCGTGCTGTCCCGAAAGGCAGATGAGCATCTTTGACATTTTAAAGCCGTGCCTTATATATTCGCAAATCAGCTTTGCAAAATATGAGGAAAACACCTCTGTTTCTCTGCAGATAAATGAAGGACATTCCTCAATATTGTAGAATCCGTTTGATGCCATGCCCCATTCGTCAACCACAAGCTCGGTATCCTCAAAACCGTGTGCTCTTATCAGCTCGTCATATTCGATCTGTTTTCTTATGTTGTTGTTAAGGTCAATTCTTTCAACACCGGTGTTTAAGTTCTTTGGATCTGTTCCGTAGTTATGTAAAGAAATAAAATCAAGCTTCAGATCATTTTCCTTGACATGATCAAGGAAAGCACCGAGAAAATCATGTATGCCGGCAAGAGCGGGGCCGCCGATTTTAATTTTGTCCGATACTCGTCTGATTCCATGCTCAAAGGCAGTATAAAGCTTGTTATATTCCTCTATTCGCTTTTGAACTGCAAAGTGCTCGTCCCTTGGAAGAGTGCTCAGGAAAAACTGTGGTATGTCAGGCTCGTTAAAGCATTGAATTTGCCACCTCGAAACGGTTTCGATACCGTAACGCTCGGTTATATGCCTTGTATATTCATAGCAGATCTCTTCCCATAGGGCATAGTCTTTTGGTGGGGCGGCATACCACATTTTGCCCTTATATCTTGTTTTGTTTTTTGAAACACTTGTTGTATCTGTCGGGTCTGCCGAGATGCAAGGCGGAATTGAGCCGTAAGCCAGCAGGATGTCAAATCCCTTTTCAACCATATAGTCAAGGCGCAGATCACTGATTCTGAAATCGTAAAGAAGCTTTCCGCTCTCATCTGTATATACGATATCCTCAAACATTGAATAGAATCTTATTGTTTTTATTGAACCGTCCTCTGCCATTCTGTCGATTATCCTTTTACCCCAAGGGTCTTCAATGGCATCGGTTGGATGGAACAGGCAGTGATTCCAGAAATTATTCTGCTTTTTGATTATTTCGCTTTTTATGTTTATCATATTATACACCTCCGAGCGTCAGGAAGCCACCGTCAACGGGAACAGTGATTCCTGTTACAAAGCCTGATACTTCTTCATCGAGCAGCCAATTTACGCATCCAATAAGGTCTGAAGCTTCACCGAATCTGCCCATAGGGGTATGCTCGATAACCTGCTCGCCACGCTTTGTCAGACCATCCTCAACCGTGCCGAGATAATTCTTACTTCTCTCGTTTACCATGAATCCGGGCGCAATGGCATTTATTCGGATATTTGCAGGAGCATAATATGCGGCAAATGATTGTGTGAGATTTGTGACAGCAGCCTTGCTCATTGCATATGCAAAGCAACGGGTAAGAGGGCAATATGAATTCATGGAGGCGAAATTTATGATGCTTCCGCCGCCTTTTTTTACCATCTGCTTTGAAAGCTCAAGGGTGGGAATAACAGTTCCCATGGTATTGATCTCAAGAACGCTCTTAAAAGCATCCATATCAATGTTGTAAAGACCCTTTTGCCCCTCTTCAAGCTCGCCCGTCAGCTCTCTCGGGTCGAATTTTGTTATTGTGGGCATTGCCTTTTGATTGTTTCCTCCTGCGCCGTTTATAAGATAATCGCAGCCGCCAAGTGCCTCTGTTTCTTTCGCAAGTGCTGCAACCGAGGCGATGTCTGTCACATCACATGGGAATATAACGGGGGTAACACCGCCGGCTGCCTTTATTTTTTCAGCTGTTTTTTCAAGCTTGTCAGCCGTTCTGCCAACAAGAAACACCTTTGCTCCCGAAATGGCAAGGTTAATTGCGATCTCGGAGCAAAGTGTGCCTCCTGCACCTGTAACAACAGCAATTTTGTTCTCAAATTTTTTCATTTTTCTTTATCCTTTCATAAGCATTTTTATAGCAGACCTTTTCGACGATTTCGGTCATTGTTTCGTATGTCATGTCAAGCTCGTTCTTCGAGTTTAACTCGTCAAGATAGGAGCAGAATATTCTGCGGAAATAATCATGGCGGACAAATGAAAGTATACTTCTTGAATCCGTGGTCATTCCGATAAATTCCGAGAGAACTCCAAAGGATGCGATAGAATCAAGGGCATTTTTGATGCCGAATGAGTGGTCGCACCACCACCATGCGGGACCGAGCTGTATCTTGCCTTTTATACCGTCCTCGGAAAATGAGCCTTCAAGAATTGCAAGCGTTGTCTGATCGGACATTGTGAGAGGGAAGAGAACGGTGCGCGGAAGTGCCCCACTATCTTCCATTTTTCCGAGAAGATCGCAAAGGGCAGAGGTGTCAAATCTACCGCCTGATGCCGCATAACCGCCTGCCGCTCCTGCAATGGCTCTTAGCCTTGAGCTTGTTTTTCTTTTTGCGTCGAGGTGCAGAAGAAGTGTCCATCCGCGCTTTGCGTATTCATTTCCGAGGCGGATGAGAATCTCCTGCTTCTTGCTGTCTTCCTCGAAAAATCCGTCATCAAGGGCGTGGTCCGCAAATTTGCAGTCTGCTTTCTCAAATCTGTCAAGAAGCTTGCAGATCGCATTTGTGTACGAATCGTCATCTGTAATTTTTATATCCGAAGCGGTGCTGAGATCATTTTTCAGCTTTTCTGTTGGCAAAAGAAGCTCATCGCCTCGAAGTGACGGTGCTGTCTTCTTTCCATCAAAATCAGAAAGCTCATCAAGAATTGATGCAACAGGGGATTGATATTCTATATTAAAGCGTGAGAGAATCGCATTATTTGTATATTCGGATGATGAAAGCATCTCGCCTGTAGCATCGAAAATCTTCTTTGCGTTTTCACGGCAGGGAAGCTCATTTATTCCGAATATTGAGGAAAGCTCCATCCTTGACCAATCATAAACGGGATTTCCTGCAAGATGAGGGAATATTTCGCAGTATTTTTTGAATTTCTCATAAGGCTCTGCGCCTCCCGTGATGAAAAATTCGGGGATGCCGCAGATTCGCATAAGACGATGCTTATAAGGATCGCATTCAAGCCACAGCTCATATATATTATTGAATTTTCTGTCGTTTACTATGTCCTTTAATGTGATGTGATTATGAAAATCAATAATGGGGAGATTTTTTGCCGTATTGCTATAGAGCCGTTGAGCTTGTTCTGTTTTCAGTAAATAATTTTCTTTCATTTTGTGTCCTTTCTCCCTTTGTTTTCAAGATAAGTATAGCACAAATTGATACCTAAATCAACGGCATATACGATGATTTTTAACACAATTTGATCATTCTGTATTGACAAAACGCAAAGCGTGCTTTATAATAGCTTTTGGGTGATGAAATGAGATACGAATATAAATCCGAAAGACCGAATTTCACGGTGAAAAATATTGATATCCTCAATGTTGCCCGTCCAAAGGGATATACACATATTCACAAGGATGGACGTGCAAAGAACGGAATTATCTATACGGTTTCGGGAACTATGAAATATGATATGCTTGCATCTTGCGAAAGCTATTATATTAAGAGGGGCGAGCTGATTTTTATACCAAAGGATTGCGTTTATTCGGGAACATATTTTGATGATGATACAGAAATCAAAATTGTACAATTTGATATTGAAGGCGAAGCTGTTCCCGAATATATGAAAAAAACGGGAATAATAGATATTCCCGAGGTCACAAAGATGATAGAGGAGTTTTTCAGCCCGATAAAAAATCATGTTCAGGGGCATCCGTTTTATTATCTTTCATGTCTTTATGAGCTGCTTTGGAGGATAGACGAGAGCTTTCATATGCTCCCGTCAAAATATAAAAAGCTCGGTGCAGCACTTACGGAGCTGACCGAATACTATTATAAGAATGAAAAGGTTTCATATTATGCGGAGCTTTGCGAGATGAGCGAGGTTAATTTCAGACGGCTTTTCAGAGAGTATACCGGCATTTCTCCAATTGAATACAGAAACGATATAAGACTGAATGAAGCGAAAATAAAGCTTTTGAGCGGAGAATACAATGTTTCTGAGGCTGCGGAGATGACCGGATTTTCAAACCTTTCATTCTTCATTCGTCTCTATAAGAAAAAATTCGGCTATACGCCGAAAAAAGAATAAAACGGTATCTCACAAAAGTGAGATACCGTTTGTTTTTATGGTATTAGTACATTCCGCCCATACCGCCGCCCATGCCGGCAGCAGGTGCTGCGGGAGCCTCTTCCTTCTGATCTGCAACAACTGCCTCTGTAGTGAGTACAACGCTTGCAATGGAGGAAGCATTCTGAAGTGCGCTTCTTGTAACCTTTGTGGGGTCAACAATGCCGGCACTCATCATGTCGGTGTACTTTTCGTTGTAAGCATCAAAGCCCCAACCCTTCTTACCGCTGTTCATGATATCGTTTACGATGACCGCACCGTCAAGACCTGCATTTGTTGCGATCTGACGAACAGGCTCCTCAAGAGCCTTAACAACGATCTTAACACCTGTCTTTTCATCGCCGTCTGTTGTTTCAACGAGCTTTGCAACTTCATTTATAACATTGAGATATGCAGTTCCGCCGCCGGGAACAATGCCTTCCTCAACTGCTGCACGAGTAGCATTGAGAGCATCCTCGATGCGGAGCTTCTTTTCCTTCATTTCAGCCTCGGTAGCAGCTCCGACCTTGATAACAGCTACTCCGCCTGCAAGCTTTGCAAGTCTTTCCTGGAGCTTTTCTCTGTCGAAATCGGATGTTGTGTTTTCAATTGCGCTTCTGATCTGTGCAACTCTTGCCTTGATCTCGGCACTGTCGCCTGCACCGTCAACAATGATGGTATTTTCCTTTGTGACCTTAACCTGTCTTGCCTGACCAAGCTGGGGAAGCTGTGTATCCTTAAGCTCAAGACCAAGCTCACTGGAAATTACCTCACCGCCTGTGAGAATAGCGATATCACGGAGCATTTCCTTTCTTCTGTCACCAAATCCGGGAGCCTTTACAGCAACGCAAACAAATACGCCGCGGAGCTTGTTAAGCACGAGATTTGTAAGAGCATCGCCTTCAACATCCTCTGCGATGATAACAAGCTTCTTGCCTGCCTGGAGAACCTGCTCAAGGAGGGGAAGGATGTCCTGGATATTGGAGATCTTCTTATCTGTGATGAGGATGAGGGCGTCGTCGATAATAGCCTCCATCTTATCTGTGTCTGTAACCATATAGGGAGAGAGGTAACCACGGTCAAACTGCATACCCTCAACAACCTCGGAATATGTGTCAGCGGACTTTGATTCCTCAACTGTGATAACACCGTCAGCACTTACCTTTTCCATTGCATCTGCAATGAGTGTACCGATGGTTTCGTCACCTGCGGAAATAGCGCCAACACGAGCGATATCATCTGTTCCGTTAACCTTCTTGGAATCTGCGATGAGGCATTCGACAGCTCTGTCAACTGCCTTTTTCATGCCCTTGCGAAGGATCATGGGGTTTGCACCCGCTGTAACATTCTTCATACCCTCACGGATGAATGCCTGAGCGAGAAGGGTAGCGGTTGTTGTACCGTCACCTGCTGCATCGTTTGTCTTTGTTGCAACCTCTTTTACGAGCTGTGCGCCCATGTTTTCAGCTTCATCCTCAAGCTCGATCTCCTTGGCGATGGTAACACCGTCATTTGTGATGAGGGGAGAGCCGTATTTTTTATCAAGAACGACATTTCTGCCCTTGGGGCCGAGAGTGATCTTAACTGTGTCTGCAAGCTTATCTACGCCGCGAAGAAGGGCGTTTCTTGCGTCAATTCCATAAAGAATATCCTTTGCCATTTTTAAGTACCTCCAAAAATTATTCTACTATCGCGAGAATATCGCTCTGCTTAACGATAGTATATTCAACACCGTCGCATTTTACCTCGGTGCCTGAATATTTGCTGACGATAACCTTATCGCCTGCTTTGACTGTCATTACGACTTCCTTGCCGTCTACAAGTCCGCCGGGACCAACAGCAACGACCTCTGCGATCTGTGGCTTTTCCTGTGCCGCAGTTGTGAGAATGAAGCCGGAATTTGTCTTTTCCTCTGCCTCTACCGCCTTGATAACAACGCGGTCAAAAAGTGGCCTTATTGTCATGATTTGTTCCTCCTTATATATTAAAGATAAAATTTTTATGTTTTAGCACTCAAAACCTTCGAGTGCTAACTTACAACATATATTTTACACTATTATCGGTAAAAATCAAGTGTTTTTTCCAGATTTAACATATAATTCACATTTTGTTTTCATTAAAATAAACACTGTGTCGTTTTGTCTGCTAAAATACCACAAGTCATACTTTTTCTTCATCCTGCGTACACTTATTTCGGATAGACAGTAATTTATATAAGGCTTCCCACAAAGGGGAAGGCTGACAGTTCGACAAATTACTGTTTAATAAACAATGGAGGCGAAGATTGGCTTTATTTGGGAAATACATACTTGGAGGAATCATACCGATAATGCTTATCGGTCTTGGCATATTCTTTCTTATATATCTAAAATTCTTCTTTCTTGTAAAACCGATAAAAACTTTTTCTGTTTTATTCAAAAAAGAGAAGGTGCGGGGAATATCAAGCTTTAGTGCGCTTACTGTTGCGCTTGCAGGTACTCTGGGAGTTGGAAATATAGTTGGTGTTTCCGGTGCGATCATTCTCGGAGGTCCCGGATCGGTATTTTGGATGATTTTAAGTGCTTTTGCTGCGATGGTGCTTAAATATGCGGAGATAGTGCTTGCGCATAATCACCGCCGAGTGGCGGCAAAAGGATTTCTCGGCGGTGCAATGTATTATATAGAAGATCTGCTTCGGGGAAGACTGGGGAAGGCTGTTGGTGCTGTTTTTGCTTCGGTTTGTCTACTTAATTCTGTTTCTATGGGGTGTATGCTTCAGGCAAATGCAGTTTCAAGCTCATTTTCCGAGATATCCTCTGTTTCACCCGTGCTTATCGGTGTTGTGCTTGCAATACTTTGCGGTGCGGTTATTCTTTGCGGTGTTTATGATATTTCTCCTATCACAAGTATAATAATCCCCGTTATGACTTTAGTATATGTAATTATATCGCTAATTGTGATAATTGTGTTTGGTGATAAGCTGCCATCTGCTATAAAGCTGATTTTCAGTGATGCATTTAACATAAAAAGTGCAGGCGGCGGATTTTTTGGATTTTTCATGTCCGAAAGCATCAGATACGGAACTATGAGGGGTATCCTATCAAATGAAGCAGGATGCGGTACTGCACCTATGGCACACTCGGCATCAAATGTGAAAGGCGGCGCAGAGCAGGGAATTTGGGGAATAATTGAGGTCTTTGTTGATACAATATTGCTTTGCACTCTTACTGCACTGTCTATTTTATGTGTATTTGGGGATAAGACAAAGGATTTTTTTGCCGGTGATGAAATGAAGCTTGTTCTTGCTTCATATGGTGCGGCGATTGGCAAAGCGGCTGCACCTGTGATTTCCGTGATGGTGTTTTTCTTTGCTTTTGCAACGATAATTTGTTGGGCATACTACGGTAATGTCACAATGTCATATCTGACAAAAAGCAAAAAAGCTCACATGATATATAAGCTCATATATATTCTTTGCATTTTTTTAGGTGCATATAAGAAAAGTGAGATCATATGGCAGATATCTGATATGGCTCTCGGAACTATGACGCTGATAAATCTCACAGTGCTTTTTATCATGCGAAAGGAAATCAAATCGGAAACTATTCGGTTTATGAAAACAAAATAAAGGTGCTGCAAATTCAGCACCTTTATTTTTAATCAAGCTTTTGAATATCAGCACCGAGGCTGCGAAGCTTGCCGACAATATCGTCATAGCCTCTCTCGATTGAAATTATATTAGTGATCTCGGTAGTACCTTTTGCGGCAAGACCTGCAATGATCATTGCAGCACCGGCTCTGAGGTCAACAGCTTTAACTGTTGCGCCGTTAAGTGAAGGAACACCGTTTATCTTTGCGGAAACACCCGAAACAGTTATGTCTGCGCCCATTTTCTGAAGCTCCTCAACATATCTGAAGCGGTTCTCCCAAACGCCCTCGGAAACCGTGCTTTCTCCTTCTGCACAGCAAAGAACTGCAGTGAGCTGAGGATGCATATCGGTCGGAAATCCGGGATAGGGAAGGGTCTTTATATTGATCTTTTTCAGCGGTTTGACCTTTTCAATAATGATCGAATCGTCAAGCTCCTCGATAGCCATACCCATTTCCTCAAGCTTTGCGGAAACGCTCTCCATGTGCTTGGGTATAACATTTTTAACGCATATCTTTCCGCCTGTTGCGGAAACAGCCGCCATAAATGTTCCTGCCTCGATCATATCTGGTATGATCGCATATGTACATCCGTGAAGCTTTTCAACGCCGGTTATCTTGATAATATTTGTACCTGCTCCTGTGATCTTTGCACCGCAGGTGTTAAAGAAGTTTGCAAGGTCAACAATATGCGGCTCTCTTGCAGCATTTTCAATAACCGTTTTGCCTTTTGCAAGAACTGCGGCGATCATAACATTGATCGTTGCTCCAACAGAAACAACATCAAAAAATACAGAGTTTCCATGGAGACCGTTTTCGGCATCCGCATAAATATATCCGCTTTCGGTATCAACGGTAACCTTTGCACCAAGAGCCTCAAAGCCCTTGATATGCTGGTCAATGGGACGAACTCCAAAATCACAACCGCCGGGCCAACCCACCTTTGCTTTTTTGAATCTGGCAAGCTCTGCGCCGATAAGATATGTTGAGCCTCTCATCTTGCTGACAAGCTCATAGGGGGAGATCCCACCCTTCACATTCTTTGAATCTATCGTAACACAATTTTTATCAAGATAAGTAATTTCAGCACCCATTGCTTCGAGAATGTCAAGTGATTTCTTAACATCGCTTATAGCGGGGAGATTCTCTATAGTGCATTTTTCGCCGGTAAGTATGCTCGCAACAACGATCGGAAGAGCAGCATTCTTCATCCCGCTTATCTCAACATCCCCGCGAAGCTCATATCCGCCGTTAACAATATATCTTTCCATAAGGTCAAACCTCTTCTTTTCAGGGTTATATATAATAAGTAAATACTCAGAATAATTCTGTATAAAAACACTACCTTATATTATAACACAAATTCGGATAAAATGAAAACAAAAATTTAAACAAATTTTATATTATTTTAAACGATATGATAAAAAAATAACAAACAGCTCAATTTTAATTAATATTTAAGTTGGGGATTATATTTTTTTCTCCGTTTACAGCATTATAATAAGTATCATTTATTCCGTCTTCAACCCATTGGATCCTCCATGATGGCATCAGATAGAGCTTTGAGCCGTCGAGAGAGATGTGAGAGCAATAGCAGATGCTCATATCTTTGACAGTAAGCTTTTGCGGAACAACTTCATTTTTCTCTTTTGAAAGGTCAAGCGCGCTCTTCTCAATAAAAAGTATATTAACGCTATCAAGAGTGTGTGCAGAAAAACTCTCGTCAATTGACAAAAAACACCATTTTCCATCAACATAAACGGGAGTGTCGCCATCAAAATAGCATTCCAGTGTATGATTTTCAATGCTTTTTTCATCAAAAGTTTGCATAACGAGAGCGTATTCGGCAGAATCCTGCTTTTTTGCTGATATCAGCTTAAAATCCGTTCCGAGAAGTTTGGCAAGCTTTTCTTTAAGAAGCTTGACCTCATCGTCCGTCATATCATTCTTCGGCTCTTGTAAGGAAAACCCGATTTTTGAATAAGAAAACTGAAAATCCTCGTCAATTTTCAAAAAAGAATCCTTTGCGAAAAACTCTGCTCCATAAGGGGTGGCAAAAGCTTCTTCGTATTCACCCATGAGTTTTGAGGCTATCTTTGCACTGTAATCGCTTTCGATATTGCAAGCATAGACCTTGGAATCCTTATCTTTGATATTCAAGAATTTTTTATCAACAAAAATACCGCTCTCGGAGAGAAGCTCTGAAATATTTTCTGTTGCTTCCTTATCATAAACTTTTATGCTTGTTCTTCCAATAAGCATAACAGCGAGGAAAATATTGACAACCAAAAGAAGAATTATGAGAAAAAATTTTATATTTTTCCAGTTCACTTTATCTCTCCTTTCGATTGTTCCTTAATTTTCACAGGCTTCCATTCGGCAAAAAGATTTCCTTCATGTTCTGAATGATATTTGTAGACAAGTGTATATTTTTCGTTTTCGCTGCTTGAATTTTCAGCAATGCTCATTACCCAGCTTGCAGGAATGGATTTGATAACATTTGAGCGGTCTGCGATTATTTTTGCAGGGAAAAAACTGATTCCCGTGAGCTTTTCCGAACTTATTTCAAGAATCAGAGCATCGTTTTCGGTTTCAATGGGAATGTTGTCATAAAAGTAACCGAATTTAAGCACCAGGGTTTCACCTTTTCTGAAAAGGCTTGTCAGCAATAGCTGTCCGTCGCCGATGTCTGCACCCTCAATTTCGGTAAATACCGAGGCTATTGACTGAGCGGCGGAAAGGCATTCATAGATGGAGTGAGAGGCTTCGGAGTCCTTTCCCGAAAAGATCGAAAGCGGCAGTCCATCGGTGTTATTCAGAGTTGAATATCCGATCTTTTTATCAGTGAAGGAGAGCGTACCGTGTGTTGCCATAAAGACTGTTCCGGAGATCTCCTCGTCAAAATAGCTTCCTGTTTTATTTGGGTTTATGTTAAGAATTTCAGCGAAAGCACTTTGAATATCTGCGTTTTTTGAAAGATTTTCTATCCCTTCCGAAAGAGAAAGTGAATTTTTTGTGGGCAAATCATCAAAGATAAGCGTTGATGACATGAGCTTTTCATTTGATGAAGTATGAAATTTTGCCGAAACCATTGCTCCCGCATCCTTATAGATCTCAAGGTCCGCAATATTAATTTTACTTTCAGGGGCAGATTTTAGTATATATTTTTTCACTTCTCCATGTATTCCTCTTGTCAGTGCAAAAATTGAACCTTTTGCATTTTCATCGGGGAAAAGTATAATTTCACTTACAGCATATGATGCTATATCATTTGCCGGACTTGTCTCATCCGTATCTATTGAATGAAGATAAAGAAGGAGTGTCGGAAGCGGTGTGTGATATTTTACATAAATAAAATCAGAGGATGAGACAGCATTATCAAAAACGGATGGATCCTCATCTGTAACATCGCATTCTGAGGAAAACATAAATGCTATATTGCTTTCGATCAGGGAATAGATTTCCTGCATATAATTTTTCCCCGAGCAGATAGCGAAAACATCGTCCGAATCCTTTTTGAATGCGATCTGTGCAGGAAGGATCATATTTTCGGAAATTGATTCTATTTCGGAATAAAAGGAGGATTTCAGAGTGAAGCTGTCGCCGGTATCATTATCAGCGGAATTATCATTTCTCTTTTTCAATTCGTTGAAATGCAGAAGAACCATCAGCATAACAACAAGAAAGAGAATTGTTATGGCAATGGTTTTGAAAAATTCCATTTTCTTTTCGGCTTTCTTCATTTTTTTCTCCTTGAATTTTTATTCTTCCGGTTCATTTTGAAGCTTTGTGCTTATCGGAAGAATAATATCAACTATCGTTCCGATATTCAGCTTGCTTTGGATCCTGATGTTACCGCCGTGAGCTTCGATAAGCTCCTTTGCAATGGCAAGACCGAGACCTGTTCCTCCCGTGTCGCTGGTACGAGCCTTTTCAACCCTGTAGAAGCGTTCAAAGATTCTCGGAAGATCCTTTTCGGGAATGCCGAGACCGTTGTCCATGATTCTGATAAGCACATTTTCCTTATCAGCCATAGAGCTGCTGACAACGATCGTACCGCCATCGGGGGTATATTTAATTGCGTTTGAGATCAGATTTACGATAACCTGATCGATTCTGTCTTTATCTGCGGTGATTTTTGGTATGTTATCGCCTGCTTGAAGCATGAGCTTGTGATCGTGAGCTGTGGCATCGACATTCATGACATCGCAAAGATGGCGCAGACTGTCATTTATGTGGTATTCAACGATCTGCCATTTTGTTCGCTTGTTGTCGAGCCTTGAAAGTGTCAGCAGGTCTCTGACGATTCCCGTCATTCTGTTACTTTCGCTTACTGTCATTTCAAGGAGCTTGGTTCTTATTTCATCGGGAAGATCAGGGTGGTCAAGAACGGTTTCACAAGCACCTTTTATGGCTGTCAGAGGTGTGCGAAGCTCATGTGAGACATTTGCAACAAACTCTCGTCTTGATTTTTCAAGCTCATATCTGGATGTGACATCGTGAATAACGGTGATTATACCGTCACGCATTTCTCCGCTCTCGTTATATCTGATTCCGCCGAAGTTTACCTCGAGAACTCTTGATGCAAAAACGACCTCATCAAAAATTATATTGCTTTCATCGGGGAGATCGTCTCTTCCGTTTTCCGTAGCACTTTGTATATCAAAGAGATTGAGAAGAGTTGAGAGATTGAAGCGTTCGTTGAATTTGTCACCGAAAAGGTCGATGGCGAATTGGTTGATATTCAGCACCTTTCCGTCATCGGTAAAGGTGATCACGCCCGCTTGGAGGTGTGAGAAGACGGTCTCAAGCTTTTTCTGCTCTCCCGCAACCTCATCAAGAGTTGTTTTAAGTCTCTTTTTCATGTGGTTGAAGGTGTCTGTGAGAATGCCGATCTCGTCCTTTGAATGGACCTCTATCTTATGGGAAAAATCTCCCGCCGCAACGAGCTTTGCACTTTTTGTCAGCGTCTGAATAGGCGCAGTTATTGCCTTTGAAAGGAAAAATGCAAGAACCACTGCGATAACAAGTCCGATGAGGATGGATTGCAGTATGATGGTAAAAAGCATCCAGCTCAGCTGTCTCATATCATCCTGAGAATCTCTTATATAAATGATGCAGGAGCGCTCCTCGCCCTCAAGATAAAGCGCAAAATCGGTATATGATACCGCCTGACTTTGGGTTCCGGATGTCTTTTTATTCATTGCACTTATGAGATTGGGAGTTTTTTCGGGATATGTTTTGCTTGATGAATCCGAGCTTTCAAGATAATTTCCATTCATATCGAGAATATAGAAATTTCGGTAGCTGTCGATTCCGAGAATACTGCTATAGGAAAGAAGTATCTCTTTTTGACGCTTAACATAGTCGCTGTTGTCAAGAGAGCTTTCAAGCTCCATATAAAGCGGGGAATCCTCTGCAAATGTAGTTTCCATAATATTGGAAAACACGCCCGAATAGTAGCTGTAAATATTACCGAGAAGCACCACGGCAACAACGCTCATAACCGTAATTATAAATACTACAAGAATTAGTATTATTTTGGAATACAGACTCTTTTGCATAATGTCTATTCCTCTTTTTATTTTTTATTTCAGATAGTAGCCGATGCCGCGCTTTGTCAGCAGGTATTCAGGCTCACCCGGGTCTTTTTCTATTTTTGCACGAAGCCTTGAAACGGTAACATCAACAGCTCTGATATCACCAAGATAGCCCTCATATCCCCAAACGGTTTCCATAAGCTGCTCGCGTGTAAAAGGCTTGCCGAGATTTTTTGCAAGGAAAAGCAGAAGGTCATATTCCTGGCGTGAAAGTGATATCGGTTCACCGTCAAGGGTAACATCGTATTTTTCTGTGTCTATTGTGAGACCTCGAACCGTAATGCTTGATTGCTCGTCACTCTGAACTTTCTCCGGATGAACAAGCTCGTTTGAGCTGCGGCGGATATTTGCTTTGATTCTTGAGAGAAGCTCACTGAAGGAAAAGGGCTTCGTCACATAATCGTCAGCTCCTGTATCAAGTCCGAGGATCTTGTCTTTTTCTTCCTCTCGGGCAGTAACCATGATGATTGGTGTGGAAAGCTTTTTTCTAACTCTTGCGCAGACCTCAAAGCCGTTCATTTTCGGAAGCATGAGATCAAGAAGAATGAGGTCAAAGCTGCCCGTGAGCGCCTTGTTAAGACCGTCTTCACCATCCGAGGCGATATCATAGTCATAGCCTGCAAGCATAAGATTTACGGCAAGAAGCTGGGCAATATTGTTTTCGTCTTCAACTATAAGTATTTTTTTCTTATTGTTCATGTTTTTACCTCTTAATTTCCAACAAGAGCATTGATCGCAGTGACATTTTTGCCGCTTGTTTTTGCTTCTGCGATGATCTCTTTGAATTTCGTTATATTTTCAACATTGATCTTGTCAAAAAAAACAGTGTCATTTATGTTGAAATTTACCGTAGAAGCAGATCCGATATTGCTGAGACGGTAGCTGTCGTTGAGGAGGATAAATCCAAGCGACCTCAGCTCGTTTTTGCTTCCCGATGAAAGAACGAGAAGGGTTTTTCTTTTTGCGAGAGAATATAGCTTTTCGTTTGCCGATCTAACTTGATCTATATAAGATTTATCGCTCGTTTGATCGGTTTTTATTGCAAATGTATGACCTGCCGCCGCCATATTCAGAATGATCGGGATATTTTTGCTGTCTGAAATGAATTTTTCGGATATGGCAAAAGTCATTGATATTCCTTGTTCGGAAGCAACATTGACAAATGCCGCAACCTCTGCTCGGCTCATGCTTGAAACATCGGAGAAGAATGAGAACACATCACGGCGGATAGCCACTCCTCCGACACCTGCACTGCCCACATAGTTATCTGCAAGAGTAACATAATAGTCGATCAAAATTTCCAGTGGCTGAAGCTCCTCATCAAGATAAAACCTGACCACATCTTTTTCATAAAAGACAGCGTTCTCAAATCCGATCCCAAGTATTTGAGAAGCGGTAAGTGCAGAAATATAAAGCTCGTTTTCGGAAGCATGGATCGCAATATCGCCTCGCGTTCCGTCATGTGAAAGATATCTGCCGTTTTTTGAACAGACTGAAATGAACCTTCCGTCATCTCTTTCTATGAGGTAGCAGTCATATTCCGTTTTAAAGCTAAGGGAAAGACAATCAAAGGAGGTCAGAACAGATATCGGGACAAGATGCTCCCCCTCCATGGTGATAAGGGGAAGGATGGAATGCTTGTACCAAGCCTCATTTCCGATAAAAATAGTTGGAATATCCTCTTCATCGGCATTGATGCCAGGCAAAAAAAGGAGCGAGAAAAGCATTGTCATAGCAAGAAAAATACAAAGACTTTTTGTTTTCATCATTTGTGCTCCTTTCATTTTTTTCAGTGATTTTTATAATATGCAACAGCAAGATCAACCACCATGCCATAACTTTTTTCACCCTCGGTGCCGTTGAGCTTAAGATATGTGTCATTGATCGATCCGCTGACAGAGCTTGCGATCGAATCTCTGAACGGGTCGAAGAAATCCGAATAAGCAATAAGCTCATAGATTATATTGCCGTTAAGATTTCGCAGGACCTTGGCATATAGATCCGCATCGGCAATATAGAGTGCATTTAGAAAATAATCAAGCATATTTACATATGCGCCGTATCTTATATAGGGATCTGCGCTGTCCTTGCACACGAGAAAAGCAATGAAGTTGGCTTCGTCCTCACGGGCGATACCTCTTTGGTGTGCCAGCTCATGGGCTGCGGTGAATGGCAGTGTGTAATCAGGAAAATGGGTATTAAGGTTTGCTTCGCCTGTAAAATAAGAATAAATTCCGGTGATGTGCGTATATGACATGGCACGGCTGAGGATGACAGGCTTAAGGTTGCTTCTCATATTCGAGAGAAATTTATTCTCCTTTGAGAATGTCTTATAATCTTCATTCAGCTTGTCCGAAAGCTCTCCGATATCATAAGGCATGATGGAAAAATTCATAGAACGGAAAGCAACATTTTTCGCTTCCTCATTTGATTTTTCGGCAAGTATCAGAGCTGTGTTATAAAGCTCCTCGGCGTTTACATCTTTTCTGTCAAGCTCCAAATTTTTGTCGATGGAGGTGGTGTTGTATCCAACTCCGAATGACCAGAAAAAGAGAACATAAAAAAGACAGATCACAGATATGAGAGAAGCTATATATGTCAAAACCGAGCCCCATGAGTCCGAATGATTCTTTACAGCATGTCTTATAAGAACAAATGCGATCACGGGAATGAGCACTATGAGCGCTTCAGCCAACGAGAAAGGAATGAAATTTGTTATATTTGCAGTAATAAAACGAATGATCGAGCTTATTCTGAGGTTGAAAAAATCGGAAAAAGCTTCTGAAAAATACGAAATAATATGCAAAGCAATCGTAAGGGCAGTTATGAGAAAGATTATTTTTGAAGCGGTGGGTAGTTTTTTTCTCTTTTTTTCTATCCCGTAGGTTTTGATGTAATTATCCACTTTCTTATACCTCGATCTTTAAATTGTGTTTTTTCAAAATTTCTTCCATGTCGGAAGGAAGCGGTGCGAAAAGCTCCGTGATCTTACCCGATCTTGGGTGGGGGAATGAAAGAAAATAAGCATGAAGAGCTTGTCTTGAAATTTCCTCTGATTCTTCTCCATAAAGATCATCACCGAGGATCGGTGTGCCAAGATGTGCAAAATGAAGTCTTAGCTGATGTGTTCTTCCCGTTATCGGACTTGCTTTTACTGCACTTAAGATTCCGTCGCTTGAGAGCAATTCATATTTTGTTATAGCTCTTGAAGCATCGGGAAGTGCAGCGCAGACCTCTCGTGTGATTATGCTTTCCTCACGCCGCCTGATATATGTGTCGATCATACCTTCTTTTTCGGGAAGCGTTCCGAGAAGCAAAGCAATATATTTTTTAGTTATAAGTCCTTTTTGCATCGACTCATAAAGCCTGTTTGCGCTTATCCTGTTCTTGGAGACCAAAACTATCCCGCTCGTGTTTCTGTCCAGCCTGTTTACAGAGCGGAAAACAAAAGGCTCGTCTTTTTTTTGCATATAAAAGCAAAGACCGTTTGCAAGGGTGTCGGAAAAATGACCGTGAGAGGGGTGCGTCGGCATATGAGGAGGCTTATTCAGAGCGATAATGTCCTCGTCCTCATATAGAATGTCAAGAGGAAGCTCTGTCGGAACGAGATTTTCATTTTGTTCTCTGTCCTCCACCTCAAGGCAGAGTACTTCCCCCATGTGCAAAACTCTGCGAACAGTAACATGTTTTCCGTCAACCGTTATTCCTGTTGGGCTTTTTTTGAGAGAAGTGATCATTTTTGCGGAAAGACGAAGCTCTTTTTTCAGTATTTCAAGAACTGTTTTTCCGTCCCTGTTTATATCCGTTTCAATTCTCATAAAAGCCCTGCCCGAAATAAAAATATTCATCATATATTATATCATAAAATATTAATATTAGCAATAGATATTTTCTAATATTATCATTTGCACAAAAGTGTGAGCGTTTTTTTGTGCAGTATGCTGATATGAAAAAATAAAAGCAAAAATCACTTGAAAAATTCGGAAAAAAAGTGTATTATATAAAGTAGTTAAAATTCTATCAATCAGAAAGGATGTTTTTATTATGAAATTAAGTGTTTTAGCTAATCTTTATGGCGCAAAGTCTCTTGATGAGACTCTCTCCATTCTCACAGGTCTTGGCGTACATACCGTTGAGATAGGTGCGGGCGGATATCCGGGCAAGGCTCATTGCAACCCCGCAGAGCTTCTTGCAGACGAAAAGAAATATGATGAGTTCGTTGCCACATTCAAGAAGTATGATGTTGAGATCTGCGCTCTTGCTTGTCATGGTAACCCTCTCCATCCCGATGCTGCAACAGCAAAGGCATATGATGAGGATTTCAGAAATGCAATTCTTCTTGCTGAAAAGCTCGGTGTTGATACTATCATCGGCTTCTCAGGCTGCCCCGGTGACAGCGAAGGCTCAAAGTATCCCAACTGGGTAACTTGCCCCTGGCCCGAGGATTTCCTCGCTATCCTTGATTGGCAGTGGAACGAAAAGCTCATTCCTTATTGGAAGGAAATGGGAGCATTTGCAGTTGCTCATAATGTTCCTCATATCGCATTTGAGATGCATCCCGGCTTTTGCGTTTATAATCCCGAAACTCTCCTTAAGCTCCGTGCGGCAGTAGGCGATGTTATCGGTGCAAACTTTGACCCCTCTCACCTTATCTGGCAGGGAATGGATCCTGTTGCAGCTATCCGTGAGCTTGCGGGCGCAATTTACCATGTTCATGCAAAGGATACAAAGATCGACAAGTATAATACCGCAAAGAACGGTGTTCTCGATACAAAGCACTATGGCGATGAGCTTCATAGAGCTTGGGTATTCCGTACAGTTGGATACGGTAATAACGAGACATACTGGAGAGATCTTGTCAGCAATCTCCGCCTTTGCGGTTATGACAGAGTTCTTTCCATCGAGCATGAGGACAGCGTAATGTCCATCGACGAAGGTCTCAGAAAGGCAGTATCCTTCCTTCGTGATATCGTAATTTACGAAGAAAAGCCCACAACAATGAGCTGGGCATAAAAAGCATATAATTGGGGCGCATTTTTGCGCCCCAAATTCATAATTTAGGTGAAAAAATGGATAAAGAGATATTAAAAGAAAAATTTATAGAGATTTACAAATCGAAGATAACGAGAGAAGGCTCGGAAAAGCTTCTTGACTATCTGACATCGCCCGCCTGCGATTTCTTTGATGCTCCTGCAAGTACCCGTTATCACGGCTCGTATCCGGGAGGACTTCTTGAGCATTCGCTGAATGTTTACGAATGCCTGTGCGATTATATGTCAAGACCTCGTGTGAGGGAAAAATACGGCATGAATTACAGCGAGGAGAGCATTGCAATTGCGGCACTCCTCCATGATGTCTGCAAAACGAATTTTTATAAGCTTGGAACAAGAAATGTGAAGGAAGACGGTGTTTGGAAGACCGTGCCCTCATATTCTATCGAGGACAAGCTTCCTTACGGACACGGCGAAAAGTCGGTCTATATCATTTCGGGATATATGCGTCTGACCCGTGACGAAGCCTTTGCGATACGCTATCATATGGGCTTTGCAGGTGCATCACCCGAGGAGCGAGGCAATGTTGGAAACGCCTTTGAAATGTTCCCGCTGGCATTTGCCCTATCAACTGCAGATATGGAAGCAACATACTTCATCGAAGGAAAAGAAGAATAAGACTAAAGGAAGGATAAAAATGTACCTGATATCACCGAAAAAAAAGCAATACAAGGCAAATCTTCATTGCCACAGCACCTTCTCTGACGGAAATAAAACACCCGAGCAGTTGAAGGAAATGTATAAGAGACACGGTTATTCGATTCTTTGTATTTCAGACCATGAATACCCGAAAAAGCACACAGACCTTGCCGATGATGATTTTATCCTCATCACAGGCTATGAAAGCTATATCAGACCCACTCACAAATATGATGCATATAACAGCGAGATACATATAAACTTCCTGTCAAGAGATCCCGACAACACAGCAATCGTTTGCTATGACGAAAGATATATCAAATATGCTCCAAGAGAAATATTTGAAAAATTCGATCGAGTGGGCGAGGAAAACGCAAGAGTATATTCGCCAGAATATATCAACTATATGTTAAAGGTGGCAAAGGAAAACGGAATGATCGCAACCTATAACCATGCTTATTGGTCAATGGAGGACGAATCGACAATTCTTGCCTATGACGGATTTTGCAGTATGGAAATGTGCAATTATTCAAGCTATAATGGAAACCGTCTCGATTATAATGCTGCGATATATGACAAAATGCTCTGTGCGGGCAAGCGTATAGCCTGCCACAGTGCTGATGATAACCATAACAAAGCAGAGGATGGAAGCCCTGCATGCGATTCATTTGGCGGATTTGCCATGATAATGCCCGAATCCTTTGAATATGGGACGATTATTGATGCTATTGAAAAAGGCGAAATGTATTCCTCAATGGGCCCGATAATAAAAGAGGTCTCAATCGAAGGAAACAAGGTTCATATCGAGTGTTCTCCCGTTAAGCATATTGCTGCTTTCACGGGAAGCAAAACACCCAAGCGCACCCGTGCTCCTTTTGACGGCTTTATTACAAGTGCAGATTTCGAGCTTGACGACCGAGCAAAATTCCTTCGTGTTTCGATTACCGATGAGGCAGGAAGACACGCAGACACAAGAGGCTTTATGCGCGATGAGCTTGATTTTTGATTGGATTTTTTCAAACAGTAATTTGTCGAACAGTCGGAGACGGTGAAATTATACCCCAATGCTATCGCATTGCCCTATGGGTTCGACTCCACTGCGTTCCGCTCAGGGTGACTGCTGTGGGATTATCATCCTTTAGCGCTCGTAGATTCTTCGCTACGCTCAGAATGACTCGAGAGTAAATTGATGCTAAGTTTTTCTACATGTAATTTCCGTAAAATTTCCGTAGGAACACAGATAAACAGCAATAAAAAATACCTTTTTCGAAGTTTTGATCGACCTATTTTAAAAGGTCGCGCGAGCCGACGGCGGCGTCGGTCGCCTCCGCAGAGGCGAAACTCCCTCACCGACAAATTCCTGTTTATCGTAAAAAGAACCGACAAAAACGGCAGAGAAACTCTGCCGTTTTTTCTGCGTTGATAGTTTACCGCAGTCTGTTGATTTATGCTTTTGAGTGAATGATCTTTCCGTCGATAACGGTGATATAAGCTTCGGCATCAACATCCATAAGTGGGTCTGCCGTCCAGATAACAACATCGCCGTCCTTGCCGACCTCAAGGCTTCCGACTCTGTCACCGATGCCCGTGTGCTTTGCGGGATTGATCGTGATGGCTCTCCAAGCTTCTTCATAGTCAAGTCCCGATTTTACCGCAAGACCTGCACAAAGGGGAAGATACATAAGGGGAATTACGGGAGCGTCTGTAATGATGCTTATGGGAACACCTGCTCTGTGAAGATCTGCGGGAGTTGAGAAGCTCTTATTCTTAAGCTCGATCTTGCTCTTGTTCCCGAAGGAAGGGCCGACAAATGCAGGGAAGCCCTCTTTTGCAAGCTCATCAGCAATGAGGGAGCCGTCGGTGCAGTGGTCAAGTGTGAGCTTAACACCAAATTCCTTTGCAATTCGGATTGATGTAAAAATATCATCAGCTCTGTGAGCATGAGCCTTCAGCGGGATCTCACCTCGCATAACGGGGATCATAGCCTCAAGCTTCATATCGAAATTAGGCTCTTTTCCTGCCTCTTTTGCCTCAAGATAATTTCTTGATTTGAAAAGAAGCTCACGGAGAAGTGCAGCAGTTCCCATTCTCGTTATGGGAGTTTTTTTGCCGTTCTGACCGTAAACGCCCTTGGGATTTTCACCGAAAGCGCATTTCATTGCAATGGGATCCTTGATGATCATATTGTCAACTCTTTTGCCTGTAAGCTTGATGGATGTAAATGTTCCGCCAACAACATTAGCACTGCCGGGACCTGTGCAGGCGGATGTTACTCCGTGTGATGTAGCCTCCTCGTATGGCTCGTCGATAGGATTGATACTGTCAATGGCGCGCATATGAGGTGTGATGGGATCACTTGCTTCGTTATAATCGTGGCCCTCCCAGCGCATAGCCGAGTTGTCAAGACCGATATGGCAATGGGCTTCAACGCATCCGGGGGTTACGAGCTTGCCGAGAGCGTCGATAACTTCTGCTCCCTCGCACTCGATATCTTTTCCTACCTTTGCGATCTTTCCGTCATCTCCGATGAGAACAGAGCCACCGATAATGTCCTCGCCTGCCATGGTTTTTACATGACCGTTTTTAATCAATAACATAAAAAATCCTCCGTAGTTTTAATACCTATATTCTACCACATCAGATGGGATTTTTCAAGTCCCCGATAAGATTTCTTTTGCCATTTTGAGGCTCTCTTCGCTATTGAGAGTTGGCTTATATTCAAGACCGCAAAAGCCCTTGTAGCCTGCCTTATCTATTGCATCAAAAATATAGTTATAGTTGCTCTCGCCAAGCCAAGGCTCGATTCTGCCGGGATGGCCTGCGGCATGAAGATGAGCGATGCAGTCGAGATTTTGCGTAACACTCGGAATGATGTTTCCTTCCATCACTTGCTGATGGTAAATGTCGTAAATAACCTTAATATATGGGCTGTCAACCTCCTTGATAATATCAAAAGCCTCTTTTGAGGATGTGAGATAATATCCGGGATGGTTAACATAGGTGTTAAGAGGCTCAATCATAACGGTAATTCCGTATTCTTCGGTTATCGGCTTTGCAAGCTTCAGAGTTTCAACAATGGCAGCATGCTGAAATTCTCTTTCAGCGCCCGTGTCATTTCCAACCTGAGTTATAAGCTTGCTCACACCGAGCTTTTTTGCCGCCTCACAGCTATCTCTTAATCCTTCAAGCCAAAGCTCTCTATATTGGGAATCTGTCATTCTGAATTCGGTGGTGCACATACTGATGAGGTGAACTCCGCTTTCTTCACAAGCATTCTTGACCTTTTTAAGATCGAGCTTTTGCCAATTATAGGTTTCCGCGGTGTCAAATCCAAGTGCGCCTATCTTTTTTATCGCCTCGCAAAAATCCATTCCGCCGAAAAAGCAGGGAACTGCAACACAAAGCTTCATAATTATCTCCTCCAAGTATTGAATTTTTAAGAATTTGTGATATACTATATATAATGATATTGAAAATTAAACCATTTGTCAATACTAAAATGTTGAAAAATATATAATTATCTTGCGGAGGAATAAGGGGTGTTTTTTGAAATAGATAAAAATGCACTTGAGGTCTTGCCCATTGCGTTGCATACCGTTGGAGAGACTTTAAAGGAGGATAAAATATCAAGACCCGGAGGTCTCGGATTCCATGAAATAATCTGGATAAGGCGTGGCGAGGGAATATTCAATGTTGAGGGGGAGAGCTTTGTTTTGTCCGAAGGGCAGGGCGTATTTATGCGAGGAGATGTTGGGCATGAATACCACGGGGATGGTTTTACAACCGGTTGGTGTACTTTTTCGTTCCCCGATGAGGCACTTGATTATCTCGGTGTGCCGAGAGTTATGCGGTTTGATGTTCCGTCATTTCTTGATGCGGAAACGGATGCGCTGCATGATTTTGCATTCGGTGACAGTACGATCCTCACCCGTTCCTCTGCCGTGTATTCATATATAGTTGATTTTTTCTCGGCAGTGCTTGGTGAAAAGGAAAGCCTTTCGGTGAAAATTTCACATATTCTTGATAGTAGATACGGAGAACCGCTCACTCTTGATATAATTGCTTCAGAGCTTGGTATTGATAAATTTTCTCTCTGCAGAGCCTTCATGCGTGAGAAGGGAACGAGCATTATGGAGGAGCTTAAACGAATAAGGATAGCCAAAGCAAAGCGTTTTTTGAGATTCAGCTCGGAGAGCATAGAAAACATAGGGAAAATGTGCGGATTTGAAAGTGCAAGCTATTTTGCAAAACGCTTCAAAGAGATTTCGGGAATATCTCCAACAGAATACAGGAGAAATATATAATAAAAATAGCGGAGGCTGATGTGATTTAAAACATCGCCTCCGCTTGGTTATTATTTGTTTAAAAAGTCTGTAAGCTGCTCTGCGATCTGCTTCATTCCAAGCTCTGTTGGATGACCGTTTTCTTTGTCGATGTCCTTAAGACACAAATATCCGATCTCATTTTTTTCGCAGATTTCGATAACTCCCGCTGTGATCTCGGGCTTCAGACCTGTGTTTAAAATGACGGTGATATTCTTGACAGCATTTTTTGCTTTTTCAATAAGATAGCAAAATGCCGGTAAAATGCATTTCAGATCTTCCTTAGTCAAATTTTCATATTTGTTTTCACCGATGGGGGCATTGATCCATGAATCATTTGTTCCGCCGAATATCAGCATCGTATCAACATTGTTTTTTGCGAAAAAGTCCTCGGAAATATACTTGTCGATTCTGCTTACAAATGATGAAGAAATCGGAAAGTTTTCTCTCACCGTGTTGCAGACGGTCGATCCCGAAAAGCTGTCATTAAATACAATATTAAGACTATTTTCCTTTTCAAAAATCTTCCACCATGTTTTTGTGACGCTTGTGACAAAGGGCTTGTCTGCTCTGTCCTCACTGTAATAGCAGCTATATCCCTCGGGAATATATCCCCTATATGTAGAATAGCTGTCACCCATAATAAAAATGTTTTTCATTTTCATTTTTTACTCCTTAAATGATGCCGAAAAGTATAAAGCCAACTGTATTGATGGCAAAATTTGCGAACATATGCACAAACCATGATGGGTAAATGCAATCAAGCTTATCATTGAGAAAGCTGAAGATCAAGCCACCGAGGATAAGTCCGAAGAGAAGCAGGGCAAGTGCTCCGAGATCGAACATACCGATGAGCATTCCCACATGATAAAGTGCAAAAACCGATGAGCTGAAAATATAAGCAGCTTTTTTTGAGCTGTATTTTTTCAGCGTCATGAATCCGTATCCTCTGAAAAAGAATTCTTCGAGAAATGAATTCATAAGAGAGATATAGAGCGAGACGATAAGGAAATTTCCTGCATTTATTCCCATGCTGTCACCGAGTGAGGTGGTTACATTTGAATAGTCTATGATGTTTCTTGTGACAAAATAACCACCGATTATAACAGAATAAACACCGATTCCCAGAAGCAGAGAAACAAATAATCCCTTTTTTCTGAAAACGAAAAGCTTTTTGAAATCCCCGAAATCTCCTTTGTTTTTAAAGAAGAAAAGTAAGGGAAGTGCAAGAAAGAAAAGTATCTTTATCGGTATTTTTACAAAATAATTCGGATGGATTACCGCATCTATTAAGCATATGGCAATTGCAAAAATCAGAACGGTCAGTATTATGTATAATTTCTTTTTCATAAATAGTCCTTAATAAAATGATGATCAATTTCTGCTCAGTCTCAAAACACTCGCCACAGTTGTCCCTTCAGGGAGGGAGTCTACCAAAGAACCTCGACGTTTTGGAAATATTTTCATAACATCAAAATACTGTTGCTATCATTGTACCTGCAACAATCCAACTTATAATGGAAAGTATTGCACAAAGAATAAAAACACCTCGAGTTTTCTGCCTTTGAATAAACCCTATAACGGATAGAATAATTGCAATAGGATTGAACATCCAAAAATACACAAGCGAATTGCCAAATTGGAAAATACTGTTTGATTCATAAAAAGCACCGTATAAAATACATCCGGAAGATACGAAGCAAAGGCAGCAGTACAATATGGTGACAGCGGCAGTTATAAATAGCAGTTTGTTATTTTTCATCTTCGTTTACCTCATGGCAGACAATTTCCTCCCGCTTCAAATCCTTCGTCTGAACGGATATATGAATATAATCGTCGGCCTTTTCCCTACTCAAACAAACAACGCTCTCGATGTGTCCTGTTGCGGGAAACATATCGACTGGTGTAACATCTCCGATGGTGTAACCCAATTCTCTGAAAAGAACGCAATCACGGGCGAGGGTATCGGGGTCGCAGGAGATATAGATGATTTTCGGAACATCAATCCTTGCAAGATAATTTATTAGCTCCGGCGTGCTTCCTTTTCTCGGTGGGTCAATTATGACCGCATCAGGCTTCAGCTCTCCATGTGCCTTTGAAGCGTTCTCAAAAAGCTTCTCGGCAGAGGAAGCATCGCCGCAGTAGAATTCTGCATTTTCAATTTCGTTTATTCTTGCGTTTTCCTTTGCGCATTCTACGGCCTCTGGAACGATCTCGATTCCTATGATCTTTCCTACCTTATCCGCCATCGAAAGACCTATGGTTCCGATTCCGCAGTAGAGGTCAAGTACCGTCTCATTGCCCGAAAAATCTCCCAGATCTGCTGCGGTTTTATAGAGAAGCTCTGCTGTATCGTGGTTCACCTGATAAAATGAGCCGGGAGAAATATTGAATTTCTTGCCGCAAAGCACGTCTGTTATATAAGACTTGCCGAAAAGTGTTATGTATTTTTCACCAAGCACCACATTTGTGTTTTTTGTGTTTATATTGAGCATGATGCTTTTTACCGACGGGATTTTTTCGGTAAGCGATGTGCAAAGCTCATCGGAATGAGGCATGGAATCACCGTTTATGACGATGCAGACCATTATCTCGTCTGTGCTTTTTCCGTATCTCAGGTAAAGATGTCGGAGAAGTCCGCTTCCGCTTTCCTCATTATAAACGCTTATTCCTTTTTTAGTTGCAAATTCGCAGAAAAATGAAAGTATCTCGCCAAAAATCGCAGGCTGGAGAGCGCAATCAAGGCAGGGAATGATTTTGTGAGTTTTTGCGGCATAAAAGCCTGCGGTAACTCCGTTTTTTCCAATGCCTATAGGATATTGAGCCTTGTTTCTGTAGCCCGATCTTTCGGGAAGATGAAGCACATCATTGACCTTTATATCCGAAAGCCCAACCTTAATAAAAGAATGCTCCACATAGCTTTTTTTCAGCTCCAGCTCGTGCTCTCTTTTTACATGGCGGTAAACGCATCCGCCACATGATAGAGGGGCATGGCAGAAAGAATTTTCTCTATAGGGAGATGGCTCAAGGATTTCCTCAAGCTTTCCGACGCAAAAGCTTTTATTAACCTTTATTAGCTTTGCACGGACAAGCTCGCCTGTCACCGCACCGTTTATAAATATAACGCATCCGCCCTCGAGCTTTCCGACTCCGCTTCCCAGATTGTTTATCTCGTTTATTCGGACAGTGACGGTATCGTCTTTTTTCAGATTCTGATTTTTCATTATATGACCTTTATTTCATTAGAGTTGAATATTTCGGTTTTTATGCTGCTGTCGGCTTTCTTCACAAGATCCGAGAGAAATTCGCAGACCGGTGCTTCGGTGAAATAGTGACCTGCCTCGATGAGATTTATTCCCATCTCGGGGGCATCCACCATGATATTATAGCTGATCCTTCCGCTAATATAGGTATCAGCTCCGCTCATGATTGCCGCAGAGACAAAATCCTTGCCGTCACCGCCAAGCAGAGCAACTCTTTGAACCTTCTTTTGGCAGGAGGAAGCAAGAACAAAAGGAGCACCGAGCGCATTTTTCACCATGGCACAGAAATCATCAAGCTCCGTTGGAGAATCAAGCGTTCCGATCCTTCCCATTTCCTCACCTGAGGGACCAAAGGGAATGGCATTTTCAAGTCCAAGCTTTTTGCAAAGAACATCATTGACGCCGCCGCAGAGGGCATCAAGTCTCGTATGGAAGGACATTGCGGATATGTCATTTTTAATTAGTGTTATAGCCTTTTTTGCGCTTGCAACGGAAGGCTCAACAGCTCCGATCTTTTTGAATATCATCGGATGATGGGAAATGATGGCATCAAATCCCTCGCCTGCCGCTTTCTCTACAACCTTCTCGGTTATATCAAGGGCAATGAGAACCTTTTTTACCTCTTTTTCGGTGTCGCCCGAGCACATAAGTCCGTCATTGTCCCAATCGCAGGAAAGGGAAGAGGGGATAGCGTCATTAAGATAATTATATAGCTCAATGGTTTTCATTTTTTACCTCATATGTTTGAATTGCACTCAAAACAGTTTGCTCGAAAGATGCGTCTTTTCCGGCACTTTGAAGTCCGTTTATGCGAATTTCAAGCCCTTTTACTGTTCTTGCCAGCATTTTTTTGAAAATCGGAGATTCGCTGTTGTTTTCGATGTTGTATTTACCGAGCAGTGCTTCAGCTTCACTTATTTCCTCGGCTTTTCCCGTGTATTCACAGCAGAGAGTAACATAGAGCTTTCCGCTTTGCTCCGAGAGGGTTTCTTCAATGATTGAAAAACCGTTTTTTGCAAGATATTTACGCAGATCGTCTGCGGCTGTCATTGGCTGGAGAATAAAACGGTTTCCGATTTTTTTTATCCAAGGCGAGGCATCAAGAATGTGAGCTATAAGCTCTCCGCCCATACCGAATATGGCGATGTCGATCTCACCTTGTACATAAGCATCAAGACCGCAAAGTCCGTCTGCACGAATGACCTTTATTTTTTCCGAAAGACCGCATTCTGCAACATTTTTTCTTGCTCTCTCGGTTGGTCCTTCATTGATATCAGAGGCGATCGCACCCGAGGAAAAACCGTTTTCAACTGCGTATATCGGAAGATAGGCATGGTCTGTGCCGATATCAAGAAGTGTTCTGTCTTTTCTTAAATATTTAAGAGCAGTACGAAGCCTGCTGTCAAGCTTTTGCATAGTTTTAAAACCTCTTAAAGCAATACCCCGCAGGATGCGGGGCAGTGCATTTTTGATTATTTAGATTCGAGATACTTATTTATCTTTGCAACTAGTGCATCGGCATCTGTGCCGTGAACCTTGCAAGCATCCTCAATGCTCTCGCCTCTTGAAGCGGGGCATCCGAGGCAGTGCATTCCGATCTCAAAGAAAAACTGAGCGGTATCGGGGCAAGCATCAAGAATATCGCCTATAATAGATTGCTTTGTAACAGTCATTTTCGTGACCTCCTTATAGAACAAAATGGATGAGAACAGAGTTCTCATCCATTATTATAACACAAATATACCGTCAAGTCAACTTTTTTCTTTCATTTGCGGAAAGATTTTTGATTCGTATCATTCAGCATGGATAAGTGAGGGATATTCCGCATATGTTTTCTCGATGTTTGCAATGATTGCTTCTCTGTGCTTCTCAATTGTAGAAGCAATTGCTTGGTTGCCTTCAAGAGAAAGCGCACCAAGATCCTTTGAAAGCTCGGATGCCCAACCGTATGGAACTGCAACCTCACAGCCTCTTGTTCCTCTTACGAGAGAAAGAACCGCAATGGAATCGGCCTTTCCAAGCGCCTTGAGGCCAACATGAATATCATAATATCTCGGCATCAGCTCGGCATAGGAATGATATGTAAGATAATCAACGATTATGCCTGTTCTTTCAAGATTTGTGTTGGTTTTTGGAATGCAGAAGGAGAGACATCCTGAGAATACATTTGAATTGTATTCGCTCTGAAGCTCGTCAAATTTTGGCTGAGGGAGCAGACCGAAATTGTTTTCCCATTCTCTGAGCATGGTAGCACCTTTAAGCTCAGCATGAAGGAAGAGTGCTCGGTTTGCCATGAAAGCACCGTAATATCCGTCTGCATCAAGATCTGCAGATGTTCCGATGAAAGCAGAGCCGTTATCTGTTCCGAAAAAGCCTATGAGAGCCTGCCAAACATCGGAAAAATGCTCATCTGTATCTGCTGTAAATTCATATTTTCCGTTTTCATCTCTTGAGGTGATCTCGGCACCCATGCCGTAGGACATATAGGGCGATGTTCCGCAAGTTGAAATTCCGTAAACCGATTTGCCGTTTGGATCGAAGGCGAAGGATTCATCTCCGTTGAGGTTTGCTGCAGAGGCGCAATATTGCTTAAGTGCATCAAAGGTCCATTTGCCGTCAAGTGCCAATTGATATGGCAGATCCAGACCAAGCTCAAGCATCATGTCCTCGTTGAAATACATACACCAGATGCCCTCAAACGCCATAAGATGAAGGTCGCTTGTGGCATAAAACAGGCGGTTTTCTATGATATTTCTTGTGATCAGAGGCTGATCCCACCAGATATTCTCTGTATGAAGCTCATCAATTTCAAGCAGATCATAGAAAAGCTGCTCGGAGATGAGTGGGGTAAGCTGAGAATTTGGGATGTACATCACATCGTAAACATCTTCATCTGCGAGGATGACGGTTTTTGCGTGTGAAGCAATATCTGTATACGGTACTGTTTCCTCATTTATGCTGATATCGAATTTTTCTTCAGCGATTAGATTTCTTTCAAAGCAGGTGTCATCAAGAACATCTCCCGTCATTTCCGGATCAAGATAAATATACATATAGTATATCGCATCGGAATTCAGGAATGTAAAATTATATCCATCAAAGGTTTGAGAGAGCACTTCATCACTGACATTATATGTGACAGCGGTGGTTGAAGGATCGTATTCGTCGATGAATGACTGAACTGCCAGCTCTTCCGAGCTTAATGAGATGCTTTCTGTATTTGTGGCATCTGTCTTGACATCACCGCAAGCGCAGAAAAGCAAAACGCAGGAGAGAATAGCTGAAGATGTGATTAAAAGCTTGAGTAGTTTAATCATAGTTTGTACACCCTTTCATAAAATATTTGGCAAAAAAATTGCCTTTTATGATTCTATTCTACTCCCGTTAAATTTCCGTGTCAAGTTGCACGGAAAAAGTTTTTTACATTTGCAGAAAAATAATCGCCGTAATTGAAACAAGAAATCCGACGAATTGATTTTTTGAAAGCTTTTCAGCAAAAAATATCCTTCCGCATTGGGGAGGATATAAATAATACTTCAGAGCGTTGCGCAGTTGTCGCCACCGTCGGCAACAACGGTATGACCGCAGATTATTTCCCCGAAATTGCTCATCAGATAAAAAGCAAGCTCTGCAATTTCGTCGGGATGGATAAATCGTTCGATGGCGTGTCTTTCATATTTCTGCTCCATGCTGTGAGCATAGCGGGATATCATTGGTGTGAGGGTTGCACCGGGAGCAATGCCGTTTATTATAATTCCGTTGTGTCCGTACTGATTTCCGAAGGCTCTTGTCCATTTGATAATGGCACTTTTTGCCGCACCGTAGCTGCCTATGATCTTCATGCAGGCTGCATTTGAGGCGATGTTAAGAATATTTCCTCGGATATTCTTTGAAAGAAGGTAATCTATTTCGTTTCTCATAAGGAAAAATGCGGCTTTGAAATTTGTTTCGTTCAGCGCATCCCATTCTTCGGGGGTTATATCCCAAGGCTCATAGCCTCTGCCGGTATAAGTACCCGTTCCTATGGCTGCGGAATTTACAAATCCTGAAAGACCACCGAGGATTTTTTCTGCTTCGGAGAACAGATCAAGATGATGATCATAATCCGTTATGTCAAATACTTTTGTATAAAGATTGTCACTTCCGATCATGTCCTTTGCCAAAAGAAGCTTATCCTCGCTTCTACCCGTTATAAGCACTGTTGCGCCTGCACTGCAGAGACGCTTGGCGATGGCAAGACCTATTCCGCTTCCACCGCCGAAAACAATTATTTTATCATTTCTGAGCTTCATATGAAAACCTCCTGTTTTTTTCAGTATAACATAATTAAAGATCATTTTCAATATATGAGGTGACAGTTTTATAATTTACGGCACAAAAAAACGAACCGTTTGAGGTTCGTTTTTTGCTTTTTTTATCTTGCAAGTACCAAAGCAATAAATACGAGAATGACACCGATTATGCTGTCCCGATTCATTTTTTCGCCAAAGAAAATTGCCGACATTGCGGATGCTGCGCCAGAGAAAGCGCATTTGCCACGGGATAGAGAATAAGAGCATCGACGCTTTTTGATGCAAGCGTCAGAAAATATGTATTTCCGAAAAGCGCAAGAGCCATTATAGTGGCATAAATTAAGACCTTTGGATAGAGAAGAACAGAGGCTTTTTCTGCGTTTTTTTCTTTTTTTGCAAAAGGTATCATAACGAGAATTGCAATGACGGTAAAGACTGCGGAATAGAAAGTAAAGTGACTTGCGTCCTTTTCGGGAAAGCTATATGTATATATTTTCTGCATTGCCTGGTTTATGCCCTGTGAAAGAAGAACGGTTGCAAGCAGCAGGAGAGATTTTACGGTTATTTTTCCGTTGAGCTTTGTATTATACTTAAGAAGGAAGAAAAGAGCGATGACAATTATAACAAAAGCCAATATCTTTTTGAGCGTTAGCGTTTCGCCAAGGAAGAATACTCCTAAAACAGCCGGAACTATAAAGCTGGAGGAGGCACTTGCACTCACAAGCATATAAGAATCCGATTGAATTGCAAAAAGCCAGCTTGAAATGAAGATTGCCATTGTAATGCCGGCGATGGCACTTATAAGAATCTCGGTAATATTAAATGAAAAGCTTGTTCCACCCACCGCAAGAGCAGTTATGAAGGAGAAAACGCAACAAAGTGCATTGCGGTAAAGACTGATATCCAGATTATCACGAAGGTTTTTTACCGAACCGCTTACCTTTTTTGCTCAGAAGCCTTTGGTAACACCAAAGAAAACGGAAATAAATATGAAAAGACATCCCAACATGATAAAACCTTTCTTTCTTGTAATTATATAAAATATTGCCCATTTTCATCATTGCGAAAAAACGCACCTTTGTCAACCGACAAAGGTGCGTTTTTGGCTGGGGCACTAGGATTCGAACCTAGGTAATGACGGAGTCAGAGTCCGTTGCCTTACCGCTTGGCGATGCCCCATCGCAACGGATGATATTATAACAGATTTGTTTTGTTTTGTCAAGAGCTTTTTGGAAAATTTTTAAAATATTTTTTCATTTAACTGTTTTACTGCATTCTTTGGCTATTATTATCTTGTTTTTTACTGTTTATTCCTAAAAAAGTACTTTACAAAAAAAATGTTTTGTGGTAAAATATACCCATCCGCCCATAGCTCAGCCCGGATAGAGTACCAGATTCCGATTCTGTGGGTCGAGGGTTCAAATCCCCCTGGGCGGGCCAGAAAAAAGCCGATTGCGAAAGCGATCGGCTTTTTTACCAAAATCAAGCAGACAATATTCTCTCTGTTCCTTGATTTTTTCCCCGATATATGTTATAATTTTTAATGGAAAAATTCAGAAACGGAGAAAACAATGTACGAGCTTATAAAGGTCAGCGAAAAATGCTATTATATCGAAAGCCCCGCAAAGATCGGTATTTATAAGATTTCCGAGGATGAGGTTTGCCTCATTGACAGCGGAAACGATAAGGATGCGGGGAAAAAGGTTTTGAGGATAATCACAGAGCAGGGATGGAAGCTGAAGGCGATCTATAATACCCATTCTCATGCAGATCACATTGGCGGAAATGCTTATCTTCAGGCGCAGACAGGTTGCAGGATCTACGCAAAGGGGATTGAATGTGATTTTACAAATCATCCTATACTTGAGAGTGCATTCCTTTATGGCGGATGTCCCATGGATGAGCTGAAGCACAAATTTCTTCTGGCAAAGGAAAGCATTTGCGAGCCTCTTACAGAGGATAAAATGCCAAAGGGACTGAAGATGATCGAGCTTCCCGGGCATTCCTTTGACATGGTGGGCTTTTTGAGCGATGACGGTGTGGCATTTCTTGCTGACTCTCTTTCAAGTGTTGCAACTCTTGAAAAATACCGCATAGGCTTCATTTATGATGTGGGTGCATATCTTGAAAGCCTTGAAAAAATCAAGGGGATCGAAGCGGAATTTTTTGTTCCTTCCCATGCTGAAAAGACCGAGGATGTTTCGGCTCTTGCAGATTATAATATTGCTACAGTAAATGAAATTGCGGAGAAGATTCTTGATATCTGCTCGCACGGGATCAGCTTTGAAGTCATTCTTAAAAGGCTTTTTGATGAATATTCTCTTGTGATGACAAACGAACAGTATGTGCTTGTGGGAAGCACTGTTCGCTCTTACCTTACATATTTGAGTAAAGAAGGAAGGATTTCACATGAGATAATTGGTAATGAGCTTTTGTGGAAGAAAAAATAAATGGACGGCGCATCTTTTGATGCGCCGCTTTTTTGCAGTTCTTCCCGAAATGCTGCTTAAAGTATTTCGTTACCTGCGGACAGCGACACGGATCAAAAGCTAATTAACGCAATTGCTCCATTTTATTTTTGATTACTTCAAAAAATTTTCAACGAAGCTTGCATAGTTTTCGATTTTTTTGAAATTACAAGCGTTTGGGAGAGCCGTTGCTCTGATGGTAGGCTCGCTTCCATCTGTGCCGTAGAAGGGGGTATCTTTGTCATTTTCATATTTCTTTCTGTCTTCGGGAAGTCTGAAATCGGGAATATCATATGTGGCATTGCCATTCAGAATACTTCTGTGTGCGAGAATTGCAACAGAAGCGCAGGTCGTTGCAAAATAAACATCAAATTGCGGTCTTCTGCCTTCTCTTATACAGCTTAAAAACTCACGGATTACAACGAAATCTCCGCCGCCGTGTCCCGCCTTTTCAAGAAGAGCCTGATCAGGATCGTGAAGCTCAGGCTTATATGTGTTTGTATGCTCGAAGCCAATCGGAGTATCCCATTCATTGTAATTCAGAAGCACTCTTCCGCTTCTGTCTCTGATGTTTTCCATCTGACCTTTAGTTCCGCAAATTCGATAAGAATTTTCGTGGAAACCGAAGGTGGCACAGCCGGTTACTCTGAATACAGATGAATTATCATTGTGTGTCATTATGATAGCGGTTCTGTCGTTTTTATAAAGACCTGACATAGGCTCGTTCTCGGGATAGTCAAGTGTGATAGGAAATGCATTTACCTTTTTCGGTGTTGCGCCTGTGATATACATGAGTGGCGCAAGTGCGTGTGTTATATAATATGTTGCGGGAAGAAGATTTCTCCAATGAGTTGCAAATGGCTTAAGGCTTGCAAGATATTTGTACCTTTCGATATCCTTGACATCGGGATTTCCCGGGTGATTATATTCGCCTTCCGCAAACATAAGCTCACCAAGGCTTCCACCTTTGAAAACTCTGTGCATTTCTCGGTTAAATTCCATATAAGGATAGTTTTCAAGAAGCATATAAGTTGCTTTGCTCTTTTCTGCGGCTCTGACAAGAGCAACACCCTCTGCCATTGTGCTGTTGCTGAGACACTCGCTGAGAACATGGATGCCTTTTTCAAGTGCCCTTATTGCATAAGGCGTGTGTTCATGGAAATAGTTTGTGAGAAGGACAGCCTCCATTCCTTCATGCTCGATAAAACTGTCAAAATCCGTATACGCTGCCGCATACTTAAGTTTTTCCTTGGCTTTATTCAGCCACTTTGGATTTGAATCGCAGATGGCAACGATTTCCGCATTGTTTGCAAGAAAATTGTCTACAAGAGAGCCTCCTCTGTAAAGACCGAATATACCTACCTTGATTGTTTTCATAGCTTTTCTCCTTTATTATAATAGCACAAGTGCTAATATTCCGATAAATGAAAGTGTCACAGATATCAGCTCTTTTTTCGATGGCTTTTGCCCCGTGACAGCGCTGAAAAAGGTTGAGACTATCATAGTTCCGCCTGTGACAAATGGGTATTGAACCGTTGAGGGGAGAACGGTCAGTGCAATGAGCAGAAGATAATTTGCAATTTTATTGAGAATGCCGTTTCCCGCAGCATAAAATATTGCCATTTTTGACGGTTTTTTTGCTTTTTTACGGAAAATCAAGAGCAATATACCCGAAATTACGATGGAAACTATCGCCGTCCATATTGAAAAAACAGCAGAATTTGTTGTTTCAAAGCTTGAGGATTGGTGTATTTTTGAAATTACTCCCGACATTCCGTTGAAAATGAAAACGCCTGCATAATAAATAAAACCGCCTTTTCTGTTGTCTTTTTCGACTGTTATGGCAAGTGCGAGAATGATGAAGATAACGCAGATGGATTTTCCGACGGTTATCGGTTCACCGTAAAAGATGATTCCGTGAAGGAAGGGAATCAGCATTCCGCCGAGCATAGAAAAAATTGAATAAAGCGAAAGGTTGATTTTGTCGAGCGATTTCAGAGAACAGAAGCTAAATAAAATTCCGTTTATTGCGGAAGCGGATGCCATAAGAAGCGTAAATGGGGTAAAGCCAAATTGAATCTTATTAATAATAAAAAGCACTATAAGTCCAACAAACGAACCGATGATAGTTGAAATGAGGGTTGCATCAAGACCGCTGCCCATTTCTTTGTTATATTTTTTGCTGAAAAGGAATGTTGTTCCGAACATTATTACCGAAATGCTTAAAAGACCGTAATACATAGCCATCCTCCGTTTCTGACAACATTATACCAATGGAAAGCAGAAATGTAAATGGAAATATTCCATGAAAATATCGAAAAAGGTTGAAAAAACGCATTTGGTATGGTAAAATAAATGCGGTGGTGATAATTTATGGAAAGCAACATTTGCAAATTTAATTTTAATACCTCAAATGACCTTATCTGTTCTTGCTTTGTTCTTGAAAAAACAGATGCGCAGGCGGAAAAAAGGATTCAAAAGGAGTATTCTCTGAATCTTGTTTTTTGTGGTGACGGTGAGCTTTATCTTAACGGAAGAAGCTATACCTTAAAAAAGGGAGATATGTTCTTTATTGCAAAGGGCAATGAAGCAGCCGTTCTTTGTCACGGTATGGAATATGCCTATATCAGATTTCACGGAAGGCGTGCATCTGAATATTTTGAAAGACTGGACATTAGCGATGACAGATGCGTTTTTCCTTGTGACGAAAGGATTATAGACTTTTGGAGAGAATGCCTTTTCACGGCAGAAAAAGGCAATCTCGATCTGCTGAGCGAAGCTGTTATTCTATATTCGCTGGCTAAGCTTGAGCCTAAGAGCAAGGAGGAAAATGACATTGTTTCACTTGTTGTGAAATTTCTTAACGACCGTTTTAATGATTCCTCTCTGTCTCTTTCAACGGTTGCGGATGCGCTTGGTTACAATGCAAAATATATTTCAACACTATTTAAAAAGGAAAAAGGCATTTCGTTTACCGCCTATCTTTGCGAATTGCGGATAAGGCACGCAATTTTTCTTATGGAGCAGGGAGTTGTCAGCGTAAAGAATGTTGCGATACTTTCGGGTTTTGGTGACGCTCTTTATTTTTCAAAGATTTTCAAGGAAAAGATCGGAAAAACGCCGAAAGAGTATATAAAAGAGCTTGAAGAAGCAAAGGACAATGGGAATAATTGATAAAAAAGTCGCTGCTTTTTTACCGATATGTGGAGAAAACGCCAAAATGTATAAATATTCAAAAATATGTCTTGACTTTTTTCTGAAAAGCATTATAATATATAATAGTTTTTTGTTTGCATTTGATGCATATTTATCCGCTGAAAGGAATGAGTATTCATGAAAAAGGTTTTTATTGACGGTAGTGCAGGAACCACGGGACTTCGCATATACGAGCGTCTTGCAGGTAGATCAGATATAGAGCTTATAAGGCTTTCCGAGGAAAAACGTAAGGATGCCGAGGCGAGAAGAGAAGCGCTCAATGCAGCTGATATTGCTTTTCTTTGCCTTCCCGATGCGGCAGCTGTGGAGGCTGTTTCAATGGTTGTGAATAAAAATACAGCGATTATAGATACATCAACTGCTCACAGAACGGCAAACGGATGGGAATACGGCTTTGCGGAGCTTCACGGCAGAAGAGAACGGATAGCTTCATCAAAACGGGTTGCAAATCCCGGCTGCCATGCAAGCGGTTTTGTTTCTCTTGTTGAGCCTCTTGTGAGAGAGGGAATAATTCAAAAGGATGCGCTTCTCAGTTGCTTCTCGCTTACCGGATATAGCGGCGGCGGAAAAAAGATGATCGCACAATATGAGGATGAGGAGAGGGGATTTGCTCTTGATTCTCCCGCAATGTATGCAAACGGACAGAGCCACAAGCATCTTCCCGAGATGTCAAAAATCTGCGGTCTTGAAAATCTTCCGGTTTTCTGCCCGATCGTTGCTGATTTCTATTCGGGAATGCAGGTGACTGTTCCGCTCTTTAAAGCTCAGATAAAAGGAACTGCCGAGGATATAAAGGCACTTTACAGAGAGTATTACAGTTCGGGACTTGTAAAATATGTTGAAAATGATCCTTCCGCATCCCTTTATTCAAATGCGCTTTCCTTTAAGGATAACATGGAGATAAGCGTCAGCGGAAATGAGGACAGAATACTTCTCGTCTCGAGATTTGACAATCTCGGCAAGGGCGCATCGGGCGCAGCAATACAGAATATGAACATAATCATGGGAGTTCCGGACGAAACGGGACTTGATATATAAGGAGTTTTGAAAATGAACATTATTGAGGGCGGCATTTGTGCCGCAAAGGGATTTACAGCGAGCGGAGTTCATTGCGGTGTTCGCAAGAACAAGACCAAAAAGGATATAGCTCTTATCTATAGCGAAAAGCAGGCAAGTGCGGCTGCGGTTTATACAACAAATCTTGTTAAGGGCGCACCTCTTCTCGTCACAAAAAAGCATCTTGTAGACGGAAAGGCACAGGCCGTCATCTGCAATAGCGGAAATGCCAACACCTGTAATGCGAATGGAATTGAAATTGCCGAGAAAATGAGCGAGCTTTGCGCAAGCGAGCTTGGAATAAAAGCTGACGATGTTGTTGTTGCATCAACAGGCGTTATCGGTCAGCCTCTCAGTATCGAGCCTATCGCAGAGGGCGTTCCAGCACTTGTGGCAACACTTTCAAAGAACGGAAGTGACGATGCCGCTGAGGGAATTATGACTACCGATACAGTAAAAAAGGAGATCGCAATTGAATTTACCGCCGGCGGAAAGACCTGCAGGATCGGCGGAATTGCCAAGGGAAGCGGAATGATCCATCCCAACATGGCAACAATGCTCGTTTTCATTACTACAGACTGTGCGATTTCTCCCGAAATGCTGAAAAAAGCACTTTCCGCAGATATAAAGAACACCTTTAATATGGTGAGCGTTGACGGTGATACATCTACAAACGATATGGTCACGGTTCTTGCAAATGGCATGGCGGAAAATGACGAGATCACAGCCGAGGGAGCTGATTTTGATGCATTTATGAAGGCTCTCAACACCGTAACGGTTTATCTCTGCCGCATGATCGCAGCAGACGGAGAGGGCGCAACAAAGCTTCTCGAATGCAATGTGGTTGGTGCAAAGGATGAAGCAACCGCAAAGACAGTTGCAAAGAGCGTGATATGTTCAAGTCTTCTAAAGGCTGCAATGTTCGGTGCCGATGCAAACTGGGGAAGAGTTCTCTGTGCAATAGGCTATAGCGGTGCGGATGTTGATGTAAACAAGGTAGGAGTCAGCTTCAAGAGCAATAAGGGAAGCATCCTCGTTTGCCAAAACGGTGCGGGAGTTGATTTTTCCGAGGAGAAGGCAAAAGAAATACTTCTTGAAAAGGAAATCGAGATCAATATCACTCTCGATAGCGGTGACGGAAGCGCAACCGCATGGGGATGCGATCTTACATACGATTATGTAAAAATCAACGGAGACTACAGAACATAATAGGAGCTAATGATGGATAAGAATTTTACAAATGCACAGCGTGCCGAGGTGCTGACAGAAGCACTTCCCAATATACGCCACTATAACGGAAAGACTATCGTTGTAAAATATGGCGGAAACGCTATGATAAACGAAACACTAAAGCAGCAGGTCATGGAGGATATCGTTCTTCTTTGGCTTATCGGTGTGAGACTTGTTCTGGTTCACGGCGGAGGCCCCGAGATAAGCGATCTTATGGCTCGCCTCGGCAAAAAGCCAGAGTTTGTTGACGGACTTCGTGTCACAGATAAGGAAACGGTTGATATCGTTCAGATGGTGCTTGCGGGCAAGATCAATAAGACTCTTGTAAACCTTCTTGAGATGAAGGGTGGTAAGGCAATGGGTATTTCGGGTATGGACGGATGCCTCATTGAATCCAAGATGAAGGACGAGCGCCTCGGATATGTTGGAGAGATCACAAATATCAATATCACTCCTGTGGTTGACCTTCTCGAAAAGGGATATATCCCGGTAATTTCAACCATTGGCTGCGACAAAGAGGGAAATGCCTATAATATTAACGGTGATACTGCGGCGGCTTATATTGCAGGCGCACTTGGTGCGGAAAGACTTATTATGATGACGGATATCGCAGGCATTCTCCGTGATAGAGACGATGATTCAACTCTTATACCGATGATGACCGTTTCCGAGGCTTCAAAGCTTCGTGAGGAGGGCGTTATTTCCGGTGGAATGATACCCAAGGTCGAGTGCTGTCTTGAGGCACTTCGTGAGGGAGTAAATAAGGTTATTATTATGGATGGCAGAGTTCCGCATTCCATTCTTATGGAGCTTCTTACAGACGAGGGTGCGGGAACAATGCTTATGGGAGACGAAAATGAGTGATATTCAGATAAAGGATAAAGAATACATAGCGGGCACATATGCCCGCTTTCCCGTTACAATTGTAAAGGGAAAAGGCTCTGTTGTTTATGACGAGAACGGAAAGCGATATATTGACATGGGCTCCGGAATCGGAGTTACTGCCTTTGGAGTTGCTGATGATGAATGGCAGAAGGCGGTAAATGAACAGATATCAATGGTGCAGCATATGTCGAATCTCTACTATACAGAGCCATGCGCCCGTCTTGCGGAAATGCTTTGCAAAAAGACGAGCATGAAAAAGGTGTTTTTCGGAAATTCGGGAGCTGAAGCCAACGAGTGTGCCATAAAGGTTGCAAGAAAATATGCGGCAGAGAAAAAGGGTGCGGAATACAGCACAATAATTACTCTCAAAAACAGCTTCCATGGCAGAACGCTCACAACACTTTCCGCAACAGGACAGGATCATTATCATGAGCTTTTTCAGCCTCTAACACCCGGATTTGTCCATGCGGAAGCTAATAATTTTGATGATGTCAAAAGGCTTTGCGAGGAGAATAAGGTTGCGGGAATTTTGATCGAATGTATTCAGGGAGAGGGCGGAGTTAATGTCCTTGATGCGGATTTTGTAAAAAAGACGGCAGAATACGCAAAAGAAAACGATATCGTAATGATGGTTGATGAGGTTCAGACGGGCAACGGAAGAACCGGTGAAATGTATGCATATATGAACTTTGGAATTGAGCCTGATGTTGTAACGACCGCAAAAGGTCTTGGAGGAGGACTGCCCATAGGCGCTGCCATTCTCGGTGAAAAGGTTCAGAATGTTCTCGGCTTTGGCGACCACGGCTCAACATACGGAGGAAACCCCGTTTGCTGTGCGGCGGCATGTAGTATCGTTTCGAGAATTGACGAAGCTCTGATGGCTTCTGTCAAGGAAAAAAGCAAATTCGTTTTTGATTCTCTTAATGGTGCAAAGGGTGTTGTAAGTGTCAGCGGAATGGGACTTATGATTGGGATCAAGACCGAGAAGAGTGCCTCCGATATCGTTAAAAAATGTATTGAAAAGGGCGTTCTTTGCCTTACAGCAAAGGATAAGGTCAGACTCCTCCCGTCACTCAATATTCCGATGGATGTGCTCTCGGAAGCTGTTGAGATAATAAAGAGTGTCTGTTCCGAATAATTTGAATATTTATTTTGAGGGATAGTACAATGGCAAAAATTACGGTTGATTTCAGCAGAAAAAACGGCAAAATAAAGCTGATGCACGCAACCGGGCATCCTCCTTTTCTCGGCACGAATTTTTCTTTTTTCAAATATATGAAAAATGCTAATATTCCATATGGAAGGCTTCACGATCTTGGTGCATACGGCAAAAAATATGTGGATATTTCAAGCATTTTCCCAAATTTTGATGCTGATCCGAGCCTTCCCGAATCATACCGATTTGACTATACAGACGGCTTTCTTTCCGCAATGCATGAAAACGGTATTGCTCCGATTTTCAGGCTTGGCGAGACTATTGAAAACGGCATAAGAGCTGGATATAAGGCGATCTTTGTCGATCCTCCGAAGGATTATGAAAAATGGGCAAAGATCTGCGAGATGATAATCCGCCATTATAACGAGGGATGGGCTGATGGCTACAGGTTCGGTATAAAATATTGGGAGATCTGGAATGAACCCGAAAACGGAATCCATGATGGCGCTTTGAAGGAAAGAAACCAGATGTGGACAGGCACGGCAGAAGACTATTATAGGCTTTATACTGTAACTGCAAAGCATCTTAAGTCCTGCTTTGGCGATAGTATAATGATAGGTGGATACGGTGCAAGCGGACTTTATTCCATGCTGGAAGAACCCGAAAAATATGGACTTTCAAGCCTTGACCAGCAAGAAACAAATGCTGTTGACCGCTATAGACTTAACTTTTTCCTTGGTTTTGTTGAATATATCGAGAAAGAAAATGCACCCCTTGATTTTTTCAGCTTCCATTGCTATAGATGGTTTGATTATCAGAAGCATTTTGCTTTTCAAGCCAAAAGAATACTTGCAGAGCATGGCTATGGGGATGCGGAGCTTCATCTCAATGAATGGAACAATTCCTTCAAAAAGGAAAAGAAGGGAAGCTCATATTCCTCGGCAAAGGCTGCCGAATTTATGATTATGATGCATGATTCGCCTGTTGATATCATGAATTATTATGATACTCGCATTGGAACTTCTTCTTATAGCGGAATGTTCAACCCTCTTTCATGTGAGCCGTTTTGCATTTATTATACCTTTGCGGCATACGGTGAGCTTTATGCAATGGGAGATAAGGTCATATGCGAGAGCGATACCGAGAAGCTCATGACCATTGCTGCAAGTGACGGCATAAACAAAGGCGTTCTCATCACAAACACCACGGGAGCGGATGTTGAAATCGAAACAAATATTTTCGCAGATCTTAAAGTTTATATTATTGATGAGAAAAATCATATGTCAAAGAAATATCTTGATCCCAAATGCTTTATGCTGAAAAAGGATCAAGTAGCTTTTATAAGAAATTAAAAAAAGAGGCTTCGTTCGAAGCCTCTTTTTCAGCTTTTAATGGAATTTTCAAACAGTAATTTGTCGGTGCGATAAAAAAACGCAAATCTGTAGGGGACGGCGACCTCGACGTCCCATTTTTCATTTAAAATTCACGGTTATTTCATGTCTTTTGAGGGACGTCGTGGTCGCCGTCCCCTACAAAAACACGCCTTCGCCTGTTCGACAAATTACTGTTTAACGCTTAATTCTGTTTTTATTATTTATAATCTCCGAGGAAATCACGGTTGATCTCGAAAAGCTCTTCGCACATTTGCACGATTTCTTCAAGAGAACATACGGCAGAGCAGAGTGGATCCATATAGCAAGCCTTGATGAGCTTTTTCTTGTTCTTCTCGAGAATCGCATCAACTGCGAGGTTTTCCATTCTTGCGGTGGTATTTACGAGTATAGCAACTTCATCCGGAAGAGCACCCACAACGCACCTCCGCAGGCCGTATCTTGAAGCCACCACGGGAACCTCAACGCAAGTATCCTCGGGAAGATTTGAGATCGAGCCGTGGTTCAGTACATTTCCGTTAAAGATAAAGGGGACACCGTCTCCGATTATAGCATTAAATATTTCGGCGGCATATTCCTTGCTTCTCTTGGTATCGACCTCTTCCTCGTCTATCCATTTTCTGAAATCATCACGCCAAGTCTCTCTTCTCTTAAGGCGGAGATTGAGAGAAAAGGCGTATTCGCCCGGATTCCAGTTTGCGCCCTCATGATCCGAACAATATTTTTCTATAAGATCGGGGCGTTTTCTGAACCAATAGTTGTATTCGGAATTATGCCCGGAAGATTCGGTAACATAATATCCGAAGTGCTTGAACATTTCGTTGCGGACTATTTCTTTATTATAATATGCGGGATCATCTATCTTTTCACGGATAAGAGGATAAGCATCCTTTCCTTTCCATTTGATTTCGGTATAAAAAGCTTGATGATTTACACCCGCACAGGTATATGTGATCTCATCAAGGGGTGCGCCAATCCACTCTGCAAGCATTTCGATGGTTCCCTGAACCGAGTGGCAAAGTCCCGTAACATTCACCTTTGTTTCCTTCTGCATTGCTCGGCAGAGCATGGACATGGGATTTGTATAGTTCAGAAATACCGCATTAGGGCAGTATTTTTCAATATCACGGCAGATGTCAAGCATAAGGGGGATGTTTCTTGCGGCTCTGAAAATGCCTGCAATGCTTCGGGTGTCTCCGATATTCATATCAACACCGTATTTTTTCGGTATCTCGATGTCATATCGCCAGATATCAATATCTCCGTTGAAAACGGTACAGATAACTCCATCTGCTCCCTTCAAAGCTTCAATTCTGTCTGTTGTTGCCGTGATCGTTGCGGAAACTCCCATTGTTTTTTTGATCTTTTCACAGCAAAGTCTTATGTATTCAAGCTTTTCGGGATCAATGTCCATAAGACAGATCTCCGAATCCTTAAAAGCATCAAAGGTAAAGAGATCTCTGACGATATTTCTTGTGAAAACTACGCTTCCGGCTCCGATAAATGTGAATTTTTTCATGATATTTGCTCCTTTCGGCTTTGTATTAACATGATATCACAAAAAATCAAATCAGTAAATATCATTAATTGCCATTCATATGGGAAAAGTTGCTATTGACAAGAAAAATGTTGTAATGTATAATACAAAAAAGGAGTGGTGAAATGATAGTATATGATGGAAATCTGAAGGATACTACCGATAGAGTATCGGAAAAATATCTTGAAATAAATTCTGTTGGTGCCCAGAGCGTTTCTTCCTTTCGGACGGTAAGAAGAAAGGGTAGAAAGGATTTTTCACTGTTTTATATCGAGAATGGGGAATATGTTTTCAAAAAAGGAAATGAGAATGTGATTCTTAAGCCCGGCGGATTCTTTATTTATCGCCCCTTTGTACCGCAGGATTACAGTGCAGAGGGAAAGGGAAGCAATTTTTGGATCCATTTTTCGGGAAGTGCGGTGGATGATCTTCTTTGTGATGCGGAGCTTTCGGAAAGCTTGTTTTTTGAAGGCGGTACGGCTTCAACCGATATAATAAAGCTTTTCGGAAAGACGCTTTTTGATTTTAATACAAATGGTATTGGAAGAGAAGCTGTGCTGATCGGTGATCTTATCGCAATTATTGCTGCACTTGGCAGAGAACCCTATAGGGAAAAAAGCGCATCGGATGAAAGACTTGCGTTGGTTGTTGCGATGATGCACAGAGATTTTCGGGAGAATCGTGAGATCGAAGAATATGCTATGGAATATGGAGTAAGCAAAAGCAGATTTATTCATGTTTTCGGTGAAAAAATGGGCAGATCTCCCTATGCTTATATGATATCTTTAAGGCTGAAAAAGGCAACAGAGCTGCTCCTTGAAACAAAAATACCGATCTCGCAGATAGCATACGAGATCGGATTTTCGGATCCGCTGAATTTCAGCAGAATTTTTAAGAAATATTATGGTGCTTCTCCGGAAAACTATAGGAAAAACGCCTCGGAATCATAGCTTTGTATATGTGAGATAGGTATAAGGAATCTCACCGCTTATCTTTTTTACAACTTCTTTTTCATATTTTCTTTCGTCAAAAACAGGGAAAAAAACATCTCCATCGAAAGAAGATTCAATTTCGGTGATATAAAGCTTTTCGCAAAAGGGAAGAGCTTCTCTGTAAAGTGCTGCGCCACCCGATATAAATATATCACCCTTTGCAATTTTAAGAGCTTCGTCAAGACTTTTTACTGTTTTGCAGTTATCTCCGTCAAAATTTGCTGTTTTTGATATCACAATAGTTTGTCTGCCAGGCAGAGGTCGTCCGATTTCTTCATATGTCCTTCTGCCCATAATTACTGTATTTCCAAGGGTAAGCTCCTTGAATCTTTTTTGTTCACCCTCGATCTTCCATGGGATTTTTCCGTCCTTGCCGAACACCCTGTTTTTATCATATGCAACTATAAGTGCGATCATTTTTGCCTCCAAAAGGTTTATGGTATTATTATATCACTTTTGCCCAAATTAGTCAAGCAGCAGAATAGTTATCTTTTTTTGCACAATACTGTCTTTAATTTTTTCGTTAAATGATGTATAATAATAAAAAACGAAAGGACTTTACTTATGAAAGCAATACTTGTTAAAGAAAATAAAGAGCTTGTTTGGAGCGATGTTCCAAATCCCGTGATGCAGGAGGATGATGTTCTTGTTGAGATCCATTATGCGGCTGTAAACCGTGCGGATCTTATGCAGAGAGACGGAGATTATCCGCCTCCTCCCGGCTGCCCCGAGTGGATGGGACTTGAAATTTCGGGCGTTATCGTTGATATGACCGAGGGAGCAAAGGCAAAAAGTAATTATAAGATCGGAGATAAGGTCTGCGCACTTCTCGGCGGCGGCGGATATGCGGAATATGCAAATATCAAATATGATATGCTTATGCCCGTTCCCGAGGGTTGCTCGATGATAGAGGCTGCAGCAATTCCCGAAGCTTTTGCGACATCTTATCTTAATCTATTTATTGAAGGTAAGATCGAGAGCGGAAACACTCTTCTTATGCACGCAGGCGCAAGCGGACTTGCAAGCGTTCTCATTCCCATGGCAAAAGCCTTCGGAATCAGAGTTATAACCACCGTTATTGAGGATGCTTATATTGAGAAGGTAAAGGCTCTCGGTGCTGATATCGTTGTCAATACCAAAAAGGAAAATATCGAGGACGTGCTTCGTGCAGAGCTTGAGGCTGGAAGAGGCGTTGATGTTGCCATCGACTGTCTCGGCGGCACTATGATGGGTAGATCTCTCCATTATCTTAAGCACGGTGCAAGATGGATCATGATCGCCGCACTTGCGGGAACAATGACAGAAATTGATCTGAAAAATATCTATGTCCGCAATGTGAGAGTTATTGGAAGTACTCTCCGTTCAAGAACTCCTGCGGTTAAAGCGCAGATCCTTGCTTCTCTTGTTGAAAACATCTGGCCGAAGGTTACAAGCGGTGAGGTGAAGCCCACTATTCATAAGGTTCTGCCCATAACAGAGGCTGATGCGGCGCATAGAGAGCTTTCCGAGGGCAGAAGCGTCGGAAAGGTCGTTCTTACTATAAAAGAGCAATAAATGCTATTGACTTTCGTGATTTTAGGTGCTATAATTGGCTGAAATCATTTGAAAGGACTAAAAAAATGAAAAAAATCGTTCTTCTTGGCGATTCCATTCGTCTTATTGGATATGGCAAAGCAGTGCCGGGCATGATGGGTGAGGGATATGAGGTTTTTCAGCCTACCGATAACTGTCGCTATGCAAAATATACGCTTCGTTGCATTTTCAGAGAGTGGGCAGATATGATTGCCGATTCCGATGTTATTCACTGGAACAACGGGCTTTGGGATGCCATAAATTATGGCGACGGTTGGTTTACGGATGCTGAAGAATATGTGAAAAACATTCTAAGAATTGCTGAAAATCTAAAAAAACACGCAAAAACTGTTATTTTCGCAACAACAACACCCGTTGCTCACGATGACGCTCGAAATGCTGTGATAAAGGAATATAATGCACTTGTCGTTTCGGAGCTTCAAAAGAGGGACATTGTTATAAACGATCTTCATAGCCTTGTTGATTCGGATAGGGAGAAATATATCTGTGAAGATGGCGTTCACCTTTCAGAGGCAGGAATAAAAGAATGCGGCGAGCAGGTCGCAAAAATAATAAAGGAATATGTATAGGCAAAAAGGATGACCACACGGTCATCCTTTTAGCATATTATGAATTTCTCGGTACAATGTGTTATCATCTATAAATAGTAATTTATCGAACTGTTGAAAGAGTAAATAAACGGAGATGAGGATATGCGTTAGCCTACACTGATTTTGCAAAGCAAAATTAGGGGAGGTGGATTTTGCCGTAAGGCAAAAGACGGAAGGGTCTTATGAGGTGAAAAGTAACTTTCTTGTTTTATAAAGTTACTTTGCAAGCTAAACCCTTCAGTCACGGCGAATAGTATCTATTTTTCTACGGCAAGTTATTTCGCCGTGCCAGCTCCCCTATTAAAACAGGGGAGCCTTTTTTTACCGTTCAATTTCACTTGTATTTTAATTCAAACAGGAATTTGTCGAACTGTCAGATAGTGATGAAATCATCCTTAGCGTTTCTAGATCCTTCGCTACGCTCAGGATGACAAGTGGAAGAGAGAAGCGCCTTCACCCTAACTCGTCATTCTGAGCGAAACAAAACGCCTTTGGCGTATTGTGCGAAGAATCTATTAGCATTATCGGAGGATAAGACCACAACCGCTATTTATAATTCACCGATAAATTACTGTTTAAAAATTCGTTTTTATAATCTGAAGGTTTTTATAGCCTTGACAGCCGAGCCGTTTTCGTATTCCGAAACCTCTCCGAGCGCGAAAAATTCACCGTTCTCCGAGCAAAGACGAACCTTCGTTCCGTTTTCAAAATTTGTTTTTATCTTTTTTTGATAGATTTCGCAGCCGCTGCGGCAGAGCTTTTCATAGAATGCAGGAAGCTTAACTGCTTCAAGCTCTCTGAAAAGCGATTCTGTTGGGATGAGCTTACCTATAAGTGTCTGTTCATCCATTTCTTTAAGCTCATTTACCGTAACACTCTCGGAAATAGGGAAACCGCCCGTTTCCGTGCGACAAAGGGCACTCATCGTGCCGCCGCAACCAAGCTTATCACCGATATCACGGCAAAGCGTTCTTATATATGTACCGCTTGAGCAGTGAACTTTGATCTTGTATTCCGTATCGTCTATTTTTTTGCATTCGATTGAATATATCTCGATGGGGCGTGGCTTTCTTTCGATCTCGCCGCCGCCTCTTGCAATGTCAACGAGCTTTTTCCCATCGACCTTTAAGGCGCTGTACATTGGCGGTATCTGCTCGCTTTTTCCAAGGAAGCTGTTGATAACCGAAACGACCTCGTTTTCGCTCGGTAATTTTCCGCTGTATTCAGTGAGTATCTTGCCTGTTATATCTTCCGTGTCTGTTGTAATGCCGAGGCGGAGGATCGCCTCATATTTTTTTTCATCGCTCACAAGATATTCGGCAGCCTTTGCCGCTCTGCCGATAAGCACAACAAGAACACCCGTTGCCATTGGGTCAAGAGTTCCCGTGTGCCCGACCTTCTTTGTATGATAGAGCTTTCTGACCATATTGACAATATCATGGGATGTGGGTCCCTCATGCTTGTTTACTATCAGAACTCCATCAGGCTCGAAAAAATCGTTCATATTATTATGTCCTCGAGCTTTCTTTTTGGAACATGATGTGTTCCGTCCTCATCTCTGAAATACGGAGCTTCTATTTCATCCGCATCATGGAGAACGATCTCTTCATCGGGTTTTCCAAGAGCAAGAATCAAAGAGGGAATATATTTTTCGTCGATATCAAGAGCTTCCTTTACCTTTTCTGCGCTGAATGCACCAAGCATACATCCGCCAAGTCCGCGTTCCGTTGCCGCAAGCATGATGGTCTGCGCTGCGATGCCTATATCAACACCTAAAAAACGGTTCTTTTCGGTGCTTGAAATATCGCTGTCGGTGCAAATGATTATATAAGAGGTCGGCTCATGTCCCTTTGGCGGAAGCACAAGAGGACGAAGTGCGCCTGCCCAAGAGGTGAGAGGGAAGAGCTTTGCACAGTCCTCATCTGTATAGCAGAGCCTATATTTGAGAGCCTGGAGATTTCTTGCTGATGGGATTTTTCTTGCCATGTCCATAACCAACATAAGCTCTTCTTTTGAAATCTTACGGCTGCGGTCAAAGCTTCTGTAGCTTCTGTTTTTCAGGATGAGATCATTCAGCATTTTCATTCTCCTTTTTTGTGAATCTGACATGGGCAGAGCAAATATTAAATCCTTTTGAGGAAAAATTACGCTCGTATTCCGTGACGATGTTATTTTTTGCAATTTCGTTTGTTTCGGAATGGAGATCTCTTGTGTGCCACACTATTTCAAGTCCCGATTCTGCAAATTCCTCCATACTGAAATCGAAAAGTCCGGCATTGTCGGTTTTGAAGATCAGCATTCCGTCTTCTCGCAGCAGCTTTCTGTAAATCTCAAGGAAGCCTCTGTGGGTAAGGCGGCGCTTTGCGTGTCCTTTTTTTGGCCAAGGATCGCAGAAATTTATATAGATAGTGTCGATCGAATGCTCGGGGAAAAATTCGGGAAGAAGCTTCGCATCACCGATGATGAAGCGGAGATTGTCATCACGCTCGTTTTCGCTTTGTGCAGTTCTTTCAAGAGCGGTTACCGCAACATCGGAAATCTTCTCCATTGCAATGAGATTTATATCGCTTCTTACTGATGAAAGTCCGGTGGCAAAGCTGCCCTTGCCGCATCCGATCTCAAGGTGGATCGGTCTTTTTTTGCCAAAGGGAGCGCAGGGATCATCCATAAGTGAGCGTGGATCTTCTATTAAAAAACGGGAGCAAGCGAGAATTCTTTCGCTTCCGTGCTTCTTTTTTCTTGGTCGCATATTGAAATTTTCTCCTTTTTCTGTTATAATAGATAGGTAAGATCAAAAAAATATGATTTTCGGTAATATTATAACATATTTTTTCCACAAGTGAAAGAGTTTTTTGATTTTTTCTTTAATTTTGTTAAAAGGAGCTGCATTGTATGAAGAAAATTAGGTTCATTGAACTTGTTTTATCTCATCTTGCCGAGCTTGGTGCAACAGAGACCGAGCTTGAAAAGCAAAAAAAGTATATAGATTCTTATCTTACCCGCCTTGGAATCGGAGAAGAAGCACAGGAGCTTGATCATGAAAGCCCTTCGGATTTTGCCGAGGAGATTTTTAAGATCATTAAGGCGCACAGAATGCCCGAAATTGAGGAGCTTCCGACTCTTGAAGAGCCTGATGATGGCGATGATGATATAAAAGTGTTTGACGCTTCTGAAAGTGACGAGCAGGATTTTAATGCGCTTGGAGAAGAGCTTGAGGTTGAGCGTGAGGATTATTTCGATGAAGAAGCAGAAGCGGAAGAAGATTACGCAACACGGGAATTCAGCATTAATTCTGATGAAGTGGATTATTACGCTTCATCGGATGATCCTGATGAGGAGGAATATATTCCCGTCGGAAATCCTGTGTTCTTTTGGATAATTACTGTTATTCTTTCTCCGCTGTGGATACCTCTCGGCATTGCAGCTCTTGCTCTTTGCGCTTTGCTGTTTGTTCTGCTTTCGGTATTTATCGTAGCATATATACCCTTGCTTATTGCCATAATTATCGGCGGCTCGTGTGCAATTCTTGCTGAGATTATTTTCTCCATTGTGAAATTTATCGGCGGTCAGGTACATATAGGACTTTTTGAGCTGGGGCTTGCATTTGTTATAGGGGCTATCATGGTCAGCCTTTCGGTGATAATATACCGTTTCGGAACAAAATATTCGGTAAAGGTCTGGAAGAAATATCCTATGGGGGTTGCTGCCATCTTCAAGAAGATAAAAAGGCTTATAAGAAAGTTTAAGGGGGTATGCAGCATATGAAATTTACGAAGAAAATGAAAAGACTGCTCATCTTCTCAGCCGTTCTTGCCTTTATCGGGGTTGTTCTTTGTGCGGCAGGAATCATTCTGTCTGTGAAAAATGATAATGAGCTTTTCAGTCAGACCCAGAACGGTGCGGGGCAGTATGTTTTTGAATATGAATTTGATGCTTCGCAAATAAAAAAGATCTCTCTTGATCTGTCATATGCCGATGTAAATATTTATATTTCCAACGGTGCGGGCAAGCTTGAAATGGTGAATTATCCTCTCGATGTTTTTGGGATGACCGTCGGTGCCACAACGATATCCGTTGATGAAAAATCGGCACTTGGAAATCTTATCAGCTTCAATTTTGACGGTTTCAGAAACTATTTCAACTCGATAAAAATGGCATCAAAAATGCGGACTGTCAATGTTTATTTGCCTTCTGCGTCCGCGCTGAAATTGCTTGATATCGGGCTTTACAGTGGTGATATCAAAATTGAGCACCAGAGGCTCGAATCAGATTTTGCCATTGATCTTGAATATGGGTCTGTATATATGGATGATGTTATAAGCACGGGCGGTTTTGAGATAAATATTGCAGAAGGAAATCTAAATATCTCATCATCTGAAATAAGCTCGGGAAAGGCTGAACTTAAATATGGTTTTGCAGCTCTTTCTTCATCCAAGGTTACGGATATGGAAGCGGAAATTGCCCGTGGATATTTTAAATACGGTTATTCGGGAGATGACCTTCTTTCAAGTGTTGTGAGACTTAAGACCGATAGCGGAAGAGTCCGCTTCGGAAGCGACATCTATGAAAACGGAAGCTTTTCTCAGGGAATGGAATATACCGGTGCATCGGGCGTTGTGCAAGGAAAGATCAATGTTCATGTGGGTGAAGGAAATATTATGATAACAGAATAAAGAAAGAGGCTGATAATTCAGCCTCTCAGACTGTCGAAAAAGCTGTAATACCACAAGTAGATAATAGTAAGAATAAAAAAGTTAAAAATAAGAGAAAAAATAAAATTCTAAAAGAAGCACAAGGCAATCTAAAGGAAAGCCTTGTGCTTACTTGTTTTTTCCGTTCTTACACTCTGTCGTACCGAGTACGCCGACGAATGTAAGAACGGAAAATATTCCTACCTTTTTCGAGGTCTGCCAGCGTGTCGAGACTTTCTCGACACGCTGAG